>CACPPD010000003.1 GCA_902635865.1 uncultured Pelagibacteraceae bacterium | reverse complement strand
AAAATAAAACAGCAAATCATGAAAGGAAAAAAATTAATTGTGCTTGATCCAGTTACAACTGAACTAGCAAAACTTGCTGATTATCATATTAAACTAAGACCAGGAACTAACGTTGCAGTTCTAAATATGATGTTACACTTTATTATTAAATCAAAACTTTATAATGCAGATTTTGTTAGAGATAGAACTGAAGGTTTTGATAATTTCTTAAAAGAAATTGAAAGACAAGATGTAGATCATTTAGCAAAAGTAGCTGGTGTAGATAAACAATTAGTTAAAGAAGCAGCAATTGCCTATGCTACAGCAAAAAATTCAATGGAGTTCCATGGTTTGGGAGTTACTGAACACGAACAAGGATCCAAAACTGTAATGTTAATTGCAGATCTAGCAATGATTACTGGAAACATTGGACGAAAAGGTGTCGGAGTTAATCCTTTAAGGGGTCAAAATAATGTTCAAGGTGCAGCTGATATGGGATGTCAACCACACCAAGGCGCTGGATATTTTCCCGTAGCTGATGAAAAGCATCAAGAATTCTATACAGAAAAATATGGAGTAACGCACCCAACTAAACCAGGATTAAAAATTCCTCAAATGTTTGAAGCTGCAATAAACAAGGAATTAAAAGGTTTATGGATTATAGGGGAAGATATTGTTCAAACAGATCCTAATAGCGCACATGTTATTGAAGCTATGAACTCTTTAGAACTTTTAGTTGTACAGGAAATATTTATGAGCGAAACAGCAAAATTAGCAACTGTTGTTCTGCCCGGCACAACTTTCTTAGAAAAGGATGGAACTTTTACAAACACTGAGAGAAGAATTCAAAGAGTGAACAGAGCAGTACCTCCTCTACCAGGCACTAAACCTGATGGATTAATTGTAACTGAGATGATGCAGAAATTAGGTTTTGATCAGCCAACTTATGATGCAGATCAAGTTCTAGCAGAAATTGCTGATATCGTTCCTTTCTTTAAGGGAGTTACAAGAGAGAGACTTGGAAAATTTGGGTTACAATGGCCTGTCCAAGAAGATGGAACTGATACGAAAATTTTACATACAGAAACATTTAAATTAGGTAAAGGCAGACTTAAAAACTTTGATTGGAAAGAGTCATCAGAAATAGAAGCTAATCAAAAAGACTATCCTTTGATTTTGACAACTAGTAGAGTTTTACAACATTACAACGCAGCAACAATGACTAGAAGAACAAAAAATATAAATATTGTAGATGAAGACGTTTTATTAATTCATCCTAAAGATGCTGAGTATAGAGATCTAAACACTGGTGATATTGGAAGACTTTATTCAGGTAGAGGTGAGGTTGCTCTTAAGGTTGAGGTTACAGATAAGGTTAAAGAAGGAATTGTTTTTACTACATTCCATTTCCCAGAACATATGGTTAATATGGTTACAGGTCATGGTAAAGATGAAGAAACAATGTGTGCAGAATACAAAGTATCTTCTGTTGAAGTACAAAAAATTTCTAATCAATTTAAAACAGAAGTTAAACCAAAAGAAAATCAAGCCGAAGTTAGTTAATTAAAATGACCATTGGTTGGCATTTTGATAATACGTATTCAAAGTTATCAAACACTTTTAAAGAAAATATTAAACCAACTCCTGTTCATGATCCTGAATTAGTAATTTTAAATGAGGAACTAGCATCTACTTTAAATTTAGATTTTTCAAAAACTGACAAAAAAAAATTAGCAGAAATATTTTCTGGAAACTCTATACCAGAAGAAACTAATACCATTGCACAAGCATATGCAGGTCATCAATTCGGACACTTTACTATGTTAGGAGATGGTAGAGCAGTTTTATTGGGTGAGCATTTAGTTAATAATGACAATCGTTTTGATATTCAGTTTAAGGGTTCAGGTAGAACTTCTTTTTCTAGAGGGGGTGATGGAAGAGCAGCACTAGGACCTATGCTAAGAGAATATATTATCAGTGAAGCGATACATTCATTAAATATTCCAACTACTAGGAGCCTTGCTGTAGTAAAAACAGGAGAAAAAGTTGTAAGAGAAAATCTTTTACAGGGTGCTATATTAACAAGAGTTGCATCAAGTCATCTTCGAGTCGGAACATTTCAATATATTGCTGCAACTCAAAACATTGAAAATTTAAATACTTTAGTCGACTACACAATAAACAGACATTATCCAGAAATTAAAACGTCAAATTCAAAAGCATTAGACTTGTTAAATCTTGTAATGGAAAAGCAATGCCAGCTAGTAATTAACTGGATGCGAGTTGGATTTATTCATGGGGTTATGAATACTGATAACATGGCAATTTCAGGTGAAACCATTGATTATGGTCCTTGTGCATTTATGGATCATTATGATCCAAAAACTGTCTTTAGCTCAATCGATAAGTTTGGAAGATATGCCTTTTCTAATCAACCACCAATTACAAAGTGGAATTTAGCAAGATTTGCAGAATGTTTAATCCCTCTAATTGATAAAAATGAAAATACTGCAATCAAATTAGCTACAGATTTAATAGATAATTTCCAAAATATTTATGAGGATAAGTGGTTAAATATGATCAGAGATAAGCTTGGTCTATTTGGTGAGGAAAAAAATGATAAAAAATTAATTAATGATTTGTTTAATTGGATGGAAAAAAATAAAGCAGATTACACAAATACTTTTTGTCATTTAATGGGTATTAATTCTGATGAAGTTTACAAAAATGTTGAATTTGTCAATTGGAAAAATGAATGGAAAAAAAGATCTGAGTTAAATAATTCAACTAAGGAAAAACAAATCAAACTTATGAAAAAAAATAATCCAACTGTTATTCCTAGAAATCATAAAGTAGAGGAAGCCTTAGCTGAAGCAGACAAAGGAGGTTTAGATAAAATGAAAAAATTATTAGCTATTTTAAAAAATCCTTACGACAATCAAAACAATATTCAGGAATATCAAACGCCTGCTCCATCAAACAATGTAAAATATCAAACTTTTTGTGGAACTTGAAATTATAAAACGTAAGGCTCTGGCCTAGCTGATTTACCCAAAACTCTTTCAACTGCAAAATCACTTATATCAATTGTTTGGTATGATCCTGTTGTGATTAATTCAGTTAAGGCCCTACCGATACCTGGTGCCTGCATTAAGCCTCGTCCGGTAAACCCAGATGCCATGTATACATTCTCATATTTTGGATGTTTACCAACTACTGCATTATTATCCAATCTATTACAATCATAGTAACCTGCCCATCCACCAGTTAATTTTAATTCCTCAAAAGCAGGTATTCGTTTAGCTAGAGCTGGCCAGACTAATTCTTCAAAGTCATTCCAGGCTGGTTCTAAATCTTCTGCGTCAAATACAGAAATAGGTGAGCCTGCTAAATATTCTCCTCCTTCTGGTCTCCAATAAACACCCGTTGTTAAATCTCCACTTAGTGGCATCTCTTTAATATATGTTGGGCATTTTACTCTAAACACGGTATGCTTTTGAGGAACAACAGGAATATCCTCTAACAATTCTTTTGTCCAACAACCAGCCGCAGAAACAATTGTTTTGGCATTTATTTCAGAAATACTTTTTACTTCACCCTTAATAAATTCTGCTCCAAGCTCTATTGCTTTGCTTTTAAGAGCGCTATGAAACATAAATGGATCAATCCATCCTTCGCTTTGGTTATCTGTATAGGTTGCTGTTTCAATTCCCTCACTATTAACATAAGGAAAAACTTTTGATAATTCTGAGCCTTTAATATTTTTTGTTCCTGCATCACAATCTTTATGGTTTTCTAATGCTCTATATTGCTCTTCAGCATGTTCAGGGCCAAACATTAAAAGATATCCATTGGTTACCATACTAGCTGTTGGATTAGGATTTTTTTCTGTTTTTAATAATTCTGGTATTTGAAAAATAAATTCTCTTGCAAATTTTCCCAATAATATATTTTCTTTTTGGAAAAATTGTCTTCTAAAACCTCCTAGAGATAATGGGAATGAAGCTGTTTTATAAGTAGGATCTCTTTCAATGACTTTTACTTTTCTACCTTCTTTGGATAAAAAATAAGCAGTTGCCGCCCCTATTATTCCACCACCAATTACTACAACATCATCCATATCTAATTTAACATAATTAAGCTTGTATTCAGAATTAGTGCAAAGCTACACCAAAGTAAATATGGAATCATTAAGTAGGCGCTCAACATCTTGACGCGTTTAAACCTTAAAATTAAGTTAATTATCAATGCTATTAGAATGATTAAAACTAATAGAGCCAAGACCATATTGTGAAAAACAAAAAAAACTACACTCCAAGTTGTATTGAAAATTAAATGAATGAAGTAAATATAAACAGTATTCATATCTCTATTTTTAGTATGCCAATAAAGCCATATAGAGAAAGTCATCATTAAATAAAGAGATGTCCAGACAGGACCAAATATCCAATCTGGAGGATTAAAAGTTGGTTTATTTAATAGTGAGTACCAAGGTTCTTTAAATGAAATTGTAGACAAACCTCCAATGAATGAGGCAGAGAATGTAATAGCAAGAAACAACAGAAATGTTAAAAATTTGTTTTTAAGCATATTAAATATATACATAACAAAAAATGAGTAAAAAAACTATTTGGATTACTGGAGGAAGTACTGGCATTGGTAAAGCTTTAGCAATTAAGTTTGCAGCCATGGGATGGAATGTTGCTATATCTGCAAGACGAGCTGAATTATTGAATGAGCTTTCAAATTCTTATGAAAATATTTCAGGTTTTCCTTTAGATGTGACTGACAAAGAAAAGTGTAAACAAGTATTTAATGAAATTAAAAACAAATTTGAAAATATAGATATTTGTTTTTTTTCAACAGGAACATGGGATCCAAAAAAAGAGAAAGAAATAGATGTCGAGCAAATGGAAGACGTATTTAAGGTAAATTTTTTTGGAACAGTTAATTGTATTAAAGCTGTTGAACAGTACTTTAGAGATAAAAAAAAAGGAATAATAACTATTGTGTCATCAATTGCGGGATATAGAGGATTACCTAATTCAACAGGATATGGACCATCAAAGTCGGCATTAAATAACTTAGCTGAAAGTTTGTACTTTGATTTTAAAAGACACAATGTACGTGTTTGTTTAGTGTCTCCTGGTTTTATTAAAACTCCAATGACAGATAAAAATGATTTTAAAATGCCTTTTTTAAAAACACCCGAGTATGCAGCAGATCAAATTTTTGAAGGTTTAGTAAACAAAAATACATTTGAAATACATTTTCCAAAATCACTTACAATAACATTAAAGCTGCTTAGTTTTTTACCAAGTAAAATTTATTTTGGATTAGTTGGAAAACTCACAAAATATCAGAAAAAATAGTTAATCTTTTACAAATACAACTGTTAATTCTGCTACTTTAAACCCAAACTTTGTCATAGTTGCTCTATTTATTGCAACTCGATCATCTTGTTTAAAAATCCAATCATCAAAAGTAATTTTTATCTCTTTACCTTTGACCGGAACTAGTAAAACATATTCAAATTTAAATGCAGGTCCATAAGAATAACCTTTCGCTTTACCAACAACATCACCTGCTGTCCCTTCATAATTGTGCTCATCAATTTTGTTTATTGTCCATTCTCGATCTTGAACTTCACCATCATCCCAATTAAATTTTTCTTTTAGAATTAGCTGCTTTCCATCCCAAGTTCCATTTAAGTCCGCAGAAAATTGTCTTGTAACTTTTCCTGATCTATTTTGTAAAACACCCCAAGCCTTAACATTTCCAGATAAATATTCTTCAATGATTAATCTCGGTTCTTTATTTTTAAAATCTTCTGGTTTCATAGCGCTATTATTCGAGCAACTTGTAATTAAGAATAATAAAATTATCAACGAAATTGGCTTAATAATTTTTATATGTCGCATAAATATCTCCATTATTTTATTTATTTTGCATTGAAAACTGAATTAGATCTATATTTTTTGACTTAAATCCTGCTTCACAATAAGAAAGGTAAAACTCCCACATTCTTTTAAATGTTGAGTCAAAACCTTGATTTTTTATTAAATCCCATTTTTTTAAAAACTCATTTCTCCATATAGCCAATGTATTCGCATAATGATCAGCATAAGAAATATATGAATTAACAGTTAACCCGTTGTCAAAAACATATCGATTAATGCTATTTTTATTTGGCAAAAAACCACCTGGAAAAATATATTTTTGAATAAAATCTTGTTTATTTTTATATCTATCAAATAACCTATCATCGATAGTAATTGCTTGAATGGCTGCTTTGCCACCATCAGATAAGTTATTTTTAATAGTTTTAAAATAACCCTCTAAATAATTTTGACCAACTGCTTCGATCATCTCTATAGAAGCAATTGAATTGTATTTGCCTTTAAGATCTCTGTAATCTTTTATTTCAATATTTACTTTTTCGTTTAAACCACAATTAAAAATTCTTTCTTTTGCGTATTCAAATTGTTTTTTTGATATTGTAATACAGTCTAGTTTAACATCGTATTTTTTACCTAGATACTCGGCAAAACCTCCCCAACCACATCCTATTTCTAAAATTTTGTCACCATTATTTGGTTTAATTAGATCAATTAATTTTTGATATTTGTTATTTTGAGCATCAGATAGATTTTTTGATTTATCATCAAAAATAGCGCTAGAGTACGTAAGTGTGTCATCTAACCAAAGAGAAAAGAAATCATTACCTAGATCATAATGTTTAGCAATATTTTCTTTGCTTCTACTTTTTGTATTTTTAATAATTTTATTTTTTACAAAATTAATTATTGGAAAATCAAGAAGGCCTGAGAATTTATGTATTACTTCTATATTTCTTGCAGTTAATTCGATTAAATTTGATAAGTTATTAGTTTCAAATTCACCTCTCATGTAGCTCTCTGCAAATCCAATACTACCACCTCTAATTAAATTATAATTAAAATCTGGTTTTTTGATTGAAATATTTGCATGCAATTTTTCATTTGAATTTCCAAACTTTAAAACTTTTCCTTCATGTGTAGTAAGCTCTAGATAACCATAATTTATTTTATTAAGAAATTTAAAAACTAATTTATCTGCAGTGTTATTTAAAAACATTAATTTTCTACTGTTATATTATTTTTAATTTTAAATTTTTTCTTTATAAATTTAATTCCTTTAAACCACAATTTAAACGCTTCAAAATGTATCGCAGAGATAATTTTAAATGTCATTAAAGGGTGTTTAAGATAAGAATTCATTAAGTTTTTACTTGTCAAAGCAGATCTTTCACCATCTTGAGAAGCAAAAAGAATTTTTCCTTCTTGATCATATTGATCAATTACAACTGACAACTTCTGGTCTGGATTTAATATTCTAAAAAAATAATTACAATCCATTTCAATAAATGGTGAAACATGAAATTTTTTTGAGCAATTATTTTGAATTAATTTATTTTGTTCCTCTACTTTAAAAACATATGTGTGTTGCTCACCAAATGTATTTTTAACCTCATATAATATAGAAATTAAATTATCATTATTATCGTATACAAAAAAAATACTTAGTGGATTAAAAACATAACCAAATATTCTTGGATAGCATAAAAGTTTAACTTTTATGTTGTCTGTACTGATTTCGTTATTAGTTAGATTTTTTTTTACCCACTCAAAAAGAGATGACCCATCACGGTCACCATGATCTTTTTCGAAAAAACTAATAAGATTAAATTTATTTAATGAAAAAAATTTTAATTTATCATTAAGCTCATTTAGCTCTGATAGATCAATGAAAAGTGAAAATACTTTATATTTAAAAAAATGTTCTTTTGGTTTAAATCTCTTATGGATTACGTTTCCATTATATATACAAGAACTAATCATTAAGGTTTTTCAGCATTTCAAGAGATGATTTTATTCCATCTTCATGAAATCCGTAACCAAAATAACTGCCACAAAAAAGTAAATCTTTTTGATTTTGTATTTTAATAAGCTCTGATTGAGCATCTAATGCTTTTTGATCGTAATATGGATGTGTAAATTTTACTTTTTTCAATATTTTTTTCTCATCAATATTGAAGTAAGGATTTAGTGTTAAGAAAATATTTTCATCACACTTTAAATTTTGCAATAAATTTAACCAGTAGGTTATTGAATTTTTCTCTAAATTTTTGTCATCTATTGATGAATTCCAAGAAGACCAAGCTTTTTTATTTTTCGGCATGGCCCGCTGATCTGTATGTATGTAAGCTATATTTTCTTTGTAGCTAAAATTCGAAAGAATATTTTTCTCATCCTCAGTTGGATTTTCAATTATCTCTAAGGCTTCATCAGCATGTGTTGCCAAAATAACCTTGTCATAATCAAAAAATTCACTTTCTCCACCGTAATATAAATCTAGTCCTGACATTTTTCTTTTAATTTTTGTGACTTTATAATTTTTATAATGTTCCCCACTTAATTGTGAAATTATTTTACTAACATAGGTTCTGCTTCTATTGGTTACTGTGTACCACTGTGGTCTATTTTTCAATTTAAACAAACCATGATTTTGGAAAAATCTAAGAAAAAAACTAATTGGCATTTTGCTTGCTTCATAAGGGGGCATAGACCAAATTGCAGATACCATTGGTATTATATGATAATCAACAAATGTTTTGGATAATTTATTAACTTTTAAATATTCACCTAAGGTAATTTTGTCATTGGATATAGTTGCTTGATCACTTTTTTTATAAAATTTAATTATATCAAAAAACATTTTTAAGAAATCAATGTTGAATAGATTTGATTTATTGCAGAAAATTCCACTCAAACCTTTTCCACAATATTCAAATTTAGTATTATCTACTGAAACTGAAAAAGACATGTTACTTTTTTCAATTTGAATATCATTTTCCTTAAAAAAATTAGTTAAATTTGGATAAGTTTGAAAATTAAAAACAATAAAACCAATATCTATTGAAACTTTTTTTTCATCAAAAAACAAATCTATTGTATGTGAGTGTCCACCAAAATGATCCTCTCTCTCAAAAAGATCTACGTGGTGTTTTTTAGATAAATAATAAGCAGAACTTAATCCAGAAATACCTGAGCCAACAACAGCAATTTTCATTAATTACTATGCTGCATCTTCTTTAAACTCGTCCATGCTTGGACAAGTACAAAAAATATTTTTATCTCCATATACGTTATCAACTCTTGCAACCGGAGGCCAAAATTTATTTGCTTTTAAGAATTTTGCTGGATATGCAGCTTGCTCTCTTGAATATTTATGATTCCATTCATCTGAAGCTAATTCTATATCAGTATGAGGTGCATTTTTTATAGGGTTGTCAACTTTGTCAAACTTGCCTGACTTGACCATATCTATTTCTTTTTTAATGCTAATCAAAGTATTACAAAATCTATCTAGTTCAGATAAACTCTCACTTTCTGTTGGTTCAATCATCATTGTTCCGGCAACTGGCCATGACATTGTTGGTGCATGAAATCCATAATCTATTAATCTTTTAGCTATATCCTCTTCTGAAATACCTGTGTCACTTTTAATAGATCTAATATCAATAATACATTCGTGTGCTACATTACCATTTGAACCCTTGTAAAGAATTGGATAATGGTCTTTTAATCTGTATGCAATGTAATTTGCATTTAGGATTGCAATTTGTGTTGCAAGTTTTACACCCTCTGATCCCATCATCTTAATATACATCCAAGAAATAGATAAAATACTTGAGCTTCCCCATGGAGCTGCTGAAACGGCACCTATTCCACTTGCTGGTCCACAATCTTTTACAACCGGATGATTAGGGAGATAAACTTGTAGATGTCTTTTACATGCGATAGGTCCCATTCCAGGTCCTCCTCCACCATGCGGAATACAAAATGTTTTATGCAAGTTTATATGACAAACATCAGGACCAAAATTTCCTGGTTTTGCTACACCAACAAGTGCATTTAAGTTTGCTCCATCCATATAAACTTGACCACCATGTTGATGAATTATTTCGCATATATCTTTAATTTTTTCCTCAAATACTCCGTGAGTAGACGGATAAGTGACCATTAATGCTCCAAGATTTTCAGAATGCATTTCTGCTTTTTTCTTTAAATCCTCAAAATCAACATTTCCTTCTTTGTCACAATCAACAACGACAACTTTCATTCCTACCATTTGTGCGCTAGCAGGATTGGTTCCATGTGCTGAGCTTGGTATTAAACATATGTTTCTATTTTCATCTCCTCTATCTAAATGATATTTTCTTATTACCATTAATCCAGCGTACTCACCTTGGGCTCCTGCATTTGGTTGAAGTGAAACACCAGAAAAACCAGTGATAGATCTTAACCAATTTTTAAGATCTGTGAACATCTCTCTATATCCCTCCATCTGTTCGACAGGTACAAATGGATGAGGTTCTGCCAATTCTCTCCAAGAAATAGGTATCATTTCTGCAGTAGCATTTAATTTCATAGTACATGAACCCAGAGCGATCATTGTTCTATTAAGAGCTATATCCTTATCCTCTAATTTTTTAAGATATCTAAGCATCTCTGTCTCTGAGTGATATGAATTAAAAACAGGGTGTTCTAAATATTTTGAAGTTCTTAATAAATTTTTTGGTAAATTTGGTAAAGCAACAGTAGGATCCTCTTTTTTAATAGACTCCGCTGCATTAAAAATTTTTAATAGTTGATTCACTCTGTAAACATTTTTTCTTTCGTCAAAAGAAACAGAAAGCATTTCTGAATTAACTTTTCTTATGTTAACTTTTTGGTCTAAAGCGTTTTTAAATATTTGATCAGTCTTTTCTTTGGTAATAATAGTTACAGTATCAAAAAAATAATCTGAGTATAATTCATATCCAGATTGTTTTATTTTATCAGCAAAATTTTTTGCTAATTGAGATACCCTTTCAGATATACTTTTAATTCCATCTGGACCGTGATAAATGGCATATGCTGCTGAAACGATCGCTAGTAAAGCTTGAGCGGTACATATATTACTTGTAGCTTTGTCTCTTCTAATGTGTTGCTCTCTAGTTTGTAATGATAATCTATAAGCTTTGTTTCCATGTCTATCCACCGAAACACCAACAATTCTACCAGGCATAGATCGTTTGTATTCATCTTTTGTTGCAAAAAAAGCTGCATGTGGTCCTCCATAACCCATTGGAATACCAAATCTTTGGGAGCTTCCCACTGCAATATCTGCTCCAAGCTCTCTAGGTGTTTTTAGCATAGAAAGCGCAAGGAGATCACAAACTAAAATTGCCTTTCCATTTTTTTTATGAATTTTACTAATGGACTCACTAGGGTCTTTAATATCTCCTAAAGTTCCTGGATATTGTAAAACACCACAAACAATATCTTCTTTTAACTGTTCTAGAACTTTATCCTCATCTCCGATAAGGACTTTAAGACCCATTGGCTCTGCTCTAGTTTGGATAACATCAATTGTTTGTGGATGACAATTCTCTGAAACAAAAACTAAATTACTATCACTTTTATTAAGTCTGTGACTTAAACCCATGGCTTCGGCAGCTGCTGTTCCTTCGTCAAGTAAAGACGCGTTTGCTATATCCATTCCAGTAAAATCAACAATCATTTGTTGAAAGTTTAACAGCATCTCTAATCTACCTTGTGCTACTTCAGGCTGATAAGGTGTATATGATGTATACCATCCAGGATTTTCTAATATATTTCTTAAAATTACATATGGTGTGTAGGTTCCATAATAACCCATGCCTATAAAATTTGAGTAAATTTTATTTTTTTTTGAAATTGCCTTTAATTTTCTTAAAGCTTCATATTCTGAATTCGGTTCACCAATATTTAATTCACCTTTAAACTGAATTTTTTCTGGTATTGTGCTATTAATAAACTCATCTAATGACTTAAAGTTAAGGTTTTTAAGCATTTTTTCTTGGTCCTTTTCTGATGGACCTATGTGTCTTCTAATAAAATCTTTTTGTGAATTATGTAACATTAGTTTGATGTCTCCTTTGCAAATTTATCGTATTCTTCTTTATTCATTAACGTATCTAACTCAGATGAGTCTTTAATTTTCAATTTAAAAAACCATGCACCACCTTCAGGGTCTTCATTAATTTTGGCAGGATCATCTACTATAGACTGGTTAGTATCTACCACTTCACCACTAACTGGAGTATAAACATCACTAGCTGCTTTTGTAGATTCTACTACTCCTGCAGTTCCATCTTTTTCAACATTGGATCCTTTTTCAGGAAGTTCTGCAAAAACTATGTCTCCAAGCATTTCTGTTGCATGTTTTGTAATTCCTATTGTGGCTACATCTCCCTCCAAAGTAATCCACTCATGCTCTTTAGAAAATTTTACTTCACTCATTAATTTACTCCTTTCACATAATTTTTCTTATAAAATGGTAATGCGCAAACATTTGCTGGATGTTTTTTCCCTCTTACCTCAAGCAAAATTTTAGTATCAACCTTTGAAAACTCTTTATCAACATAACCCATCGCTATAGGACCATTTACACTTGGTCCAAACGTTCCACTAGTTATCTCGCCAATTTGTTTATCTGTATCATCAAATATTTTAGTTTTTTCTCTTGCAATCACTCTACCTTCAGGCTTAATCCCTACTCTTATTTGCCTTGCTCCATCTTGCATTTGATTCATAATTTTTTTCGACCCAATAAAACCCCCATTTGATAATCTAGATTTTGAGATTGCCCATCTAAGGTTTGCCTCAACTGGTGTTTTATTAATATCTAATTCGTGACCATATAAACATAATCCAGCTTCTAATCTCAAGGTATCTCTTGCCCCAAGTCCTATAAGTTGTGCTCCCTTTTCTATTAAATTTTCAACTAATTTTTCAGCTTTATCGTTAGAAATTGAAATTTCAAATCCATCTTCCCCTGTATAACCTGATCTTGTGACAAATAATTTTTGATTATTAGAATCAAACCAATTTCCTGTCATAAAATTTAGTTGATCAACCCCATTTACAATTGAGTTTAAAATTTCAACAGATTTAGGTCCTTGAATTGCTATCAAAGATCTATTGTTGTCTAAATTCATTTTAAATTTCGAACCAAGTAAATTAGATAAAATTTCAAAATCTTTATCTTTGCATGCAGCATTTAGAATAATTAAATACCCATCTTCTATTTTAGTAATAATTAAATCATCATAAATTCCAGCATCTTCATTCATTAAAAAACTATACTTAGAGCAGTTTTCTTTTAAATTTTTTAAATCTAATGGAAAAATTTTTTCTAATTCTTCTGTTAAACTTTCATCACCATATATAAATAATTGACCCATATGAGATACATCAAATATTCCAGAATTCGATCTTGTGAATTTATGTTCTTCAATAATACCTTTGCTATACTGAATAGGCATTTCATAACCAGCGAATTCAACAAACTTAGCGTTGTTACTTTGATGAAGTTTATTTAGCGATGTTTTTTTTATTTCCATATTAACTCTTCTGTTCCCCCTCTGTCTTGGTGCCTGAGAGATTTGCTCCTTCGGCGAGAATAATTCTCTTTCCAGAGTTAATATGTACGGTCCTTTTGCCTGAGAGTTTCCGGGGTGGTTGCTCCTTCGGCGCTACAAAAGTAGTCTCTCCCGTATATAAATTTATAGCACATTTAAAATGTTTATGTGAAATTTATTTAGCTACCTTTTTGACAAGTAATGGAGACAAAAACTGTATAACTACTGCTGTTATAACTACCGCTCCACCAAAAAGCACTGTTAGCGGCGGGTTTTCGTTTGCAAACATCCATGCCCATAAAGGTCCTAAAACAGCTTCAGTTAACATAATTATTCCAACAAATGCTGAGGGAGTTGATCTTGCTCCAATAGTTATAAGTATAAAACCAAGTCCAACTTGAAAAAATCCTGCAATAAAACCTAAAAAAATATCATTTGTTGAAACAATAATACTTGGTGACATAAACAAACCTACCAATGTTGCAAAAATTCCAGCAACGAGTTGTAAAGGTATCATGTCAACTTTTGGATATTTTCTAACAATTAAAATTAAGATCGCAAATGATATTGGCATGATGAATGCAACTAAGTTTCCGGTCATTTGACCTGGTGTTAGTGAACTTCCTAACATTAAAATAATACCAACGACTGCTGTAATAATACAAGTTAATGTAATTTTTGAAATTTTTTCTTTTAAAAATACATAACCAAAAATTGCTAAAAACAAAGCTTGAGTTTGTATTATAAAATTTGCATTAGCTACTGTTGTTTCGTACATAGCAAACACATAGCTAGCAAATCCGATGGATAAAATTATACCTCCAAATAAACCTGGAATTCCAGATTTATAAAAAGCACTGAAAATTTTTTCTTTGTAAGTAACGATTAAAAAAATTGTAATTACTCCGATAAAGAAAAGCGATCTCCAAAATAATATTTGCCAAAGTGTAGATCCATCAAAAGACTTAATAATTAAACCTCCAAAACTTAATGCACAAGCACCTAAAAAAACTAAAAAAGGACCTGGTATCTTTGATAAAAAATCCATTAAATTTGTGATAGTAAATTTTGAGTTTCCATTTCATATAACTTAAATAAAGTCTCCGCATCAGATAAATTAATCTCTTTAAACTTTATTTTTGAACCAGGAGACATCTGTACTAATCGGTCATAATCAACACTAGCCACAACTCCAATTTTTGGATAACCACCAATAGTACCATGATCTGAAAGCATTATAATTGGATTTCCGTCTGCAGGTACTTGGATTACACCTTTAATCAAACCTTCTGATTTTATGTTAGTATTCACAATATTGTCAATTTTAGGTCCCTCCAGTCTCATACCCATTCTGTCTGAAAGTTTCGACACTGTGAATTCTTTTTCATAAAATATTTTTTTACCTTCTTCAGAAAAGTAATCAAAATTAGTTCCTTTAATCACCCTTATGTTTTCTATTTTACTATTAATATAATTAGTTTTTTTAATATCCTTATTTGAATTTATTTTTTTCAAATTAACTTTTTGCCCTACATCTAATTTTTTTCCAGCATTAGATCCAATATTTGCTTTTGTATTTATAGAACAACTATTCCATTGAAATTTTAAATCGAGTTCTCCACCAAATGCTAAATATCCATAAACTGATTTGTTTGTAGAAACGATATTTATCTCATCTCCATCTTCAACTTGATAGCTTTGATAGCAATTACCCTCTATTTCAGCATCTTGTTTTTTTATTGAAAAAACTACATCTCCAGTAACAGCAAAATTAATTCTTTCTCCTGAATACTTTATACAAGGACCTTGATACGCAAACTCTATAACTGCTGAGTCTAAGTTATTGTTAACAAGTTTGTTAGCTATAAGATAATTTCTGTTATCCATAGCACCACTGAACGGGATACCAATATGATAAAGATGATCCCTGCCTTTATCTTGAAAGGTAGTATTAATTCCAGGTCTGATTATATCTAAATAATTATTACTCATTATAATTTTTGTACTGATCTAAAGTGATTTCCTTGAAAATTACTGTATCTCCTGGGTTAATTAGATTTGGTTTATCTTCTTTTGAACTATCAAATACATTCAAAGGGGTATTTCCTAAAATATTCCATCCACCTGGACTTTCAAACGTATAAATATTTGCAAATTGCTCAGTCAATGCAACAGATCCTTTAGGAACTTTTACTCTTGGGGTTTCTAAACGTTGAGCTCGCATATTCACATCTAAATCTCCAAGAAAAGGCATGCCAGCGATAAAGCCTGTCATGTAACAAAAATATTCCTTATTTAAAAAATTCTCTAAAATTTTTTCTCTACTTAATTTTAATATTCCTTCCAGTCTTTTTATATCCATAGAGAAATTTTCATGACAACAGACTGGTATTTCAAATTTTTTAGAATTTATATCTTGCGTTTCCTTGGTATCAATATTTTCAACATAATTTTTAACTTCTTTAAATGTTGTTTTTTTTAGGTCATAAGAAATTATTAATTTATTATATGAAGGTGTTAAATTATTTATCCCTTCAAATTTTTTTTCTTTAATTGTTTTAAAATATTTTATTACTTGTGAATTAATTGATTTATTTACTTCATTGCCAAAATCACAGTATACAGCTGCGTCACCAAGATTTGATATATTTTTTATCATGCCATGTTATACTCAACATTATTGACTATGGAAATTAATATAAATTGTGATTTAGGGGAAAAATCAAAACATCATTCAAATAAGAATGATCCAGATTTACTCGAAATAGTTAATTCTGCTAATGTTGCATGCGGCTATCATGCTGGCGATAACGAATCTATGAATCAAGTGGTTCATATTTCAAAAAAAAATGGTGTTAGTATTGGAGCGCATCCGTCATTTAATGATCCTGAAAATTTTGGAAGGCAAAGGATGAATCTTCCACCTAATGAGGTAAGGCAATTAATTATTGACCAATATGACATTCTTCAAAAAATTGCTCAAGATCATGGAGAGAATGTTACTCACATAAAACCACATGGTGCTTTAAATAATATGGCTTGTGAGGATATAGATTTAGCTACTACTTTAGCAAAAACTATAAACGAGATTAGTAAAGACTTAATTTATCTGGTTCCTACAGGATCTAAAATGGAAGAAGCAGCCAAAAAACTAAACATGCGTATAGCTTGTGAAATCTTTGCAGATAGAAATTACGAGGATGATGGCAATTTAGTCTCTAGAAAGAAATCACACGCTCTTATTACTGACCCAGAAGAAGCTAAAAAACACGTATTAAATATGGTTAAAAATCAGTCACTTAATTGTCACAGTGGAAAGCAGATACCTTGTGAAATTGATTCAGTGTGCATACATGGAGATAACGAAAGTTCGTTATCTACAGCAAAATCAATAAGAGATAAACTGATAGAAAATGGATTACAATTGAAACCTTTAAATAAAATGGAGAAATTTATAAATGATTAAAAACGTTTTCGCAATTTTGATTTTAATATTATTTACAACAAATTCATTTTCTGCAGGATCAGATACTACTTCATCAAAAGTTAAAACCAATTATGATAAAGCAGTAGAGTCTATTAAATTTGCAAAAAAATATGAGTCAAAGGGTAAACTTGAAAAAGCAAAAAAAAGATATGCTAAAGCTCAAAAACTACTTCTAAAATCAAACTCAGAAAAACCTAACAAAGCTGATACTTTAAATTATTTAGGTTTCACTACACGAAAACTTGGTGATTATGAGAACGGTGAGAAATATTATCTACAAGGTTTAGAAATTGAACCTTATCATATTGGTATAAACGAATATTTGGGTGAACTGTATGTTGCAACAAATAGATTAAACTTAGCAAAAGAAAGATTAAAAATATTAGAAAACTGTAATTGTAAAGAATATAACCAATTAAAAGAAGTTATTGAAGGTACTAAAAAATCTAAATATTAATTTATATACTTAAAATATAAAATAAGCTGGTGATAAATTCGCCAGCTTAAAAATAGTATTTATTGAAAAATTCATAAATTGAAATAATATTAACTGATCTTGATTGAAGAACTCATAATTTTAACCAATATAATTTTTATCACAATTATATTAACAGCAGATAATGCTGTAATTGTTGGATCTATTGCTTCAAATTTTGTTCAAAAAAACAGGAAACAAATAATTCTTTGGGGTGTGATTGGAGCATTTGTTTTTAAAATATTTTTTGCAATATTTGCAACTTTTTTATTTGAATTTTATTTTATAAAGATTTTGGGTGGCTTGTTGTTAATTTGGATTGTAAATGATTTAAGGAAAGATTTATTAGACATTAAAAAAGTAAAACCTGCTACAAAAAAAGGGAAGGAACCTTCATTCATTAGTAGTATTGGAAAAGTTTTGTTTGCAGATATCATGATTAGTTTTGACAATGTGATTGGTGTAGTCGCAGCTGCAAAAGGATATTTTGGATTTATGATATTTGGACTCATGTTATCAGTCGTTTTAACTGGTGCTTTGGCAACATATATGGCTAACTATATACAAAGACATATTTGGATAGCATATGTTGGTTTGATATTTATTTTAATTGTAGGTCTTCAACTGGTGATTGGTGGATTAGTGGATCTTGAAATATTAAATATTAATGAAGAATTTAAAAAATACTTTTGATTAATAAGAATTTTTTTTGTTAGGAAATTTAATTTTTCTAACTTCTTTTGAGTAATTTGAAACAGCTTTAGTAATATCGTTTCTAATATTGGCATATTTTTTTACAAACCTATAATTCATTGGATTTAAACCAATTAAATCATCAAAAACTAATATTTGACCGTCACAATATTTTGATGCTCCAATACCAATAGTAAGTATATTTAAATTTTGAGTAACAAACTTTGCCAAAGAAGTTTCAACACATTCTAAAACAATTGAAAACACTCCGGCTTTTTGTAATATTTGCGAGTCCCTAATAATATTGTCTCTTTCTAATTTTTTTTTTCCCTTAAATTTAAAAGTTTTATCTGACTGAGGAAGCAAACCTAAATGACCCATAACTGGAATTCTGTTTTTAACTAAAGTTTTGACTGTTTCATAAATTTTTTTTCCACCTTCTAATTTTACTCCATCACATTTGGTTTTTTTCATTATCTGTTTTGCATTTTTCAAAGCTTCTTTGGGAGTCCGATACGTATTATATGGCATATCAACTATCATTAAACTTTTTTTTATACCCAACCTGACACTTTTAGAATGTTCAATCATAGTACTCAAAGTTACTTCTCTTGTAGATTTATAATTGTATAAAACCGAACCAAGAGAATCTCCGACGAGTATAATATCACAATGATTATCTAAAATTGATGCTATGTTTTTTGAGTAAGCAGTTAAACTTACAATTTTTTGTTTACTTTTTTTTTTAATTAAATCTAAAATCTTTTTTTTCATCAACCTACCAAGAGCCAGTATTTTCCATTGAAATCCAAGGTTCTTTAGGTTCCAGGTTTCCCTCTTGAAGTATTTCTATTGAGATTTTATCGGGTGATCTAACAAAAGCCATATGACCATCTCTTGGTGGTCTATTAATAGTATAGCCCATATCCATTAATCTTTGGCAGGTTTCATAAATATTATCTACTCTATATGCAAGATGGCCAAAATTTCTTGAACCTTCTCCAAGCTCATCACCATCCCAATTATAGGTTAATTCTATTTCTGCTTTTTCATCATTTGGTGCTGCAAGAAAAATTAATGTAAATCTTCCTTTTTCATTTTCCATTCTTCTTGTTTGTTTCAAGCCAAGGCCATCACAGTAAAATCTCATTGATTCATCAACGTCTTTAATTCTAATCATAGTGTGCAAATATTTCATAATATTAACTTATAATTAAAAACTACTCTAATTCAATAGTGCTGGGTGGTTTAGAAGTAACGTCATATACTACTCTATTTATACCTCTTATACTATTAACTATTTTATTTGATATATTTTGCATAAATGATTTTTTAAATTCATAGTAATCTGCTGTCATTCCATCTTCTGATGTAATCGCTCTCAATAAACATAAATATTCATAAGTACGATTATCTCCCATTACCCCAACAGTTTTAACGGGCAGCAACGCTGCATAAGCTTGCCAAATCTTATTATAAAGACCATGATCTTTTAAGGCTTGAATAAAATAATAATCAGCTTCTTTTAAAATTTTAATTTTTTCATACGTTATTATGCCTGGCATTCTTATAGCTAAGCCTGGTCCAGGAAAAGGATGTCTTGAAATAATTTCTTTACTTAAATTTAACTCTAATCCTAATTTTCTTACCTCATCCTTAAATAAGAATTTTAGTGGTTCTACTAATTTTAAATTCATTTTTTTTGGGAGGCCACCTACATTATGATGTGATTTAATTTTAGAAGTTTGACTCCCAGTAACTGATTTACTTTCAATTAAATCTGGATAGAGAGTTCCTTGAGCTAAAAATTTAACATTTTTGATTTTCTTAGCATACCGCTCAAATATTTTGATAAATAAATTACCGATTATTTTTCTTTTTTTCTCTGGATCAGAAACATTTCTTAATTTTTTTAAAAATTCTTTTTCAGCATTTACATAAGTCAAATTCATTTTTAAACGCTTCTTAAAAGTTTGAACTACTTGTGTTTCCTCATTTTTTCTTAAAAGGCCAGTGTTTACAAAAATACAATAAAGTTTTTCCCCAATAGCTTTATTCAGTAATTGAGCAACTACACTACTATCTACACCTCCTGATAAAGCGCAAATAACTTTATTATTTCCAACTTGTTTTCTTACATCTTTGATAAGCTGATTTTTTTGATCTCTAGATGACCAATTTTTTTTAATTTTACAAATTAAAAAAATGAAATTACTTATTAATTTCTTTCCATTCTCTGTATGAGTTACTTCGGGATGAAATTGTACCCCATAATATTTTTTTATTTTATTTTCAACAATCGCAAATTTTGAGTTAGTACTTGATGCTACAACTTTAAAATTCTTAGGAAGTTTTGAAACTTGGTCGGCATGACTCATCCAAACTTGTTTGGATTTTTTGTTTCCAAAAAAATTAGTTGTTAAAAGACTGTAATTCTTTTTATAAACATTTGCTAAACCAAATTCTCTATGTTTTGATTGTTTTACCCTTCCACCGTTAAGTTTTGATAAAATTTGATGCCCAAAACATATTCCAAGAACTGGTACATCAAATTGTAAAATTTTTTTATCGAATGAATATTTATTTATTTGATAAACATTTAATGGACCACCAGATAATACTATTCCTTTAATACTGTGATTTATGTCTTTTAGTTTTATTTTTTTGTGACTAACTATTTCAGAAAATACACCTAATTCTCTTACTCTTCTTGCAATTAATTGAGTAAATTGAGAACCAAAATCTATTATTAAGATTTTGTTAAGATTTTGATCAAGACTCATTATTTTTAGGTTCTATATTTTTTAATGAGTCTTGAATATCTTTGTTTTCATCACATAAATTTTTACAAACTTTTACAAACTTATCTGAAAGATCTTTGACTTTTTTATAATTAGATTTTTCTAAAGCAATTTCCATTAACATTAATAAAGCTTCCTCGTTATCAGGCTCAATTAAAAGTGTTGTTTCCAAATTGTATTCTTCTTTTCTTTGATTTTCTTCTTGGTTGTAAATTTTTGCCAAATATAAATATGAGTTTGCGTCTTTTGGATTAAAAACTATATTTCTCTCAAATAAAAAACGTGCATCCTCATATTTTTCTTTTTTAAACAATTCCAAAGCTTCATTAAAAAAATTTTCTTTACTAAAAGACATGCTGTTAAAAGAAACTGTTAAAAGTATTAATCCTATTAACTTGAAAAATTTGCTCATTAATATTTACTATCTTTTTTTACCACATCTACATTATGAACCATACTTTCGTAAAATCCAGCTTTTGTAATTTTCACAAATTGTGTTTTATTTCTTAATTTAATGATTGTTTTTGATCCAAGATAACCCATGGAAGATTTTAATCCACCAATTAATTTATAAATCATACTCTCGACATCTCCTTTATATTTTACAAAACCTTCAACACCCTCAGGCACATATTTTGAGGAATCTTTTTGTTTTTTTTGAAAGTATCTATCAGCTGATCCTTTGTTCATAGCTCCAACAGACCCCATGCCTCTAAAACTTTTAAAAAGCTGTCCATTTTTTTTGATTAATTTACCTGGGGTTTCGTTTGTACCCGCAAATAACGAACCAATCATTACAGCATCAGCTCCTGCAGCAAAAGCTTTTGCTAAATCACCAGAATATTTTATTCCCCCATCTGAAATTATTTTAATATTTTTATTTTTTAAACCACTTCTTACAGCTAAAATTGCGCTTAATTGAGGAACTCCTATTCCAGCAACTAATCTTGTTGTGCAAATAGAACCTGGTCCTATACCAATTTTAATTATATCTACTCCTAATTTTATAAGGAATTTTGCGGCTTCTGGAGTTGCGATATTTCCTGCACATAAAGCAATTTTTTTATTTTTTATTTTTTTTATATATTTGATTATTTCTGCAACTTTCTTTGTATGGCCGTGTGCTGTGTCTACTACGATTAAATCTACACCTTCTTTAATTATTTCTTTGGCTCTAATAAACTCATTTGGTGCTGCACCTACGGCTGCTCCAACAATTAGTTTTTGTTTTTTTACTTTTTTTATCTCTGATAATTGTTTTTTTATATCAAGGTTTCTGTGAATTACTCCAATACCTCCAGCTTTAGCTATAGCTATTGCCATTCTGCTCTCTGTAACAGTATCCATTGCAGATGATAAAATTGGAATTTCAAGTTTCAAATGTTTTGTTAAAGATACACTAGTGTCAGCATCAGAAGGTAATATTTCTGAATATTTTGGGACTAATGCAACATCATCAAAGGTAAGTGCTTCTTTTATGGGAACCATGATCTTTTATATACGATTCCTTTTAAATTTAAAGTCTCTATCGGATTTTTCTACAAATTATAAAACTTTCTTTTGAATCTTTTCTGCTAGATTTTGGTTTAAAAACCTTAACTTCTTTAAAAAAATTTTTTCCTTCTGCGACGATTTCGTTAAATGTTCCCCCCATGAAAATTTTTGAAATAAAATATCCATTTTCTTTCATTAAATCTTTTGCAAAAATCATTGCCTCTTTACACAGTTCTCCGGTTTGAATTGAGTCGATATTTTTAATACCAGTTGTATCTACGGCCATATCAGACATTACGACGTCAACTTTACCGTTTATATGTTTTTTAATTTCTTCTTGAGTTTTTTCTTCAACAAAATCTCCTTGAATTTGAACACTATTGCCTATGGGTTCCATTTTTTTTAAATCTATAGATATTAATTTTCCACTTTTAGCTGCTTTGAGAGCATATTGTGACCAGCTTCCTGGAGCTGCACCAATATCAATTACGGACAATCCTCCTTTAAAAATTTTAAATTTTTCGTCAATTTCAATTAATTTGTAAGCTGATCTGGCACGATATCCATCTACTTTTGACTGTCTTACATAGATATCCCTACGCTGTTTATTAACCCAGTTCTTGGAGATTTTATTTTTTTTCAATTAATTATTAAATCTTAAACTTTTATTTAAAATTTTACCTCTAAGAGTTTGAATATCTATTTTAATATTCTTATTTAATCTCATATCTTCGTTGCCTTTCCAGATACCAGCTGCTAAATGCATAATTCCAATTGTAGAATTAGGTAAATAAGGCTCTACCCATGTATCTTTATCCTCATCAAATTTTGGCAAAAGATTACTAGTGATCCAATTGCAGTTTAAAGGAAGAAATTCAGTTTCGACGTTATCAACATACACAGACATATTCATGGCTAATTGTTCAGAGCCAAATATTTCTCCACCTTTAAGTGTTTGTTTTAAGTTTTCCTGCCATGAATTCCAGCACGTTGAATTTTTTTCTAAAGAAAAAACACCAATATTGATATGAGGAGCAAAGGCTAACTTTCTAGCTTTTTCTAAATTAATATTTGATTTTATTGCATGTTTAAAATTTTGAGATTTAATAATTGCTAATTTTCCAAAAACCCAATTTACTCTAGAAGTAATCTTGTAACCTGGTCCGATAGTTTGTGTAATTCCTAATTTACCATTATCACACGCTTTAAAATAGAGCTCAACAGATTGCCAATCATTTACCCAAGCATCACAATCAATCCATAAATATTTTTCATAGCTTGGAAAATATTTGGGTAAAAAAGCTCTAGATACTTGGCTCTTTAACCATTCACGTCCTTTGATTTTACCATCTGGAACTTTTATATCCCACTCTGCTGATTTTATTTCATCTACTTTTGATGATAATTCTGTCTTTTGATCCTCTGATAATCCAGCATCCAAAATGCATATTGCAACTACCGAGCTCTCTTTAAATCTTCTTATAGAGTCTATTAGTTCATTTAATAAAGGAAAATAATTTGAATCAGCTAATGATATAATGACATTCTTTTTCATTACAAAATATCTTCAAGATCTTCATCCTCATCTTTATAATTCTTATCTTCGTTTTGTTTTTTTAATTTTTGATAATGAAAAAAACTTATTGGAAGCATGCCTAGGTATATGATTGCACTAATAGAGATAACGTTAAATGGATATATTAGAAGCAATCCAAAAAATAAAACTATTCCAAATAAAAGAAAAATAGTTGCTTTTCTTTGAATTACGATTTTTTTAAATGAATAACTTGGAAATTTACTGATCAATAATAGGGATGTTACAATAAAAAAGGCTGGAACAACAATATCATAATTTATATTTATAAAATCGAAGCTTGTAAGACTAAAAATTAATGGAGTTAGAACTAAGATACCTCCTGCTGGAGATGGAACTCCTTCAAAAAAATTATCTCTCCAAGAAGGAGCTTGACCTGTATTTACATTAAATCTAGCTAATCGTAATGCAACACAAATTACATATATTAAACATAATAACCATCCAAATCTTCCTAATGTATTTAGTTTCCAGAAATACATAATAAATGCTGGAGCTACTCCAAAACTAATCATGTCAGTAAGAGAGTCTAGCTCCTTGCCAACTTTTGATGTCCCTTTAATCAATCTTGCTATTCTTCCATCCAATCCATCAATTAGAGCAGCAAACATAATCGCTATAATTGCAAATTCAAATTTTCCATCCAACGCAAATCTAATGGATGACAAACCTATACAAACCCCTATAAGAGTTAACATGTTAGGTAAGATCACTCTCGCGTTGGTTTTTTTGTCTGTAATAATTTTTAAATTGTTTTTTGGCTGTTCCATAAATTAATTTTTAGCCAGCAGTGTTTCTCCTGAAATTGCTGTTTGACCAACTTTAACTAGTGGTTCATAATTTTCATAGTAAACGTCTGCTCTACTACCAAATCTAATCATTCCAATTCTATCACCTTGGGTTAATTCTTGGTTTTTATTTGTTTCACAAACTATTCTTCTTGCAACTAATCCTGCGATTTGAACGACTACAATATCATTTCCATGTTTGTCTTTTATTTTATAATAATTTCTCTCATTGTCTTCGCTTGCTTTATCTAAAGATGCATTTAAAAATTTTCCTGGTTTGTACAAAATATCTTCAACAATACCTGAGCATGGCGTTCTATTCACATGGCAATCAAATACGTTCATAAAAATACTTATTTTTTTAAATTTTTTATTTTCTAGTCCAAGTTCTTTTGGTCCATCCACTTCTTCAACTTTAATCACTTCTCCATCTGCAGGGCTAACTAGATAGCTATCATCGCCTATAATTGTTCTTTCCGGATCTCTAAAAAAATAATAAACCCAAACGGTTAATAATATTCCTATTAATCCTAAAAAATTATTTATAATTAGAAAAATGATAGTTACGAATACGGCTATTACTATAAACTTGTAGCCTTCAGTGTGAATCTTTGGAAATATCTTGCTAAACATATTCTTCTATTTGCTAATTTTCGATTAATATGTATATAAAACGATCAAATTCAATTAATAAGATAATTTTTATTTAATGAGTAAAATCAAGGTAAATAACCCGGTTGTTGAGCTCGATGGTGATGAAATGACCCGTATTATATGGGAGTTCATCAAAAATAAATTAATTCTACCATATTTAGATCTTGGTATTGAGTACTACGATTTGGGTATAAAAAGCAGAGATAATACTGATGACCAAATCACCATAGACTCAGCCAATGCGATCAAGAAAATTGGTGTTGGTATAAAGTGTGCAACAATAACCCCAGACGAAGCAAGAGTAGAAGAATTTGATTTAAAAAAAATGTGGAGATCTCCTAACGGAACCATAAGAAATATAATTGGCGGAACAGTTTTTAGAGAACCAATTATTTGTAAAAATATTCCTAAACTTGTCCCTTCTTGGACAGATCCTGTAATTATTGGAAGACATGCATTTGGTGATCAATATAGAGCAATTGACTTTAAAGTTCCTGGAAAAGGCAAAATGGAAGTGAAGTGGATATCAGAAGATGGAAAAGATGAAATTAAATATGAAGTATTTAATTTTACAGGCCCGGGTGTGGCTTTATCAATGTATAATTTAGATAAGTCTATCGAGGACTTCGCAAGATCTTGTCTTAGTTATGGATTAATTAAAAAATGGCCTGTTTATATGTCTACAAAAAATACAATTCTAAAGCAGTACGATGGAAGATTTAAAGATATTTTCCAAGAAATTTTTGACAAAGAATATAAGCAAGAATTTGAAAAAAATAATTTAACTTATGAGCACAGATTAATTGATGACATGGTTGCATGTGCAATGAAGTGGAGTGGAAAATATATTTGGGCTTGTAAAAATTATGATGGAGATGTGCAATCTGACACTATGGCACAAGGTTATGGGTCTTTAGGATTGATGACAAGTACATTATTAACTCCAGATGGAAAAGTAATGGAAGCAGAGGCAGCGCACGGAACAGTAACTAGACATTATAGAATGCATCAACAAGGAAAAGAAACTTCAACTAATCCAATAGCATCAATTTTTGCTTGGACTAGAGGATTAGCTCATAGAGGTAAATTAGATGGTAATGAAGAGCTAATTAAATTTGCACAAACTTTAGAAAAAGTTTGTATTGAATGTGTGGAAAGTGGATCAATGACAAAAGATCTAGCAATTTTAATTGGGCCATCAAGTAAATATTTAACTACTAACCAATTTCTTGATGAAATTGATAATAAATTGAAAAACAAACTAAACTAATTGAGAAATAAATTAGAAAACGTTCTTTTTATAAATACTGGTGGAGGTATAGGGGATGCTTTAAACTCACTTGTATGCATCAATTTTATTAATCGAAATTTTGGTATTAATAACTTTTTTTACTATTCAACTGATTTAGAAAAATTTTGGTTTGAAAATAAGCTTTCGGAATTTAAACCAAAAAATTTAATTACAATAAAAAATTTTCCACAACACTTTGGGTTTCTTTATGAACATAGGAAAGTGTCAAAAAATTTAATAAATTTGTTTAATTTTGATAAGTTTGATTTAATTATAGACAATCAAACAAGACTAAAAAACACTCTAATTTATAAAAAAATACCCAATCAACAGTACATCTCTCCCTGTATAAATTTTTTACTCTCAAAACCTTTGATTTTAACAAAAAAAAATAAAAATCTTACTTTAAGATTAATAAACTATTTGAACAAAATAATTAAGAAAAACGACAAACCAAGTTATGAAATCAAAATAGAGGATAAATTCATTAATACTGCAAAAAAAATACTGTCAAAAAATAATAAATATATAGGCTTTTCTATTACTGCTGGACACCCAACACGAAATAAAGAATTTGAAATTAAAGAAATTATTAAAGTAGCAAATTATTATGCTGAAAATTATACTCCAACTTTTTTTATTGAAGAAAAATTTAATGATCTAAAAAAATTATTAAAAAAAGAAATTAAAAATGTATATTTTCCAGAAGAGTTAGTAGATCCATCATTACGTAAACCAATGATGGTAACTGCTTTAGGCTCGTTAACTGAATTCAATATTTCTATCGATAATGGAATTTCACATATGTTGTCATTCTCACAAAATAAGAATTTTATATTTTACAATGATCGATCAGAAAAGTTTAAACCAGCTAATGAGAAAAATTTTGTATATGACTGTAAATTAAACAATACAAAAATAAACTATATAAAATCTGAAGAAATAATTAGATTTATAAATGAAAACTAAATTAATTTTTTTAATTCGTTAAATGCAGTCTGAATTTTAGATTGATCTTGTCCTCCTGCCTGTGCAAAATCTTTTCTTCCTCCGCCTCCTTTGCCGCCAATTATTTCGGATCCTACTTTGACAAATTTAACAGCATCAAATTTACCAGTTAAATTATCAGTTACTCCTACAGCTAATCCAACCTTGTCATCTTTATTTGCAAACACAACCACAATACCTTCGCCTAAATCTTTTTTACCTTTATCTACAAGTTTTCTTAATTCTTTTGGAGGTAATCCATCTATTTTTTGAAGTCTTAACTTAACTCCATTAATTTCTTCATCTTTAATAATATTTTTTGATTTATCCTCTAAAATTGCATTTACTGATATAGTCTCAAATTGTTTAGTTAAATTTTTTATTAAAGTTTTTTGGTCAGTTTCCTCTAAACTTGGCTTTCCTCCCAATTTAATAATTTGCTGACTTAATTCTTTAATTGTTTCCTCATCTTTCTCTGCAGATAAGTTTGATAATTTTTCTTCATTTTTTAAATATTCCTCTAATTGTTTATCTCTCAAAGCCTCAATTCTTCTAACTCCTGCAGCAATTGAAGACTGACTGACAATCTTAAATTTACCAATATCACCTGTATTTTTGACGTGTGTTCCGCCACATAATTCTGTTGAAAAATACTTTCCATCCTCGTCTCCTATTGAAAGAACTCTTACTTCATCTCCATATTTTTCACCAAATAATGCTAAAGCACCATTTTCAACTGCTTCATCAGGTGTCATTAATCTAGTTTTTACATCAGATTTTTTAGAAACCATTTTGTTTACAAACTCTTCTATTTTATCAATTTCCTCATTTAAAATTGGCTTCATATGGCTAAAATCAAACCTTAATCTACTTGGCTCTACTAAAGATCCCTTTTGAGTTACATGAGTGCCTAAAACTCTTCGTAAAGATTCATGTAATAGATGGGTAGCTGAGTGATAAGCACGAGTATTATCTCTTCTTTCTACATTAATTTTTAACTCTACATTTTCCTGTAATTTTATAGATCCGCTCTTAACCTTTCCATAATGAACAAATAAATCTCCCAGTTTTTTTTGGACATCAGTTACTTCAAATTTAAAATCATTTGACACTATTTCACCAGTATCACCGACTTGACCACCGGATTCTCCATAAAAAGGGGTTTGATTTACTATAATCATTCCTTCATCGTTTTCTTTTAATTGATCAACTTCTTTATTATCTTTTAAAAGAGATAATACAACACCCTCGGCTTGATTAGTTTCGTAACCTAAAAATTCAGTTGGCTCAATTTTATCTTTTATTCCAAACCAAATATCCTCAACCGCTGCATCACCAGAGCCTTTCCAATTTTTCTTAGCAAGTTCTCTACTTTCTTTCATTAAAGATTGAAACTTTTCATTATCAATTGACATTGATTTATTTCTTAAAATATCTTCGGTAAGATCTAAAGGAAAACCATAAGTGTCATATAATTTAAAAGCTACTTCACCTGGCAATACTTTATCTATTTTAGATATTTCATCATTTAAAATTTTTATTCCTCTGTCTAATAAAACTAAAAATTTTTCTTCTTCCATTTTTAAAGTTTCTTTAATTAAAGACTCTGCTCTAACTAATTCTGGATAGTTTCCAGACATTTCATTTTTAAGAGTATCAAACAAATTATAAAAAACTGGCTCCTTAGATCCGAGTAAATGAGAATGTCTCATCCCTCTTCTCATAATTCTTCGAAGAACATATCCTCTTCCTTCATTTGAAGGTAAAACACCTTCAGCAATCAAAAACGAACTTGCTCTCAAGTGATCAGCTATAACTCTAAAACTTGAAAGATTAGATTCGTCTGATTTAACTTTTACAATTTCAGAGGCTGAATTAATTATTTTTTTAAAATGATCTGTTTCATAATTATCATGAGAGCCTTGCAGTAAAGCTGCAATTCTCTCAAGTCCCATTCCAGTATCAACAGATGGTTTTGGAAGATTTATTCTTTTATCTTTTGTAACTTGTTCAAATTGCATGAATACTAAGTTCCAAATTTCTATAAACCTATCCCCATCTTCATCTTTAGATCCTGGTAATCCTCCAGGTAAATGAGCACCATGATCAAAGAATATTTCAGAACACGGTCCGCAAGGACCTGTCTCACCCATTGACCAAAAATTATCTGATGTAGCAATTCTTATAATTCTATCATCACTAAAACCTGCTATTTTCTTCCAAAAATTAAAGGCCTCATCATCTTCATGAAATACAGTTACATAAAGTTTGTTTTTGTCTATTCCAAAATCTTTTGTAATTAAGTTCCAAGCATAGTGAATTGCTTGTTCTTTGAAGTAATCACCAAAAGAAAAGTTTCCCAACATTTCGAAAAAAGTATGGTGTCTTGGTGTGTAACCAACATTCTCTAAATCGTTATGCTTTCCACCTGCCCTTACACATTTTTGTGATGTTGTGGCTCTTACATAATCTCTTTTTTCTAATCCAGTAAATACATTCTTAAACTGAACCATTCCAGAATTGGCAAACATTAGTGTAGGATCGTTGTTTGGAACCAAATTACTAGATTCCACAATCTTGTGATCGTTTTTTTCAAAATACTTCAAAAAAGTATTTCTTATCTCATTGAGTGTTTTATCTGCCATATTTTTAAAATACAGCTTTTTTATTCTATGTCTAGATATCGAAGGGAAAAAAGGCGCTTAAATTAAGCGCCTTTTATTAATAAAGATAACCTATTAATTCTTTTTAGATGGAGGAGTACCTTCTACTTTTTCAGCTTCTTCTTTTTCAGCTACTTTCTTTTCTTTTTCCAATTTTTCAGGATCAATTGGATTTCCTTCTATTTTCTTAGAAATCACACCTGCTTTTTCTCTAATTGCCATTTCAATTTCTGCAGCAACTTTAGGATTTTGAGCTAGATAAGTCTTAGCATTCTCTCTACCTTGACCAATCTTCTCCCCCTTGTAAGCATACCATGCACCTGATTTTTCAATTATATCTGCTTTAGAACCAAGATCAACTAATTCACCCATCTTGCTAATTCCTCTTCCATACATCAAGTCAAACTCAACAACTTTAAATGGTGGTGCTACTTTATTCTTAACTACTTTCACTCTTGTAGAGTTACCAATAATTTCATCTTTATCCTTTATCGCACCAATTCTTCTAATATCCATTCTTACAGATGAGTAAAACTTAAGTGCGTTACCACCTGATGTTGTCTCTGGACTTCCAAACATAACTCCAATTTTCATTCTGATTTGGTTGATGAAAATCATCATTGTGTTTGTATTTGAAATTGAGCCTGTTAATTTTCTTAACGCCTGACTCATTAATCTTGATTGAAGACCAACATGATGATCTCCCATCTCACCTTCAATTTCAGCTTTCGGAGTCAAAGCTGCAACAGAATCGATTACGATTACTGAAATAGAGCCTGATTTTACTAGTGTATCAGCGATTTCTAAAGCTTGTTCACCGGTGTCTGGCTGTGAAATTAAAAGTTCTTCAGTGTTTACACCTAATTTTTTTGCATAAACTGGATCTAATGCATGCTCTGCATCAACAAATGCACAAATTCCTCCAGCTTTTTGAGCTTCGGCAACAACTTGTAATGCTAAAGTTGTTTTACCAGATGACTCTGGTCCATAAACTTCAATAATTCTTCCTTTTGGTAATCCACCTATACCTAAAGCTAAATCAAGACTTAAAGAACCTGTTGAAACAGACTCAATATCCATAGCTCTTTTTTCACCAAGTTTCATCACAGAACCTTTTCCAAAATTATCCGTAATTTGAGCTATTGCAGCGTCCAAAGCTTTATTCTTTTCTTTAACATCCATTTCTTGATCTTTAGTAGATTTAACTACTTTTAGGTTATTTTTCGTCATTTTTTGCCTCTTTTTTTAAATTTTTTAACACTCGAATCATAAAATAAATGTACACATTTTGTTCTCATTAGCAATATATTTATTTTTGGCCTTAAAAATCAAATAATTACTTAAGTTTTAGATATTGGCTGTTTAACAAACCTACTGCCTTAAGTAGATTATATTGAGCCATTAAGTAATTTTTCTCAGAACTTGCTAAAGAAATCTGAGCCGAGAGTAATAAAGCATTTGATTGAATTACATCAAGAGTTGTTCTTGATCCTCTCTCGTACTCTGCTGCAATTCCTTCATTAGCTATTTCAGCTGCTTTTACTTGAACTCTAACTGAGTTCAAGAAACTTTCTGAAGATTCTAAACTAGACCATGCACTTGCAACATTAGTTTCATTTGTTCTTACGGCATCATCTAACAACAATCTTTTTCGAGTTGTTAGATTTGAATTTTTATTAATAGTTGATCGTTTTTTTCCACCAGAATAAAAAGGCCAGCTGAGAGTAGCTTTTAATACATCTTGTTCTTTTTCATCTACAGTAGCACTTAAATCATCAGTATAAGTTCTTTGTAAAGATAGTGATGCTGTGGGTTTTAAATCAGACTCTGAAATTGCTAAATCTTTTTCAGATTTTTCTAAGTCTAATTTTGCAATTAAAATATCTGGATTATTTTGTTTTGAAAGATTAATTGCTTCATTTAAAGATTTTGGAATACTGACTATCGCATTTGAATTTTTTTGTAATTGATCTGGATCACTTATTTTTCCAACAATATTTTCGTAATTAAGTTTACTAATTAATAAATCACTTTTAGATTTTGCAAATTGAGCTTGTGCTCCAGCTAGTGAAGATTCTGATTGCGCTAAGTCAGTATTTGTAATTTGACCTCTGTCTCTTCTGATTTTATCATTTTCAACTTGTCTAATTAATAAATTTAAATTTTTAGAATTAATCTCAAGTGTTTCTCTTGCAAAAATTAAGTTTGTATATGCGTAGATGGCATTGTGAAGAACATCTTGTTCTTTTTTAACCAGTTGTGCTTTTGCAAGGTCTAGGGCTGTAATATTTTTTTGAAGCGTTAAATCTCTTCCATAATCTAGAAGAGTTTGTTCTAACTTTATAGAGGTAGTAAATGGATCCACATCATTTATTGTTGCATCACCTCCACTTTGGTTGGTAAGTTTATTTGTATTTTCAAAGCTTTGAGATCCACTTAAAGTTAATGAAGGTTTATAATCAGCTTTAGCAATATTTACGTCTTGTTCTGAAGCTTTAATATTTTCTCTCTCAGCATTTAATTGAATATTATTTTTATAAGTTTGATTTAATGCATCAATAAGGGTAACGGCAAATGCGTTACTAAAATAGAATATTGATGCGATAACTATGATAAATATTTTTTTCATTTCGATTTATATACAGCAGTTTTAATTTGATGGTTACTATTTAAATTTAAAATTATCGATGCATATTTGGGCGTATTTTTAAACATATTTTGAGTAATTCTTTGGTAAGTTTGCATAAAATTTATTACGTCTCCTTTACTCATTATTTTATGACCAACTTTTTTCTTTGTTTTTAACCATAGTTTATGTTCCTGCTTTAATCTCCATTTCTGTAATAAACTAAAGTTTTTTGCTTTTAAGTAAATCATGCAATTTAACTGGGAATATAACTTTTTATACTTAGTTTTTAGCTGTTGATTTACATATTTTCTCCAAACCAGTTTATTATCATTAGCTTTTTCCATCGAATTAATAGATTTTTTTAATGTCTCGTTAGTTTCTGCTCTTGCCCCAACACACCATCCTTCAAAAATAATAACATCTGGTCTTTTATTAATTTTGTTCCATTTATTTTTAGGAAATCTGTCATCAATTGCCTTATTAAAGTTTGGTAACTTTATATTTTTAAATTTTTTTGCTTTCGATTTTTTAAAGAAATCCAGCATCATGCTGATATCATGAGTTCCAGGAACTCCCCTAGTAAGTAACATTGGATGTACTTTTTTTGATAAAGCTATTCTTTCTTTTCTAGTTTTATAAAAATCATCAATAGAAATCTTAAATACTTTTAGTTTAAAATACTTTTCTAATATTATCTTTATTATTGAACTTATTGTTGTTTTACCTGTTCCTTGACCTCCAGCTAATCCAACAAAGTATGGTTTTTTATCATCTACTTTTTTTGAAATCCAAAAACATATTGGGATTAAAAAATTCTTAATCATCCCTTCTTTATTGCCAAACTTTTCAGTAGAAGTTTCTTGTGATTTAATAAATTTAAAACAATCTTTTTTAACTTTCTTAAAACACTCTTCAGATAATTTCATTGGATTTTTATTTTTCTTGATCCATTGGGTGGTTAAGACCATCAAAGAAAGCAACTTCTTTTAAATCTTCTACTTTAACCTCGTCTACACATCCCATATTAAATCCAGTCATAGCGGGTGCACTTCTTGGATTATGATGGGTATAAATTCCACATTCAGTACAGAAGTAATGGTTAGCAACTTTAGTATGGTACTGATAAAGTTTTAATTTATCTTGTCCTTTAGTAACTTTAAAATCTTCATTTTTAACCATTCCCATTGTTGCATTTTTTCTTTTACAAATAGAACAGTTGCATCTTACAATTTTTGCTAATTCGTTAACTTTAGCATTAATTTCTGCTTCGATAGCCCCACAATGACAATTTAATTTCATATATCTCCTTTTTATTTTAAAACACTTTTTGCTGCAATCTTATTTCCATCTAAATCACGAACATATCCATAATAATTTCCATCTTTTCTAATCCCAGGTGCCCCCTCATCTGTTGCTCCTTTTGAGATTGCAATTTCGTAAAATTTTTCAACTGCTTCTTTATTATCTGCTAATAAAGTTATTTGAGTTCCATTACCGAACGTTGCATCTTTTCCATTTACAGGGTGTGTTACATAAAATTGGACTTTCTCTGGATCACTTGAATGAGCGTAACCAAGATATTTTTGTGTTTTCAAAACTCTTTTTAATTTCAAAGGTTCAAAGACAGCATCATAAAAATCACCTGATTTCTCATGATCATCAGAACCAACCATCACAAAATCTAAAATATTCATGATTTATTTATTATACACCTCGTAAACTTTTTCTCTTTCACTTTTGTTCATTCCCTTGGTTTCTTCTATAAACTTATTTCTTAATTCTCTTGTTTTTAATATGAAAAAACAAACAGTATCTTTGCTATGGTAAACTGCTTTTAATTCATCATCTATTTCGTTTAACTCTTCTGGGATATCAGCTTTAATACAAATCATAATTTTCCTTTTTAAATCACTTTAAGACTACTTATTGTAAAAGTTATCCACATGTCCACCAAATGTTGTTTTCGATGTTCACGTTTTGATTCACTTTTGATTCAGTTACAGACTCAAAATACAACTTCTTGAGTGTATTATATAAATGGTTTATAAAGTAGAACAAAACAAGAACATGAAACTAACAATCCCTTATTATCTACATAAAGCAGGCGCTGGTTTTCCTTCCCCTGCTACTGATTATATCGAGGAAGATATTGATCTGAATATGCATTTAATAAGAAATGTTCCGGCAACTTTCATCATTAGAGTTCAAGGTAAATCAATGGTCGATGTTGGGATTAATGATGGTGACTTACTGGTGGTGGATAAAAGTTTAAAACCAAAAAACTTTTCAACAGTAATTGCTAATGTTCATGACGAGCTTGTGGTTAAAACTTTAGTTCAAGAACGAGATAAAAAATTTTTAACTTCTGGATCTAAAGAATTTTCTGACAGAATTTTAATTAACGAAGAACAAGATATTTTTATTTGGGGAGTTGTTACTTATGTCATCCATTCAACGTACTAAAAAAATAGCATTAATTGATTGTAATTCTTTTTACGTTTCGTGTGAAAGATTATTTAATCCAAAAATAAGAAGAAAACCTGTTGTTGTTTTATCTAACAATGATGGTTGTATTATTTCAAGATCAAATGAAGCAAAAGCTTTAGGGATTAAAATGGGTGAGCCTTACTTTAAAGCAAAAGATATTATTCTTAAAAATAAAGTTGAAGTTTTCTCGTCAAACTATTCTTTATATGGAGATTTATCAAGAAGAGTGATGCGAACTCTTAAAAGATTTAATTCAGAAATAGAAGTTTACTCCATTGATGAAGCATTTTTAGATTTATCAAACTTTCCTGATACTGAAGTAGAAAAAGTTGGAAAAGAAATTAGAGAAACAGTTTTACAATGGACAGGTATTCCAACCAGTATTGGAATAGCTAATACAAAAACTTTAAGTAAAGTTGCAAATCATATTGCAAAGAAAAAACAATCAGGGGTGACAAGTTTAATTGGTATTGAAAACTTAGATCCTATTTTAGAAAAAGTTGAAATTAATGATATTTGGGGTGTTGGTAGACAATTAACTAAATTTTATCAAAAGCACGGAATTTATAATGCAAAACAACTTAAGAATAAATCTAATACCTGGATCAAAAAATCTTCTAATGTTCTAAGTTCAAGAACCGCAATGGAGCTTAGAGGAATTTCTTGCATAGGTTTAGAGACAACTACAACAAAAAGAAAGAGCTGTGTTGTTTCAAGATCATTTGGGAAAAGAATTGAAACTTTTCAAGAATTAAAAGAAGCAGTTGCTAACTATTGTTTAAATGCATCCGAAAAAATTAGATCAGAGTCTTTAGTTGCAAAAGCAATTACAGTATTTGTTAGAACTAGTCCTTTCCAAAGAAACTTTGGATATTATTCAAACGCAAAGACAGTTGATTTTCCAATTGCAACAAACAATAGTATTGAAACAGTTAAGACAGCAGTTTCAATACTTGAGAGTATTTTTAAAAACGGTTACCGTTATCAAAAAGCAGGTGTGATGCTAACAGGATTATCGAATGCAAGTGATAAAACAAATTTATTTACATCTGAAAAGGATGAAAAAATAAATAGCTTGATGCGATCAATTGATAATACTAATCATCGATACGGAAGATCGACTTTGAGCGTTGCAAGTGCCGGTGTTCATAAGAAGTGGAATATGCGAAGGCAGTATTCTTCTAAAATTGATACAGCTGATTTCTATTGTTTACCAACGATTAGAGCATAAAAAAAAACTCTATAGTCCACCTGATGAAAATAAGAATTTAGCAACATCTTCGACACCGATTTGTTTTTTCATCTGACAAAAAACATAAGGTAAGCCATTTCGGGCCTTTTTTACGTCTTCTTTCATGGTTTCCAGATTAACTTCTACATGAGGAGCTAAATCTGTCTTGTTAATAATTAACAAGTCTGATTTTTGAATAGCAGGGCCACCTTTTCTAGGGATATCTCCACCCATACCAACGTCAATAACATAAATAGATAGATCAACTAATTCAGGACTAAAAGTTGCTGCTAAATTGTCTCCACCAGACTCGATTAAAATCAAATCAAGATCAGGAAATTTTTTTTTCATATTTTCTACAGCAAGCATATTAATTGAAGCATCTTCACGGATTGCAGTATGTGGACACCCTCCTGTTTCAACTCCTTTAATTCTCTCAAGAGGTAAAGCCTGAACTTTCATCAAAAATTCTGCATCTTCTTTTGTATAAATATCGTTTGATATTACAGCCATAGAAATTTTCTTTGACAAAAATTTACACAGTTCAGCAGTCAAACTAGTTTTTCCTGCACCAACAGGTCCACCTATTCCAACTTTTAATGGTCCATTTATATTTTTCATGTTTTATAAATTCGTGTTTTTAAATTTTCATGCTTAATACTGTAGATATCACTATTAAAACAAATTCCACCTAAGTCTTCTAAATTTAAATTTTCACTTTCTTTTTCTATTTCTCTAATTAAATCATAAGTCTGAATTATACAGTCTTGACCAATTTTTTGTCCGATTGGTATATGTTTAATACAAACATTTATTAGGTTTGATACAAAGGATTGTAGATAAGATACAGTTGTTAAATTTAAGGGTATATCAAAATGTTTGGCTGCTTTAGCAACTGCAATTGGATATGCAGTATTTTCAAGAATTTTAAAATCCCAACTATCAGCTAAAACTTTTCTAAATGCATTACCCATTTCAACAGACTCAATTTTTCTTTCTTTGCTTGGACAAAGTGATAGAGCGAGTTCATTTAACTCTTCTCCCTGATAAGTATGTTTCATTAAAATTACATCATTTTTACCAGTTCCATGTTTTAAGATACATTTTAAATAATCCAACATATCTTCTTTTGACTTAATTAGATTATCATTAATCATCGTTTCTAAACCATGAGAATATGAAAAACTTCCAATAGGAAATGATGGTGAAAACCAAGTTTGAAGAATTTGTAAAGACTCTTTCAAATCTTTTTTATTTTTTAATTTAGTGTTTATGGCTATGGGTTCTACCAATTCCATATGCTCCTCCCTCTGGTTTAAAAGGTCTTAAAACTCTCTTAACCTTTCCACCTAATTTTAATATCATTTTTTTTATTACTTCATCGTACTGAATAAAAATTTTATCTTTTTCAATTTGACATGGCATATGTCTATTTCCAATATGCCATATAAGTTGCATTAAATTTTTACCTTTTATTTCAAGTAAACTTTCTTTTTTGTTTTTTATTAAAATCAAGTTTCCACTTTGAAGCCTAAATGCTTGATTTTCTGAAAGTGATTTTGTCTCTGGTAAATTGACTAAAAATTCAAAACCATTATCTGAAATAAGTTTTTTTCTTCTTAAAAATCTCTCATCATAAGATAAAGATATGTGGTCTTTTGCTTTATTTTTGGCAATTTTATTAACTATTAAAAAACAATTATCCATAAGCTAAAACATAAAATATCTTTGTGCCAAAGGGAGTTCTTTGGCTGGTTCACAAGTAATTATTTCTCCATCAGCTTTTACTTCATATGTCTCAGGATTAACTTCAATCTTTGGACACTTATTATTTAAAATCATATCTTTTTTAGAAATAGATCTCGTATTTTCTACAGGTAATAAGTCTTTTCTAATACTTGCATCTTTTAATGAATTCTTTTCAAGAGCTAGTTTACTTGTGAAAATTACCGAGGATTTTTCTAACGACGTCCCAAATGATGAAAACATTGGTCTAGTGTATACTGGTTGTGGAGTTGGAATTGATGCATTTGGGTCTCCCATTTGCGCACAAGCTATACTTCCACCTATTAATATCATCTCAGGTTTGGCACCAAAAAATGCTGGGTCCCATAAAACTAAATCTGCACGTTTATTTTTTTCAATGCTACCTATATGTTTTGAAATTCCATGAGCAATTGCTGGATTAATTGTATATTTTGCTAAATACCTTTTAACTCTAAAATTATCATTATCCCCTTTTTCCTCTGGTAGACTTCCTCTTTGAACTTTCATTTTATGTGCAGTTTGCCAAGTTCTAATTATAACCTCTCCGACTCTTCCCATAGCCTGACTATCTGATGCAATAATTGAAAAAGCTCCCATGTCATGAAGAATGTCTTCCGCTGCAATTGTTTCTCTTCTTATTCTACTTTCAGCAAATGCTACATCCTCTGGAATAGATTTATCGAGATGGTGACAAACCATAAGCATATCTAAATGTTCTTCTATTGTATTAACTGTGTACGGCCTAGTCGGGTTTGTTGAAGAAGGAATAACATACTCTTCTCCACAAACTTTAATTATATCTGGTGCATGTCCGCCGCCAGCACCCTCTGTATGAAAAGCGTGAATAGTTCTTTTATTAATTGCTTTAATAGTGTTTTCTACAAATCCACTTTCATTTAAAGTGTCTGTGTGAATCATTACTTGAACATCATTTTTGTCAGCAATATTTAAACAATTATCAATTGCTCCAGGAGTGGTTCCCCAATCCTCATGTAATTTTAATGCTGAAGCTCCTGCTAGAATTTGTTCTTCAAGACCTTCTGGTAATGAAGAATTTCCTTTCCCAGCAAAAGCTAAATTCATAGAAAAACCATCAGCAGATTGAATCATTCTTTGTATATGCCATGGTCCAGGAGTACACGTTGTTGCAAGTGTACCGTGAGCAGGTCCAGTTCCTCCTCCAAGCATGGTTGTAATACCTGAGTGCAATGCATCATCAATTTGTTGGGGACAAATATAATGAATATGACTATCAAAACCTCCAGCTGTTAAAATTTTTCCTTCACCAGCAATTATCTCTGTTCCTGGACCAATAATAATATTTACTTTAGATTGAGTGTCCGGGTTACCAGCTTTACCAATTTCAAATATTTTTCCATCTTTTAAGCCAACATCAGCTTTATAAATTCCGTTTACATCAACTATTAAAGCGTTGGTAATAACAGTATCAGCAGCTCCTTTTTCTCTGCTAATTTGAGATTGGCCCATCCCATCTCTTATTACTTTTCCACCACCAAATTTTACTTCTTCACCATAAGTAGTTAGATCTTTTTCAACCTCGATAAATAAGTCAGTATCTGCGAGCCTTACTTTATCTCCTGTGGTTGGCCCATACATATCTGCATAAGCTGCTCTAGAAATTTTAGCCATTATAAATTACCCATAACTTTCTTATTGAACCCGTATATTTTTTTTGATCCATTAATTTCTATAAGCTCAACATCTTTAGATTGACCTGGTTCAAATCTTACGGCGGTTCCTGATGGGATATTTAATCTTTTTCCATATGCTAATTCTCGATCAAAAACTAAATACTCATTTGTTTCAAAAAAGTGATAATGGCTTCCAACTTGTACAGGTCTATCTCCAGAATTAGAAATTTTTATCTTAGTAACTTTGGTATCTTTATTTAAGTCTATTTGCTCATTTTTTGTAATTATTTCACCTGGCTTCATAATATTATCATCTAATAGGTTTGTGCACTGTTACTAATTTAGTTCCATCAGGAAAAGTAGCTTCAACTTGAACTTCCTTCACCATATCTGGAATGCCCTCCATACAATCCTTTTTTTTAACAACATGAGCTCCTGCCTCCATGAGTTCTGCAACACTTTTACCCTCTCTAGCTCCCTCTACTACAAAATCTGTTATTAAAGCTATTGCTTCTGGATAATTCAATTTTATACCTTTTGATAATCTATTTTTAGCGACAATCGCTGCAAGGCTTATTAAAAGTTTATCTTTTTCTCTAGGAGTAAGTTTCATTTATATATTCCATACTTTTGGTATCTTTGAACCTTCAAAAAAATATGACAAAATTTTATCAATTGCAAATTTAAGATTATAACTATCTTTAGATAAAAGTCTTACGATCAATTTATTATCCCATTGAGAATAATTTGAAGTTGTATTTTCATTATTAGTTAAAGTTTCAGATAGATTATTAAAGTTATTCAAAAACTTATTTCCTACAATAATAATTGTCGCAACTGCAGAATTATTATTTAATGTCGAAAAACTATTCAAATATTTTTTTTCGAATAAACCTGTATTTATTGCTTCGGCATGAATTAATTTATTATCAACATTAATATTCCAAAAATCTGAAAAATATCCCTTTTCAAACTCCTCCTTCATAGAAGTTCGTCCAAAAATAACATTTTCACAAAGAAGTAAATTCGAGTCTTTTGATAAATTGAAATTAATTTTTCTTTTTAGATTACAATTATTAAATAAAATTAGTTCTTTAGGTAACCAAAATAGACTAGAATTGTTTGTTAAATTTAAGTTTATATTTAAGTTGGCTGGATTACCAAAACCACTATAAATTTTTTCTGCTGCCTGAGTTGATATACAAAGTTTCGAACTATCAATTTCAAATTTGTAATCATATTCATCTCCACTAGTAATTCCACCGGCAGTGTTGATAAGCATTAATTGTTTTAAATTTTCATGAAAATCTGGCATCAAAGCTTTTGAAGATCCTTGTTGGTAAAGTTTTTGTAAATTTTGATCTTTAATTTTTATTTCTAATCTGCCCCTAGATTTTTCAAGTTTTTTTTGACTTATATTCATGGCTTTATCCTAACACAAAATAACCTTTTTATAATTTGCCAATTTTTACAGCTTGAATTATTTGCCTTTTTAAATAAAAAGAGAGGATGCAAAACCAAGAAATAGTCAAAATAATTGAAAACCTTAAAGGGCGAAGAAATTATGAGGAAAAAAGAGCCTCTAAATTGGGATTTGCTTCTCTTTATGATTACTTTGAAGATAAGATTTTAAAGAAACAAAAAGCTCTTGAGGAAGAACAAAAAGAATTAGAAGCTGCAAAAACTGATGATCAACCAAAAGCTGCTAAAAAAAGCTGCGGTTGTTGCTAATATCTTTCAATCCCCAAATAAGCAAACTTTGAGTCTGTAGAAGGTATTGTAATAAATAATCTATAATAATTATTATTGTTTTTAAAAAAACTAGAAGCTCGTTCACAACCATATAAGCCAAAATTTTCTTGATTAAATGATTTAGATGCTTGTTCAAAAGATTTATTGTCTTGATTAAAATACATTGCACTTACTTGTTTTTTGCAATCTATCCACGGATTAAACCAATCCTCTTTAAAACCATAAAGGTCATCGGTTCCATCTTTATTTATGTCAGCAGTTTCAATTCTAAATGAACCATTTAGGGAAACTGGCATTACCTGATGTTTTTCAAATGACTTGTCATCATTGTTTTTAAAAACATATAAAAACTCTTCTGTCTTACAATCTTTTCCACGATCAAATGGTTTTGAATTATCTTTTCGCTTACAAACTACATCTTTAGCAACTCCAATACTATCGAAATTACCATCTTTGTTGAAATCAATAGCAGTAGAAATCCAAGCTCGATCAGCCATTTTAAAAACTTTTTTATCTGATCCTTCTACCCAATAACCAGGTTTATCGTTTATATCTCCTGTCCATATAAGGAAGTTTGCTTTATCAGTCGGTTTTTTTTTAAATTGATAGCTATCAAGTTTTTCAAATTTTAATTTGTTTTTTTTACTAGTTACTTTAGACCAACAAAAAGTTGTGTTTCCCAAACCTGGGCAACTTCCAAAAATAATTGCTCCTTTTTTTGTTGAAAGAATATGATTAAATCCAATGTCTATGAAATTATTTGCTTTTTTAGCTTTACGACATTTATTGGTTTTCATATCACAAACTTCGATAGCACCAGGTTTTTGGTCACCATAAAAGTAGTCAATAATTTCATAATATCCATCTTGATTAAAATCAAAATACATTAAATCATGAGAAAAATGAGGTGATCCAAAACTGTTTAATTCATTTGAATTTAAATTAAAAATATAATTAACATCTTTCCAGCTGCTATTTCTGTTTCTCCCATCTTCACGATTACCTAGATAAACTATTTCTTTATTTCCATCGCTATCAATATCCAAAACATTCATTCTTCTAGCCGTTAAAGGCAATGTTAAATGATTAGATTTTAATTCTAAATTATCTGTTTTAAATAAATTATCTAAATTTTCTAAACTTATACTTACAAGATGCGAAAATGGTTGTATGTCAGATTGTTTTCCCCACTCAACTACATTATTCCAAGTATGAGCAATAATTTTATTTCCATCTTTGTTGCTTATATATTTTAATAATTGAGGAGAATTCCAAGTATTAATTGAATAGTCATGTGATTTAACCTGATAATGATTTTCTAGCTTCTGAATAATTAAACAATTGTTTTCAGATTTAGTTCTTATAAATTCTGATTTTATTTGCTCACATTTAAAAGGTTTAAATGAAATTTTTTCATTGATAACTTTTTCACTAGAATAAGCATTTAAACTCAATAAAAATAAACCAAAAAATATTAATAAAATTTTTTTCATTAAATGCTTAATTAAAAATCTAAGATTTTTTTAGATCCATCACTGTATGTAAATTCTACTTGTTTTTTTGAAATGCTTTTAATTGATGTAAAACCATCGTATTCAGAAATAAATTCATTTAATTGTTTTCTGCCCTTTTTACTCATTTTTGGACCTGGTGCATTGACACCAACATCAATGATTAGCTCAGCTCCATTTAAAAATGCATTTACCCAAGCTTTTACTGGTGGGCCGCAGGTCATTGCTTCTGTAAGCCAAATTGGTTTTTCAACATCCACACTTTTTAATAATTCAGCAAATTCATCTACCCAAAGCTCTTTATCACATTGTCCGTCGGGACCACTTATATGATGAATATTTGCAATATCAAAATGATCTTTAATTTTTGGCAAAGCAGATTTCCAAAATTTTTTACTTTCTGGAAACATTCCTGCTGCACCAGCCATAACAATTACTGCATCTGGTTGTTTTTCTTTTATTACTTTTGAAGAAAAATTAAAAATTTCTACAAAATCTTGCTCACTTCCTTTAAAAAACATTTTAAACTCTGGTTCATTCATCACATCCCAATATTTTATTGGTTTGGTTAGTCCAGGCATATCATTTGAACCATCACCATCATAACGATCCACTAATTTTACTAGAAAATTTTCATAATCCTCCATAGAACAAGGTTTGCTTAAATATTTTGTAAAACGTTTTCCAAAAGGACTTTTTGCTTTTTTTCTTTTACAGGATTTTTGCTCCCAATTTGCATGAGGCCAGATAGTAGCTAAAATTGTTTGATTATGATCTTGAGCATATAAAACATATTTATCCACATTTTCCCAATTAAACTTTCCTTTTTCTTTTTCAATATGGTTCCAAATAAAAGGTCCTGGATGAGGTCTAACCCATTGGTTGTTTTTACCACGCATTTTTTCGTCTAGTATTTCAGTCAATTCACCGAATCTCGATTGAGAATTTGCAGAATTAATAAAAAATAAGAAAGATAAAAAAATAATTAATAATTTTTTCATCAAACCTTAAAAAGCTTATCAGATAAGTTAAGTAAATTTTCTCCCCAGAAAACTTCTTTAGTGATTTTTTTGAAATCTACGTCAAAGACTGTAGACATTGCAGAAGCATATATTGCTCTTGAATCTATTGTAGAATTTAAATCTCTTCCTTCAAATAATTCTTTTTTCTTTAATCCTGGCCAATCAGTATAAATTTGAGCTTTTTTAACTAAGCCTCCTGCTAAGAAAATAGCAGATCCATAGCCATGTTCAGTTCCATTACTGCTATTTTGTTTTATTGTTCTACCAAACTCAGTCAGTGTTACAATTAAAGTATTATCAAAAGTTTCTTTGGACATTGATTGATTTAAACCTTTTACAATTTTATCGTAATCACTAAGACAATCTGCGTGAGCTCCGTTAGTTGATCCTTGAGCTGCATGGGTATCAAAACCATCTACCTCAAAGACAGCTACTCTTGGCCCATTTGGTTTTGAAAGTTCTTGACCTGCATTGCTTGCAAGCACCCAACTATCATCACTCGCTGTATTTGTAAGCTCTCTAGTCATGATAATTTTAAGATTTTCTCCTAATAATTTTTCATCATGTTCTTTGTAAACCTGATCTATAAGATTTAGTGTATCTTTACTTGGTAATCTGTCACCTACTGGAAAATAATTATTATTCATAGGTACGCCTCTAATCAATAAAGGCATTGGTAAAGCTAGAGCTAATCCTTTTCCGGTTAAACCAGCAGTCTTCATACCTCTTCCTAACCAACCAGTTTTTACCTGATATGGAATTTTTCCCCCTGACTCCATTAAATTTTGTCCATCAAAATGAGATCGTCCAGTATAAGGAATATTAGTAGCGTGAACTATAGCGCTATTATCTTCATCCCATAATTTCTTAAATGTTTTAAGTGCTGGATGTAAATCAAAGTCTCCCGTTAATTTAAGTGTCTTATCAAGATTAATTTTACTTCTAAGTTTTTCAAAATTTTTATCATCTTTAATTGGGACTGCACATAATCCATCCATTCCACCACGTAACATGACAACGACCAAATTTTTCTTTGGTCCTGATTTTGCAAAGGTAGGTATTCCGAAACCTGCAAAGTACATGGAAGTTAATGCAGTTGTTTTTAAAAAATCTCTTCTATTTATCTTCATGCTTTTAAAAACTCCGGATGGTTGAATATTAATACATTTTTTTCACTTGATTTACGCAACATATTTTTAAATACGTAGTCTGATATTTTTCCTGGATTATCAAAATTATTGTTAATTATCTTTTCGTAAAATTCTTTATTATCATTTCCAGCTTTCAGAAATGAATAACTTCTGTCTGCATAGACTAGTCTTCTTATTAATAATTCCGGGGATAACCAGTCAGCAGAGTCATCGGACCATCCATTTGGTTGTTTTGCTCTATAAGGATGATGTCCAATATTTCTTAAAACTCTCTCAGGAAATCTTTGAGATCTAAGAGGCTTGATCCCTAGCTCATATCCATCCATAAGATCTGTTGAAGGTGGCCAACTTAAATCAGCTGTTTTAGCTACTTGTATAAACCAATTCTCTGGCGTCTGAAATTTTTTATATTTGTCATTATATTTGAAAGCAACTTTAATTGCAGCTTTATGGATTTCAGGCAAAAATCCATCTGTCTTTTTGAAAGCATCAATAATAGGTTGTTTCATTTCTTTTGTAGGTTCATCAGTTATTAGATATTTACAAAGTCTTTCAGCAACAAAATCTCTACAGTTAGGATGATTTACTAAATCTTTTATAACTACAGCTAAAGATTTTTTTCCTTTTTTATATTCCTTTCCTAGAACATTTTTCTTACCGGGCTGATGATATTCTGAATTAAACCAAACATTACCTGTCTCTAATTTTTTTTTGCTCCATCTTTGTTGCCAACCTGTCATTATATATGCAAGTTGAATAACATCCTCCTGAGTATAGCCTGCTTTTGGAGAGACTGTATGAAGCTCTAAAAGTTCTCTCGCATGATTTTCATTAATCGTTGCTGGCCTTTTCTTTTTTTTTCTCCAATCTTCACTAGCAGTAATACTTTTAGGACCTGCACTCTCGCTATTATCTAAATGATGTATCATGGCCCATGATGTAGTTACGTCATAAACCATTTTTTCAAAAGTTTGATTTAGATTAGGTCTAATAATTTCTCTATGATATGGACCAGTTGAATAATTTGCTAAGAAATCTTTTTCGCTAATTGCAAAAAAATTTCCCCAGAACATCCATAGTTTTGCAAGGACAGGATGACTACTATTAATTCCTTCATTATGTCTTATTGAAATTTCTAAAGATTCCCAGAACTTTTGTCCAGTTTTGTGTCTCAGTAAATCTTTATGTGTTTTATAAAGTGTTTTGTTGTCTTTATATTTTTTTCTTAAAACTTTTCTATCGCCATATACCCAATCTTTATAATGATTTCTTAATTCTTTTTCAGAATATATTTTACCTTTCCAAGATAGATCTGGCACATTATTTACTTGATCAAGAGCCCACTTCAAAGGATCGGTGGGAACTTGTTCATTGGGTCCAATTCCATAACCAACTTTCCTAAAAAAGTTCTTCATAATTATTTTATTTTATCAATATCGTGAATATTTGTTAAGGAATTATTAAATTCATCAATATTTTCTCTTAAAGCTAAACTAGAAATTGAGTAAATCATTATTAATAACAAAACTAATGGTAATGAAGTTATTACTGAAGCATAGCTTTTGATCAGTAATATATAAAAAATAATAAATAAAGCCGATCTAATTAAAACTGTTTTTCTGAAAACGCTGATAATTGAAAGTGAGTGTTTTAATAGGTTAAAAAAACTCATTTGAGACGGACCAAAATACCTTTTGCCTCTAATTGAAGGTATTGAAATTAATTCTTTTTCAATTTTTTTTAAAGATCCAGAAAAACTATTCCAGGTAGCTTTTTCATCTAGTAATTTCTTTACAGTTGATTTGGATAGACATGTAAAGTTACCAAATTTGATTGATTGTCCAGTAAATGCTAAGGTTAGAAATTTATGAAATTGATAACAAGTTTTAAAAATTATTCCCTCAGATCTTTTTACTCTCTCGCCTATTAAAGATTTTTCACTAGATTGTTTAGAAAGTTCAATAAAATTTTTGATTTCTTCGGGCCTATCTTCTCCATCACCATCCATTGGTATGACAAAATCAAATTCTTTTTTCTCAAAGATATATTTTAAGCCTGATGCAATACATCTTGCATGACCTCTGTTCTCTTTCATATTAACTATCTCAATTGAATTAATATTCTCAATATTAGGGTATGTATCAACTATCTGTTGGGATGATGCATCATTTATCACAACTAAAGATATCTCATGATCTAAATCTTTAATTTCATTATTAATATTTTCTACGAGTAACTTTAAAGACTCTCTGTCGTTGTAAATTGGAATTAATATCACGTACTTCATCTACCTTGCTCCTACACAAATATTATCAAGACACATATAATCTTTCAATTGATCAAGCTTTTCTCTTTCAACAACGCCTTCCCAAATTGGTCGTGAATTTAAATGATACGAAAGATTTCCACCACTCCATTCGTCACCTAAAACTACATTTATAGTAGAACTGAATTGTTGGTTCCAAGCATATTGAGTTTTTATTGAAATTTCTTTACCTGGATAATCTGTTCTCTTATCGTCGTTTGAAATTGAAACATAAGCATAAAGCACGGGTGATAAGAAGAAAAAGAAAATAAATCCAATCATGAAGGGTTTTAACTTTTTAAGATTAACTTGAGCTTGCAACAAATAAATAAATAGTGAGCCAAAAAACAAATAAAAAGGCGTCATCCACATAGTTCTAATTTTTGATCCAGTGATTAAAGAAGTCAGAAACATTAAAACAATTGGCAAAACATTAATTGCTAATAAAAATAGTAATTTTTTATCCTTAAAATTTAAATTCAATTTAATTTTTTTTACTAATAGCCTACATAATATTAAAAATGGAATCATTATTCCTAATTGTTTTAATAAAAAGATTAATGGAAATTTTATATGATCAATAAAACTAGATTGTTCTAATCCAGCTCTAGCTAATCCATATGTAATGGTAATAAATTCATTGTTATATAACCAAATTAAATGTGGAACTAAAACTAATAAAAAAACTTCAAAAGAAATTAGATATTTAAAATCAAATTTTCTCTCTTTTTTTAAAAATATTAAATAAAAAAATAAAAGATCAATTGAAACCAAAAGATAAATAAATAGATATTTTGATAAAAAACCAATAGCAGCAAAAAGACCTACTAGAAAACAATCTAAAAACTTTATTTCTTTACTGATATATATTTTCCATGAGTAATAAACTGTTAAAGACCAGAAAGGTAATTGACATATATTTACATTAAATTCTGGTGTAGTGAAATTATAAAAATAAATTGTTTCAATTAATAATACAGAAATTAAACCTAATACCTTGTTATTAAATATTTCATTTGAAAATTTAAAAACATAATAAAAAGAAATAATTACAAAAATTTGACTTAACAAATAAAATACCCAATCTTGTGGTCCAAAAATTTGATATAAAATTTCTGGAAAAAAAGCACTCATTGGTGGATGTTTATTAAAACCCCAATCTAAATTACTGCCCCAGGCTAAAGCCTCAATAGTATCCAGTGGTAAATTATGATTTGTTATTGATGGAATCACGGTCCAAAAAATTAGATGAGCTGTAACAAAAATATAAAAAATATTATTGATATTTTTGTTAATAATGGTCATTTACAAATATTTATATCAATTAAGCTTGCTTGACACCCTTAATTTGCTGAATATACTGCGTGCGATTAAAATTAAGCTATGCCAAAGACTGCTAAAGCAAAGAAAAAAGTATCAAAACCAAAAACCAAAGTTGCAAGCAAAGCAAAAACAACTACAGCTAAAGTTTCACCCAAAGGTCCTATAAAAATTTCAAAAACTTATGTTCCTAAAGATACTGAAAAATATATGTGTGAAAAACATAAAGTCTATTTCAGAATAAGACTAACGGAGTGGAAAAAAGAATTAATTAAAGCTAATAACGAAGCCTTATATAATGGTAGTATGGATGATAATAATATTTCTGCTGATATTGTTGATCAGGCTAACTCTTATATTGATAGTAATGTTGAGATGAAAGCAATTAATAGACAAATAAAGTTAATCTCTGAAATTGATAAAGCATTGAGAAGAATTAGAGAGGATACTTATGGTTATTGCTTGGATACAGCGGAGCCAATTGGATTAAAAAGATTAATGGCAAGGCCTGTAGCAAAATACACAATAGCTGCACAAGAAAAGCATGAAAAAGACGAAAAAGTTCATGCAGATGATTAAATGAGAAAAAAATCCTCTAAACAAAGCTCAATTTCTTTTCTTTTTGCAAAAAAATATATTTATTTCTACTATCCCTTTTTCTGGATAATTTTGTTACTTTATTTATTCTTAAAATGAATAAAAAATTAATTTTAATAATAATTATAATTATTGCTATTGAGTTTTCAGGTTATGGAATTCTAAGTACCCTTTATAGATTATTTGGTTAAATTTTTATAGTTTAGAAATTTTGGCATCTTTATCCATAAAACTATAACCTTTTACAACAGCTTCTCTGTCAGCTATTTCTAAATACCATCTTGATAGGTTTTTATAATTTTTTAAGCCAATATCATGCCATTCATGTCTTGCTATCCATGGCCAGGTTGCAATATCTGCAATTGTATAATCAGTGCCAGCAAGATACTTAGACTCTTTTAATCTCGTGTCCAATTCTCCATAAATTCTTTTTGTAATTTTAAAATATCTTTCCTCACCAAATTCACTTTTTCCTGGATTATAGTGATGGAACTGATGATGTTGACCAATCATGGGTCCTACTGTTCCCATTTGAGCCATCAACCATTGATTAATAACTAGTCTATCTCTTTGATTATAAAGCTTTCCACTTTTATCAGCTAAATACATTAATATTGCACCAGACTCGAAGATATTCTTATTGTTCTCATGATCAATGATCACAGGAATTTTTCCAAAAGGACTTAGCTTTATAAATTCTGGTTTAAATTGTTCGTCTTTACCTAAATCTACAGGAGTAACTTTGTATTCATAACCAATTTCTTCAAGCATAATGCTAATTTTCCATCCATTAGGAGTATTAGCAGAGAATAGTTCTATCATTTTTTAATGCCAAGTCTTTCTTGTGCAGCCTTAGATGTTGTTGTGAATTCAAATCTTAATTTTTCGTCTGGTTTAGCGTATTTAAAACAGCCTCTTGCTGCCAATGCGCCTTCATGAAACCCTGAAAGAATTAATTTTAATTTTCCTGGATAAGAACAAATATCTCCAATCGCAAATATACCATTTATATTTGTTTCGAAGTTTTCAGTATTTACCTGAACAGTTTTTTTATTGATATTTAATCCCCAATCTAAAATAGGACCAAGTTGCATAATTAAACCAAAAAAACCTAGTACATAATCACATTTAATCTCTTTTATTTCTCCTTCATCATGCTTAATTTTTACACTTTCAATATTTTTATATCCAGTAACAGAATCTATTTGGTATTTTGTGAATAAATTCAACTTTCCTTGATCATTTAATTCTTTTACTTTTTGAACACTGGCATCTACTCCACTAAAACCATCTCTTCTGTGAATTAAATTTACTTTTGAAGTATTTGACAATTCAATAGCCCAATCTAAAGCTGAGTCTCCTCCACCAAATATTGAAATAGTTTTGTCTTTAAATAGTGATTTGTCTTTAATTGAATAAAATAATGAATTTCCCTCAAATTTTTCGCAATCTTTTAGTGGAAACTTTCTAGGTTCAAAAGAACCAACACCACCAGCAATTACAATTGCTGCAACATCAAACTCTACTCCACCTGATGATTTAACATGCCATCGATTTTCCTCTTTTTTAATTTCTTCTATTCTCTCATTTAAATGAAATTTTATGTTGAAAGGTTTTATTTGCTGTAAAAGATTATTGGTTAACTCTTCACCAGTGCACTCAGGTACAGCTGGTATATCATAAATAGGTTTATCAGGATATAGCTCAATACATTGGCCTCCTGCTTTATCAAGATTATCCACTATTTCACAATTCAACCCTATAATTCCAAGTTGATGTGCACAAAATAATCCAGTAGGTCCTGCTCCAATAATTAGTACGTCTGTTTTATTCATTTAACCTTGCTTTGATGGAATGTTAACTTCTAAACCATCCAACTCATCTGAAACTATTAGCTGACAACTTAGTCGACTATTATTTTTTGGTTCAAAAGCCATATCCAGCATATCTTCCTCACCATCCTCTTTTGTTGAAAGCTTATTTAACCATTCCTCGTTGACATAAACATGACAAGTTGCACACGCCATTCCTCCACCACAATCTGCATCAATTCCTGGAATATCGTTCTGTATCGCACCCTCCATTACAGTTAATCCATTTTGAACATCAACTGTGTGGGTTTTATTATCGTGCGTGTGGTAAGTAATTTTTGCCATGTGTTATATATAAGTTCTTATCTAAATTGAGCAAGTAAGTAAAAACCTACTTGATCTGATTTATGCATTTTGTAGTTCAGGGACTTCCTTTTTAAAAAAGTAGTCAGAATCTTCTTTTTGTTTCATCAAAGCAGGTAAAATTTCTTTATAAGCATCTATTAAACCATCATTTGTTTTAGGTAATTGATCTTTAATATGATGATGAAGTTTATCTAAATTATAAGATGGAACTGTTGGGAACATGTGATGAGTTACATGGTATTCCATTTTCCAATATAAAAAACTTAAAATAGGATTTAAATACATTTCTCTAGTAGTATATCTATGATCTTTAATATTTCTTGCTAAACCCGCATGTTGAGTAAAAGAAACAAGTTTATGTAAAGTTCTTCCATAAAATTTTGGTAATAAAAAAAACAAAACTGGCAACCAAGATGATGTAATTAAAGACCACAAAATAATTACAATCCAAATTGCAACAAAAATTCTAGAATTAAAAATAACTTTTGATTGTGCATTTTCAGGAATGCAATCTTGCATCACTTTTGTTTTTACACCCAATGCATGCAGAATAATTTCGTAAGCTATACTTTTTTTAAAAAAAACAAGTTCCATAAAAGGAATTAAATTTATTAATAAATTTTTTGGGGTTTCTTTTAAATTATTTCCATATTCAATTTCATGATCATATGGATTTTCTGTTGAGTATGTATTTCCATGATGAACAAAATGTGTATATCTCCATCTTACTGGTTCAAAATTTGAGAGGTATGAGGAAATATAGTAAAAAAATTCATTTAAAAATTTTGATTGAAAAGCAGTTTTATGACCTGTCTCATGCCATAATGGATTTGAAAAACCATATATGTTTCCGTAAACCAAAAACCAAAAAACAGACCACCATGTGCCCCAAGTTATATAAGCCAAAATCCCTGTTACTAATAACAATCCAAAAAAAACTGAAACATGTTGAAGCCCTTTTAAATCAGATTTTTTTGAGAGTTCCTTGAGGACTTCTATATCAACTTGGCATTTATGCCATTTTTCTAATTTAACATCCATAGAATAAAAATATGTATATTTGTTAAATATATTTTTAATAAAGACAAAAAAAAGGGCAAGTACAAAATTGTACCTGCCCTTAATTTAAATTGTAGCTAATTACTTAGCTCTTCTTCCGCTTGAACTAGTTGCAGCAGCCCAAATTACTAGACCAAATGCAATTTTGTTAATGAAGTCAGCTAAGTTGTAAACGACGTTAAGTGAATTAGCGTCTACACCACCAGTTAAGTAACCAAATACATAACCTAGTGGGTAAATAGCCCAACCTACTGTAACGATCATTCTCATTGCGCCAAAAGCAGTTACAAGTGCTTTGTTACCACTTTTCGCAGCAGCTTTACCAGCTTCACCTGAGAATACTTCATAAAGAATGTATACCCAACCTGCCATACCAATGATGAAACCAAGTGTAGCATTGATATATCCTGCTTCACCTAAGTATCCACCGATTAGCATTACTAATGAACCAATTAACAATCTCCAGAACATTCCAGAGTTTGCTTTACCAATAGCTGCTAGAATTAAATAGAATTCTACCATCTGTAATGGCACAGTGATTAACCAGTCAATGTATCTGTAAACAGTTGGTGAGTCTCCAGTAGCAACCCATACTTCTCTCATGTACATGTAGTGTATGAATGCAATACCAGTTACTAGACCAGCAACAATAACTGATGTTCTCCAGCCTGATGCGACATTGCCTGCTTCCATGAAAAAGAAAGCAGTAGCTGCTAACATTCCCATAGAGATAACCCAGAATGAAATTCCTACGAAGTCATCTTGCATCAACATCGTTGCGTCTGCTGCAATAGCTATACCTGAAAAACCTATCAAGGCCATAGCTGCTAGAGCAAACAGTTTAAGTTTTTTCATAAAAAACTCCCTCTTCGTTAGTTTTTATTTTAGTTTATATAAACTAGACTTAAGTTTCCTTAAGCCAATGACGCGCTTAATAGCAAATTAAATCAGATAAATGAAGACTTAATTGCGACTAATTCTCATTGATTTTACTTAATTTTTAAAATTAAATACAATTTATAAGTTAAAAATCAAAAAAAATAATGAATTCGAATCAAGTTTTTATGTCTTCTAAGTTTAATGAAATTTACGAAAATTCTATAAAAAATCCTGAAAGGTTTTGGCAAGAAGCCTCTGAAGATATCTTTTGGTTTAAAAAACCGTCAAAAATTTTAAATAAATCTAACCCACCTTTCTATAAATGGTTCGAAGATGGAGTCACAAACACCTGTTATAACGCTTTAGACATCCATATTGATCAAGGAAAAGGTCAAAAAACAGCTTTAATCTACGATAGTCCTATCACAGGTAACAAAAGCAAGTTCACTTATGAGGAATTAAGATCAAAAGTTTCTAAATTTGCGGGCGCATTGAAATCTCAAGGAGCCAATAAAGGTGACAGGGTCATCATTTACATGCCGATGATCCCTGAGGCAGTGGTTGCTATGCTTGCTTGTGCAAGAATTGGTGCAGTTCACTCTGTTGTCTTTGGTGGATTCGCCTCAAATGAGCTTGCAAGTAGAATTGATGACAGTAAAGCAAAGTTGTTAGTGACTGCTTCATGTGGTTTTGAGCCAGGAAGAACCGTTGAGTACAAGCCGCTTGTTGATGCAGCTATAAAAATTGCCAATCATAAAATTGAGAAGATGATATTGTTTCAAAGACCTGGTCATGAGGTTAAATTAAATGCTCCAAATGAGGTCAGCTGGGAAGAGGTTGTCTCTAATGCTAAAGATGCTGAATGTGTTGAAATGAACTCAAATGAGTTTGCATACATTTTATATACTTCAGGTACAACAGGAACTCCAAAAGGCATAGTGAGAGATACTGGTGGTCACATTGTTGCTCTCAAGTGGACTATGAAAAATATCTATAACATTGATGCAGATGATATCTGGTGGTCAGCAAGTGATATTGGTTGGATTGTTGGTCACTCATATATTGTCTACGCTCCTTTATTTAAGGGATGCACAACAGTTTTATTTGAAGGAAAGCCTGTAGGAACTCCAGATGCAGGAGCTTTTTGGAAAATTATTTCAGATTACAAAGTAAAATCTCTTTTTACAGCTCCAACAGCTTTTAGAGCGATTAAAAAAGAGGATCCTGAAGGTAAATTTTTCTCAAAATATGATTTGAGCAGTTTTGAAAGCTTATTCCTTGCTGGAGAAAGAGCTGATCCAGACACCATAAAGTGGGCTGAAAATTTACTAAAAGTTCCAGTGATTGATCATTGGTGGCAAACAGAGACTAGCTGGGCAATTAGCTCAAATTGTACTGGAATTGAAATGATGGAAACAAAATATGGTTCAGCTTGTAAAGCTGTTCCTGGATATGATGTAAAAATCATCAAACCAGATCTATCTTTAGCTAAACCAAATGAGATGGGAGATATCGTTGTTAAACTTCCTTTACCGCCAGGGACATTTCCAACATTATGGAATGCGGATCAAAGATATAAAGAAAACTATATGTCTAATTACGAAGGTTACTACCAAACATATGATGCAGGTCATATCGATGATGATGGTTACATTTGGATTATGTCTCGAACCGATGACATTATAAATGTAGCAGGTCATAGATTGTCTACAGGTGCCATCGAAGAAGTTTTGTCAGAACATCAATCAGTTGCCGAGTGTGCAGTGCTTGGAATTTCAGATAAATTAAAAGGTCAATTGCCTATTGGATTAGTAGTTCTAAAATCTGGTGTTGATAAAGATAATGACACTATATCTAAAGAATGTGTCCAAATGGTAAGAGATAAAATTGGACCAGTTGCTGCTTTTAAAGTTGTAATTGTTATTAAAAGATTACCAAAAACAAGATCAGGTAAAATTTTAAGGGGTACAATTAGAAAAATTGCAGATAATGTGGAATATAAAGTGCCTCCAACAATTGATGATCCAGCAATATTAACAGAAATAAAAGAAGATTTAATTAAATATAAAATTTTAAACAATGGTTAAAACATATCTATTTCTTGCAGGTGCAGTATTTTTTGAAGTTGCTGGTACAATGTTATTACCTGTAACTCAAAATTTTACAAAACTAATACCAACAGCTGCTCTTGCATTTTTTTATCTTTGTGCTTTCTATTTGTTAACTTTTGTAGCAAATAAAATACCTATCGCTATTATGTATGCAACATGGAGTGGTCTTGGAATTTTTACAATTGCAATTCTCGGCTATATATTCTTTAAACAAACTTTGACTTGGCAAGCAATATTGGGATTATTCTTAATCGTGATAGGTATAATTCTAGTAAATAGTTTTACTGCAAAGCTTAGCTAAACTGTAAAGGTGTTCCATCAGGCTCACCTAAAATATTTCCATCCTGCATTTTGATTTTACCTGCAATAATTGTATGGGTGGGTGTTCCTTTAAATTTAAATCCATTAAATGGTGACCATTTACATTTGCTCTCTATATTTTCGTTTTTAATCTCAATAGTTTTGTTCATGTCTACGATAGTAAAATCTGCATCATAACCTTCTTTAATAAATCCTTTGTTTTTTATTCCAAAAATCTTTACTGGATTTTCACAAACAAAGTTCATCAATTGGTTAAGAGATAGTTTTCCTTCATTTGTGTGATTTAACATTACAGGCATTAAAGTTTGAACTCCTGGCATCCCTGAAGGAGTATTTGGATATACCTTATCCTTATTTTCTTTTAAATGAGGAGCATGATCCGACCCAATTGTATCATTAAAGTTATTTCTCACCCCATACCATAATCTATCATAATGAGATTTATCTCTTAATGGCGGGTTCATTTGAGCGTATGTTCCAAGCTTGTCATAACAATCTGGAGCATAAAGTGTTAAATGCTGAGGAGTGATCTCAAAAGTAATATTACCTTTGTGTTGAGAAAGAAAGTCAATTTCTTCTTTTGTTGTAATATGAAGCACGTGAGCTTTTTTATTATGCTTTTCTGCAATTCGGACAATCCTTCTAGTAGATGCTATGGCACATTCTGCACTTCTCCATACTGGATGAGTATGAACATCACCCTCTTTAATTAATTTCTTATTAACTTTTAAAATTGCCTCATCTTCAGAATGAACCGCTACTACTTTAGAAGCATTTTGAAAAACCTTATCTATATCGTCCTCTTCAGCAACTAATAAATTACCAGTAGAAGATCCTGCAAAAAGTTTAATTCCACAACACCCGTCTAAACCCTCTAGACTTGCTAAATCATCTGCATTGTCTGCTGTTGCTCCAAAATAGAAAGCATAATTGCAATACATTCTATTTTTTGCGAGATCTAATTTTCTTTGAAATTCCTTCATATTTGATGTTGGTGGATTTGTATTGGGCATTTCAAATACACTTGTAATACCTCCTGCTATTGCTGCTCTACTTCCTGAATGAAGATCTTCTGTATCCGTTGATCCTGGTTCTCTAAAATGTGTTTGGGTATCTATGCAACCAGGTAATACTGTATGGCCTTCTGCATTAATTATTTCTTTCGCTTCTTCTGAAATTTGCCCAATCTGTTGAATTTTTCCATCTTTTATAGCAACATCAACATCTTTTAACTCACCATCGATGTAACATTGTCCGTTTTTAATTATAAGATCTAACATTTAGAGAAAAAGTTATTATATTAAAAAGTGTTAATAATCAAATATGAATATAAAAAACGTTTACATTTTAAATGACAGAGCAATTCTTTATGTTAACGGGGTAGATGCAAAAGAGTTTCTTCAAAATCTTATCAGTAACGATATAAATAAAATAAGTGATGTAAATAGTTGTTTTAGTTCATTGCTTTCACCCCAAGGAAAATTTTTATATGAATTTATAATCGTAAAACACAAGTCTGGATATATTCTAGATTGTGAAAAATCTCAGGCAGAGGAATTATTTAAACAATTATCCCTATATAAGCTAAGATCAAAAGTTGAAATTCTTAATCTAAGTAATGAATTTGTTGTAGCAGCATTTTCTTACGAAAAATTCTTAACTTTTGATGAAGCAAAAGATCAACCTGGATACACAATTAAATATAGAGAAGATCCAATATTTTTAGATCCAAGAAATAAGGATTTGGGTGCTAGATTAATTATTAATTTAGAAAAACTTTATTTATCTTTAAAAAAACTAGATCTTCATGATGCTAATCTTAAAGAGTATTATTCATTAAGTCATAGTCTTGGAATAGTTCCAAAAGATTTAAATAAATTAAAAGATAAATTATTTGGTATTGAATGTAATTTTGAAGAACTAAATGGAATTGATTTCAAAAAAGGTTGTTATGTTGGCCAAGAAAATACAGCGCGAATTAAATTAAAGAACAAGCTTTCAAAAAGATTATTTCCAATAAATTTAATTAATGGAAAACTACATGAAGGCGAAAGTATTTATAATAATGAAATGGAAGTAGGTAAGGTTTTAATTGATAGCGACTATCCTTTTGCTTTAATTAAATACTTAAACGAAAACTTTGATGAAAAAGCAAATTTTAAAACTAAAAACGCTTCAATAAATATAAATAAACCTGATTGGATAAAAAACTAATTTTCTTATTAAAACAAATAAACAATCATTAAAATTAATAACACTATAGCAATCCAAATAATGAGATTTTTAAGAAATTGCTTTAGTTGAGAATTTAATTGTAAAAAACTTGGTAATACTAAAAGCAAAACCCCAATCATAAATATTACAGAGAGTAATTTATCCATCAAAAACTCCTTTATAAAATTCATTTTGGTGCGGTCGGAGAGACTCGAACTCTCATGGACTAAGTCCACACGGCCCTCAACCGTGCCTGTCTACCAATTTCAGCACGACCGCGATATGTCCCATAATAAATGAATGACAATCATGATTCAAATTGGTAAAAATCCTCATGGAATTTACACAAGAAGTGCGTAAAGCAACAGATCCTATTTATCAAAAAATTTCTAAGGTTATGCCTGAGATTGAGTGGTCAGTGCATGCTCCGTACATTCACAAAATTAATAAATTAAAAAAAGAAAAGAATGCTGTAATTCTAGCCCACAACTATCAAACTCCAGAAATTTATCATGGTGTTGCAGATTTTTCTGCGGACTCTCTTGCATTAGCTATTGAAGCCTCAAAAACTTCAGCTGATATTATTTTAATGGCTGGGGTACATTTCATGGCAGAAACTGCAAAATTAATGAGCCCTGATAAAAAAGTTATTCTTCCTGATATGGATGCTGGTTGTTCTTTATCATCATCTATTACAGGTAAAGATGTTAGATTATTAAAAGAAAAATATCCCGGGGTTCCTGTTGTGTCTTATGTGAACACTTCAGCTGAGGTAAAGGCAGAAACAGATATTTGTTGTACATCTGCTAATGCGGTTAAAATTGTTAAATCACTGGGTGTAAAAAGAGTAATATTTTTACCTGACGATTATTTGGCTAAATATGTTGCTTCTCAAACTGATGTTGAAATTATTTCATGGAAAGGAATTTGTATTGTTCATGATCAATTTAATAAAAAAGAAATAGAGGATATTAGAAAAAATAATCCAGGAATTAAAATTATTGCACACCCAGAATGCCCTCCCGATGTTATTGAGGCAAGTGATTTCGCTGGATCAACATCTGGAATGATAAAATATGTAAAAGATAATCAACCAAAAAAAGTAATGATGGTTACTGAGTGCTCAATGAGTGACAATATTCAAATAGAAAATCCAAATGTAGACTTTGTTAAGCCATGTAATATGTGTCCTCATATGAAAAAAATTACACTTCCAAAAATTTTAGATTGTTTAGAAAACGAAACTGGTGAAATTATTATGGACAAAGAGACAATAGAGAAAGCCAGAATATCTGTAGAGAGAATGGCAGCAATTGGCAGATAATTAAGTGTCAAAAATAAAACTAAGCAAAGAATTTATCAAGAGTACTGTAAAGCTAGCATTAAATGAGGATCTTTATCCTTCGGGAGATATCACTTCAAGTTTAATAAAAGATGATAAAATTGTAACGATTAAATTAATTTCAAATCAAAGTGCAATTGTTGGAGGTTTGTTATTTGCTAAACAAACTTTTACATTAATTGATGATAAAATAAAATTCATTATTAAGAAAAAAGATGGCTTTAAGGTTAAAAAAGGAAATTTAGTAGCTTTAATTAAAGGTAATGCAAAAAATATTTTAATCGCAGAAAGAGTAGCTTTAAATTTTTTGTCTCATATTTCAGGAATAGCAACAAAAACAAATCAGTTTGTTAAATTAGCTGGAAAAAAAACCAAAATTTGTTGCACAAGAAAAACAATTCCTAATTTAAGAGTTATCCAAAAATATGCTGTTAAATTAGGAGGTGGCACAAATCATAGATTTAATTTAAGCGATGAATATTTAATTAAAGATAACCATATTGCTAATTCAGACTTAAAAACTTTAGTCTCAAAGGCAATAAAAAATAAAAAAGGAAAAAAAATTACGGTTGAGGTTGATACAATTAAACAACTTAAATCAATATTAGGTCTAAAATTTAATACTGTTCTGCTCGACAATATGAGTGTTAAAAATCTAAAACATGGTGTTAAAATTGCTAAAAAGTTATATGAAACTGAAGCTTCAGGGAATGTCTCTTTAAAAACTGTTAAGGCCATTGCATCTACAGGAGTTAACAGAATTTCTGTTGGCAGTATTACGCACAGCGCTCCTGCGGTTGATTTTAAGTTAGAAATTTAATTCACAAACTTAGAAAGATTTGGCTTAAAATAGTTGGGGCCTTTCATAACTTTTCCGGATTCATCATAAATTGGTTTTCCATTTTCATCTAACTTACTCATATTGGAGTTTTGGATCTCCTCAAAACATTTATCCAGATCAATCCCAAACGCATGCCCTGCCCCATATGTTACATACAATATATCTGTTAATGCATCGGCTACTTCCAATAAATCCTTATTATTCATAGCTTCTTTAAGCTCCTCTAATTCCTCTTTAATAAGATTTATTCTTAATTTATTAATTTTTTCAGTGCTTAACGATGGTTTAGTTTTGACCTCCTGACCAAAAGTTTTCATGAAAGTACCTACTTTGCTAAAATTCGACATAATGCTCCTGTATGTTTTTATAAAATTATTGTATATTAAAAGATATTTGTTGCTTGAAATTAATCAATGAAATTAAGAAAAGAATTTGACAGTATAGGAAGTATAAATGTCTCAAATGACAAATATTGGGGCGCTTCTACTCAAAGATCTAATAAATTTTTTAATATAGGTAAAATTTTAGTTAATATTTCAATTATTAAATCAATTGCAGTAATTAAAAGATCAGCTGCAATAGTGCATGCAAAAGATAAATTAATTAATAATAGAATTTCTAAAGCAATAATCAAAGCATCTGATGAGGTGATTAAAGGTAAGCTGGACAAAAATTTTCCTTTAAAAGTTTGGCAAACAGGTTCAGGCACGCAAACAAATATGAATGTAAATGAGGTTGTTGCTAATAGGGCAATAGAAATTTTAGGTGGAAAAAAAGGATCAAAAAAACCTGTTCATCCTAATGATCATGTTAATAAATCACAATCTACTAATGACGTTTTTCCAACTGCAATGCATATATCTATAGCTAAAGAAGCAATTAATAAAATGCTACCTAACTTAAAAATTTTAGAAAAAGAATTGAAAAAAAAATCTAGTGAATTTAAGAATATAGTTAAAATTGGAAGAACTCATCTTCAAGATGCTACACCACTTTCTCTTGGACAAGAGTTTTCGGGATATCATTTTCAAGTAAAAAAAAGTATTGAAAGAATAGAATACGCATTAAAAGAAATATTATTTCTTGCTCAAGGTGGTACGGCAGTAGGTACTGGAATAAATTCAAAGAAAAATTTTGACAAAAAAATTGTCAAAGAAATAGCTAAATTTACTAAAATAAAATTTAAACCTGCTCCAAATAAATTTGCGGAACTTGCTGCTCATGATGCAATTGTAAATTTTTCTGGAGCTCTAAATACTTGTGCAGTTGCATTAATGAAAATATCGAATGATATTCGTTTCCTTGGCTCTGGACCCAGAGCAGGTTATGGAGAATTAATTCTTCCTGAAAATGAGCCAGGTTCATCTATAATGCCAGGAAAAGTAAATCCAACTCAGTGTGAGGCAGTAACAATGGTTTGTGTCAAAGTTATTGGAAACCACAATGGGATAACTATGGCAGGATCTCATGGCCATTTTGAACTTAATGTTTTTAAACCTTTGATTGCACATAACATATTACAATCAATAGATTTAATCGCAGACAGCACAAAAAATTTTGCAAATTTCTGTGTAAAAGGAATAAAGGCCAATAAAAAAAAAATAAAAGAACATTTAGATAATTCATTGATGCTAGTAACAGCTTTAGCTCCACACATAGGTTATGATAATGCTGCAAAAATAGCTAAAACAGCTCTTAAAAATAATACAACTCTAAAACATGAAGCTTTAAAAACCAGATTAATAAATGAAAAAAATTACAACAAGATAGTTGATCCTAAAAAAATGATTTATCCTGCGTAACTCCTAATTGCCTCATTTAATAAGTTTTTAAAATAAATTTTGTTGTGCAGATTGTCTTTTTTTAAAATTACACTGTTTAAAATTTTATTAATATTCTGATTAATTTTATTATCAATTTTAATATCTTTTAGCTCAGCTACTTTTTGATCAAAATTATATGTAAAATTTAAGTCAATTTGTTTAATTTCATTTCTAAAATTTTTGGGTGTTAACAAAAATTTATATATCTTATTAAAATCCTTAATATTTATTTTTAATTTTCCATCTAGGACTAACTCTCCATTTTTTACAAAAATTAAGCTTTCTATTAATTCAAAATCAGCAACATCTCTCCATCGAAATTTTGTATTATCTATATCTATTAGACCTTCTTGAATTTTTGAATTTAGATTAATAGTTTTAAAAATATTGTTTTTATAAATATTGTCAGCATTTATATTTAATTCAAAATCAATATTTTTATTGTTAAATATTTCAGTTTTCAATAGTTGTGCAATAATACCATCAGAACTAAATAAATAATTTAAATTTAATTCATCTACATCACCATTTAATTTTGCATAAAAAGGTTTAAAATTGAATTTACCCTTATATATTACTTTTGGTTGTTCTATTTTGTCAAAATAATAGAAATTAAATAAATTTTTTTCAATTCGATATTCTGCACCTCTTTTTAATTTATTAAAAATAAATTGAGCTTTACCACTTTTTTTTTCATTTTCAAAAATTAGTTCATTTTCGATTTTAAGTTTGATAATATTGAGATTTATTGAAGAAAAAATTTTATTTTTGTCTTTGCCAAAAAAAGACTCTATTGAAAATGGAATATTAAATATTTCATTTTCTGCATAGATAATATTTTTAGATTCTTTTGGCTCGTAATAATATTTCATTTTAGAAATTTTACTTATAAACAAAACCTCATCTTCTTGATATCTGAAAAAAACATTGCTATTTTTAATTTTCAAATTTCCTTTGTTGAAATTTTTTTTTAATAACTCAAGAAAAAAGTCGTAATTCTTGTAATTTAAATCAAAATTAGCATTTTCTAAAATTAAATCCCTAATTTGAATATTTTTTAATGATAGAAGATTATCTAATGAAATATAAATATTTAATTTATTTATTTTTGAAATTTTTTTTTGATGTTTTAAAATTATTGAGTCAGAAGTTGAAAAATGTGGTCTTGGAAAAATATTATATTTTATGTCTTGAGAAAATTCGAAATCTAAATCAAATTTACTACGAAGTTCATTTTTTAACTTTTTTGAAATATCACTTTGGTTATAAAAGGTGGGGGATAATAAATAAGATATAAAAATAACAAAAAGTGCGACAAAAGTTAAAATTATTTTATTATTTTTAAATAAAAAGCTTAAATTTTTAGAATTTAACTTGTTTAAATTTTTCTCTAAAAGATTATTAATAAAATTATTTATGTTTTTAAAAAATTTTACAAAAAAGTTTGTTTTGCTCATATTGATAATCAAAGTTTATAAAGTATTATTTTAAATGATAAACAAAGATTATTTAAAAAATTTAAATGATGCTCAAAAAGAAGCTGTTCTGCATCTAGATGGTCCTCTTTTGATTGTGGCTGGTGCTGGATCTGGAAAAACAAAAGTTTTAACCTCAAGAATAGCTAATATTATCAAAGAAAAAAAGGCATTCCCAAATCAAATATTAGCAGTCACGTTTACTAACAAAGCTGCTAAGGAAATGCAAAATAGAGTTAGTAAAATACTAGGTTCTACAGCAGTTGGGCTTTCTTGGCTTGGTACATTTCACTCAATTTGTGCAAAATTATTAAGAAAACATGCATCTGCTGCAAACCTAAATTCTAATTTTACTATTATTGATACAGACGATCAGATAAGACTTATAAAGAATATTTGTAAAGCTGAAAATATTGATATCAAACAATTGTCACCAAAATTTATATTGGCAATAATTGATCGTTGGAAAAATAAAGGATTTTATCCTAATGAAGTAGTAATAAATAAAAAAGATCTTTATGAAAAAACAATTCTTCCACTTTATAAAACTTATCAAAAAAAATTAATTGACCTCAACTCTTGTGACTTCGGAGATCTTATTTTGCATGCTGTAAAAATTTTAGAATTTAATAAAGATATTAGAGAAATATACTCAAAAAATTTTAAATATATTCTTGTTGATGAATATCAAGATACAAATCTTATTCAAAGTAAATGGCTTAATCTACTTTCAGAAAAAAATAAAAATATTTGCTGTGTTGGAGACGATGATCAATCAATTTATAGTTGGAGAGGCGCAGAAATTAAAAATTTCTTAGAATTTGACAAAGTATATGAGAATACAAAAGTAATAAGATTAGAACAAAATTACAGATCCTCACAGAATATTTTATCAGTTGCTTCAGACCTTATTTCTAATAATCAAAATAGAGTTGGAAAAACACTGATTACTACAATGGAAGAGGGTGATCCAGTGCAATTAAACTGTTTTAAAAATGGTAAAGATGAAGCAACTGGGATTTCTGATGAAATTGAAAAAAAAATAAAAAAAAAGTTTTCGTATAATAATATAGCAATATTAGTTAGAGCAATTTTTCAAACACGTGAATTTGAGGAAAGATTTTTAAAAATTGGAATGCCTTATAGAATATTGGGTGGTACAAAATTTTATGAAAGAGCCGAAATTAAAGATTGTGTTGCATATTTAAGATTGATTCATCAGGAAAAAGATGACTTGGCTTTTGAAAGAATAGTAAATAACCCTAAAAGATCGATAGGTGATAGTACTTTAAAAAATATCTATGAGTTTGCTAAGGAAAATAATTTAAATTTAGAAAGAGCATCAATAAAAATGCTTGAACAGAATTTAATTAAACCGAAAGCTAAAATTGGTCTTGGTGCATTTATCAATTCTTTGATGAAGTGGAGAAACGATTTAATTATAAAAAAATCAAGTCATATTAAATTATTACAAATTGTTTTGGATGAATCAGGATATTCAGCAATGCTTAAAAATAAAAAAGACTTAGATAATGAAAATAGATTAGAAAACATTAAAGAGTTATTAAGTGCAATGAAAGAATTTGACAATCTAGAAAGTTTTTTAGAGCACGTTTCTTTAGCAACGTCTGTAGATCAGGAATGGGATGGTGAAAAAATTAACATGATGACTATGCACGCAGCAAAAGGTTTAGAGTTTGATGTTGTATTTTTACCTGGATGGGAGGAAGGTTTGTTTCCACACCAAAAATCTATCGAAGAAAAAGGTCAAAGTGGCCTTGAGGAAGAAAGACGGTTAGCATATGTAGGAATTACAAGAGCAAAGAAAAAAGCTATCATTTCCTTTTCAATGAATAGATTTTATCAAGGAGATTGGATTGATAGCATGGCTTCAAGATTTGTTGATGAACTTCCAGAAAAACATTTAGAAAAAAACTCTTTCTTTGATGAGGAAATTAATAATGATGATGATTTTGATTTTAATCAAGATTTTGAAATTGAAGAGGGTACAAGAAGTCCTGGTTGGATAAGATATCAGAGGAGAATTAAATGAAAAATCACATAAAAGAATTAAGAAGTAAATTTAAAAAATATGAAATTGATGGCTATGTAATTCCAAAAAATGATGATTATTTTACGGAATATTCAAAATTAAATCGATTAGAGGTTATCTCAAACTTTAGTGGATCTGCTGGTTTAGCCATAATTCTTAAAAATAAAAATTATTTGTTTACTGATGGAAGATATACAATTCAAAGTAAAATTGAGAGTGGAAAAAATTTTAAAATTTATGGATTTGAAAAATTAATAGATTGTAATTTGTTTAAAAATCTTACACTTGGCATAGATCCAAAGTTATTTACCAATACTCAAATTAAAAATTATTTTTTAAAACACAATAAAATCAAATATGTTAAAAAAAATCTAATTGATGAAATTAAAAAACAGAAAGAACATGCTTCTATCCCATTTTTTTCTTTAGATAAAAATATTGTTGGTGAAAGTGTTAATTCTAAATTAAATAAAATAACTAAATATTTAAAAAAAAATAAATCTGATTATATTTTTATCAGTGCGCCAGAAAATGTTGCATGGACTTTAAATGTACGAGGTGGAGATGGTCCCAACAGTCCAATTCCCAATTCAAGATTGATATTAAGTAAATCAAAAAAAATACTATTTATAAGTAATCTTAAAAAATGTAAGCAATTATTAAAAAATAAAATTATTAAGAAAGATGAATTTTTAGACTTAAATTCTTTACCAAGCAAAATACTACATCTTAAGGGAAAAAACTTTATTGTAGATGATAAATCTTGTTCAATATTTTATGAAAATTTAATTAAGTCTAAATTTAAGATCATAAAAAGAGAAGATCCAATTTATCTTTTAAAAGCAATCAAAAATAAAACAGAGATTAAGAATATGGTTAATGCTCATGTCTTTGATGGAGTAGCATTAACCAAATTTTTATTTTGGATAAAAAAAATTAATAAAAAGAAAATTACAGAAGTAGAAGCGGCCAAGAAATTAGAAAATTTTAGAAAATTAAATAAAAACTATCTATATCCTAGTTTTGATACAATAGCGGGCTCAGGCGAAAATGGTGCTATTGTTCATTACCGTGCAAAAAAAGAAAAATGCAAAACTATTAATAGAAATGATATTTTACTATGTGACTCAGGTGGGCAATATAAGTATGGGACAACTGATGTCACAAGAACAATATGTTTTTCCAAACAGAAACATAGTATCAAAAATATTTTCACAAAAGTATTAAAAGGTCATATTGCTGTTGCTAAGACTGATATTAATAAAGATGACACAGGTAAAAAAATTGACAAAAGAGCAAGAAAATTTTTAAATAAAAGTAACCTAGATTACGCGCATGGGACAGGACACGGTGTTGGTTTTTTTCTTAATGTTCATGAAGGACCTCAATCAATTTCAAAAATAAATTCAGTTAAAATAAGAGAAGGTATGATTTTAAGTAATGAACCTGGGTATTATAAAACTAATGAATATGGAATTAGGATTGAAAATTTAGTTTATGTTAAAAAAGTAAAAAAAAAATTGTCATTTCAAAATTTAACAATGGCACCTATAGAAAAAGATTTAATAAATTTCGATTTATTAACAATTGATGAGAAAAACTACCTTTTTAAATATCATTTAGAAGTTTATACAAGAATAGCAAAATATTTAAATCCAAATGAAAGAAGCTGGTTAGCTACTTTTATTTAGCATTTTTAAAAACTCAACTTGATCTATAATTTTTATCTTTAACTTTTTAGCATTATCTAATTTATTTTTAGTTGGTTTTTCACCTGTAATTAAATAATTTAATTTTTTTGAAACAGTGCTCACAATTGTACCTGAGTTTTCTTCTATTAAAGATTTTACCTCTGCTCTGCTTATACCGTTTAATTTTCCAGTTACTAAAAATGATTTATTATTAAGAAGTCCATCAAATCTTTTAGGTGAAGCATTTTTTATTTTTAAAACCTTTTCTAATTCACTCAGAACTTCTAGATTTATTTTATTTTGAAAAAATCTTTTTATTGAGTTAATTTGCGTTTCACCAATTCCATCAATATTTAATAAATCTTTATACATATTTGTTTTAGATAAGTTTTTAAATTTTAAAAATGAAACAAAATATTTAGACAATAATTTCGCATTTTCCAATCCTATATGTCTAATACCTAAAGAATATATAAATCTTTCTAAAGATATATTTTTTTTTTGATTTATAGAATATTTTAAATTTTCAACAGATAGTTTTCCCCATCCTTCAAGTTTTTCAATTTTATCATAGTTTAATTTAAATATATCTTGTGGAAATTTTATAAATTTTGATTTCCAAAAACCTTCAATTATTTTTTTTCCTAAACCATCTATATTAAAAGCCTCTTTTGAGACAAAATGCTTTAATTTTTCAATAGAAATTTTTTCACAATAATAACCTTCGCTAGAACATCTTCTTACTGCGTCTGTTTTTTTGGTTAAAGCGTTAAATTCCTTGATCGTTTCTGATCCACATGAAGGACATTTTTTTGGAAATATAAATTTTTCACTATCTTTCGATCTTTTTTTTGCATCAATTGAAAGTATATGAGGTATTACATCGCCTGCTCTCTCTATAACAGCTGTGTCACCAATTCTTATATCTTTTCTTTTTATCTCGTCTTCATTGTGTAGTGTTGCATTAGATACAACAACTCCACCAATATTTATTGGTTTTATTTTTGCTACCGGAGTTAAAGCTCCAGTTCTTCCAACTTGAATTTCAATATCTAGTATTTTAGAAATTGCCTTATCAGATGAAAACTTATGAGCTATTGCCCATCTTGGAGCATTAGCTATATTTCCCAATCTTTTTTGCATAGAAAAATCATTAACTTTATAAACAATCCCATCTATATCAAAATCTAAGTTTACTCTTTTTTTTTCAATTTCATTATAATTTTGAATTAAATTTTTTACTCCAGAAATTAATTTATTTAATGGATTAATTTTAAATCCCCATTCACTTAATTTATTAATAAAATCAGACTGGTTTTTTACCAGTAAACCTTTTTCATATCCAAAAGCATAAGCAATAAATTTTAAAGGAATTTTTTTTGTATCATTTGGGTTCTTTTGTCTTAAAGATCCAGAGGCTGCATTTCTAGGATTTGCAAATTTATCATTTAAATTTTTAAAATCGCTATTTTGAATAAACACCTCCCCTCTAATGTCTATCTCCTCAGGAAAATCTTCAGATGAAATTACTTTTGGTATATCACTAATAGTTGCAAGATTTTCTGTTATATCTTCACCCTCTTTTCCGTCTCCTCTAGAAAGACCCTTATAAAACTTACCCTGTTTATATGTTAAAGAAGCAGAAATTCCGTCAATTTTGGGTTCTGCGTTATAATAAATTTCCTTTTTTTCCTTTAAAGATAAAAAATTTTTTATTTTTTTTTCAAAATTATCCAAATCTTCTTGGGAAAAAGCATTTCCTAAAGACAGCATAGGAACTTTATGTGTTGACTTTTTAAAATTCCTTGATGGTTTATGTCCAATAATTTTTGAAGGCGATGTTGCTGATTTTAAAAAATTATAATCAATTTCAAGTTGTAAAATTTCTTTTTTTAATTTGTCATAAACTTGATCGTTAACAATCGGATTACTTTTATCATAATAATTAACATTGTATTTATTAATTAATTTAATTTTATTATTGTATTTTTTTTGAATTTCTTTTTTATTCATCTCAATTGAAAAGAGATTTAAATTTTTTGATTATACTATCATCTTTTTTTGGAATTTTCGTTTTTTGATAATTTTTATCAAAAACACTGTAAGTATTTTCGTACCATTCTGAAGATTGGTAATTATATCCTAATAAAGTTGCATATTTTTTAGCTTCATTTTCAAGTCCAATAATATAATAAATTTCAACTAATCTGTGAAGAGCCTCCTCAACATATATGGTTGTTTCATAGTTATCTATTACAAATTTAAATCTATTAATAGCTGCAATCCATTTTTTTCTATCAACATAATACCTACCCACATACATTTCTTTTGCAGCCAATATATCATTTATTAAATCTAATTTAAATTGTGCATCAATTGCAAAGTCTGTGTTGGGATACTTATCAACTATACCTGAAAAAATTTTTTTCGATTTTGAAATTGAATTTAAGTCTTTTTTTTCATCAACTATTTGTTCGTAGTAGGATAAACCCATTAAATATTCCGCATAAGAAATATCTTTATAATTTGGATAAACTTTTAAAAATCTTTCTAATTCAGCTATTGAATCCGCATAATAATTTTGTGAATAATAAGAATACGCTGCCATTAATGCTGCCCGTGGGGCAATTTCAGATTGTGGGAATAAAACCTCAGCCTCATTGAATTTCTTTGCTGCAAATAAGGCGTCACCGCTTTTTAATTCTTTGACACCCTCTTCATAAGCCTCAATCATTTGTAATTCTAAATTTGTTTCTTTGATCGTAGATTTTTTAACAATATCTTTTGAACATGAAATAAGTAAAATTGAAATTAAGAAAATATTTACTACACTTATAAAAGGCATGTAATGTTATACTCTTTTATTTTATATTTTAAAATAATTCTTTAAAACTACGCAATTGATTTTAATAAATTTCTATTAATTAATGTATGTGGAAGGTTTTTTTCTTTAATCTCTATTATTGAAAAATTTTCTTTATCATTAAATACTTTTCTTAATAATTGATTTGTTAAATAATGACCACCTTTAGAGCATTTGATGCTTCCAACAATTCTATATCCAGATGTATATAAGTCTCCTATGCAATCTAAAATTTTATGATTAACAAATTCTTTTTTATTCCTTAATCCACCAGGATTTAACAGCTCTTTATCTTTTACTACTAAAGCATTTTCTAAACTTCCACCTTTAGCTAATCCTATTTTTTTAATCGATTCTATATCTTCATGTAAACAGAATGTTCTAGAATTAAAAATATCTGTCAAATCATCTTCATATACATTTACAGTATTTCTTTGATTTCCTATAAATTCATTTTCATATTTTAATTCATAATCTATATCAAAATTTACAGTAGAAGGTTTAATAGAAATAAATCTATCTCCGTCTTGAAAAGATATAGCTTTGTCAATTTTAATTATTTTAATAGGTGAGCTACTTATTTCTATTCCAACAGTAAGGATTTTTTCTACAAATTCTTTTGCAGAACCATCTAAAATTGGAACTTCTTCATTATCTATTTCTATTATAACATTATCAATCCCAATTCCAAATAAAGCTCCCATTAAGTGTTCAATTGTCGAAACCTTCACTCCAAATTCATTCTCAATAGTTGTGTTAAGTGAAGTGCTTGTGACATTCATAAAGCTAGGATATACAATATTATTTTCTTTCAAATCAATTCTTTTAAAAACTATTCCAGAGTTTGGTTTCGCAGCTTTTATGTTTATATTTACATCCAATCCACTGTGTAGACCAATTCCTTTAAATGAAACTGTATTTCTAACTGTTTTTTGATTTAAATATGACACATGTAGTTTTTAATAAAATATAAAAGATTTATAAAAACAACAAATGTTACCAGATAAAACAGTTCTAACTAAATAGTTGAAAAAATTTTTCAAAAAAACCTATTTTTTTGTTGTTTTTTGGAACTAATGATATTTCATTCTCATTAAACCCATTTTGCATTTTGAATACCTTATAAGAAAATTCAGTATCTTCTTCAAAATCAAAATTTTTTATATAATTGTATTCAAAATATTTTTCTATTTTTATTTGATATCTTTCTAATACATTGCTTATATCAGATGCTAAATTGTTAGGTAGCGATATAAATTCAATCTCTAAACTTAAAAAATCTGAAACTAAAACATCTTCTAATTTTGAATAATATTTCCCATTTGCGATATATTTATTTATAAACATATGCATAATTTGATTTTTTTGATAATTTTCTTTAAATAAATCTTTAGCTTCTATAAGA
>CACPPD010000002.1 GCA_902635865.1 uncultured Pelagibacteraceae bacterium | reverse complement strand
CCAGATGTCATCCATCTATTTGGTTTATTAAATTTATAATGCTGAGCAGCCCACATTTGATGTTGTCCAACCTCGGTAGTAACATAAGTATCTTTATTCTTAGTTAACTCATAAAGTCTTTTAACGGCATGTTGAGGTTTTATACTTTCATCACTATTTACAAAATTAAGAGAATCTTTTTCTCTCCATTTTTCGATTTGCTCCCACCACTTAGCTATATTCGATTTATTTGATTTGCTATGACCATTTTTTCTTTTAGAAATTGTTTTATTAATTTTGCTGATTACACTCGTAACATCCCCAACTATTGCAAGATCCACTTTAATAATTTTATTAATTGATGATGGATCAATATCAATATGAACCTTTTTTGAATTTGGTGAAAACTCGTCTATTTTTCCAGTAATACGATCATCAAACCTTGCACCAATATTAATTAATAAATCACAATCATGCATTGCATTATTTGCTTCATAAGTCCCGTGCATTCCAAGCATTCCTAAAAATTGATTGTCATCCCCAGGGTATGCGCCCAAACCTTGAAGTGTAGAAGTAATTGGAAAACCAGTTAAATCCACAAATTCTCTTAGGGCCTGGCTTGCTTTTGGTCCTGAGTTGATGACCCCCCCGCCACTATAGATAATTGGTTTTTTTGACTTGCTTAATAATTTTACTAATTCATCAATTTGATCTTGAGAAAATTTATTATGTGATTTTCCATTCAATTTTTTTTCTTTATTTGGTTTTTTATATTTTGTTTTTGCAAACTGAACATCTTTTGGAATATCAATTAAAACTGGTCCAGGTCTTCCAGTTGTTGCTACTTTGAAAGCTTCATGCATTATTTTTGAAAGATCATTTATATCTTTAACTAACCAATTATGTTTCGTACAAGGTCTTGTAATTCCTGTAGTGTCACATTCTTGAAAAGCGTCAGTTCCAATTAAATGTGTTGGAACCTGACCAGAAATACAAACTAATGGAACTGAATCCATATAAGCATCAGTTAAGGCAGTTACAACATTTGTAGCTCCAGGACCTGATGTAACTAAAACTACTCCTGGTTTTCCAGATGATCTTGCATATCCTTCAGCTGCGTGGCCAGCACCTTGTTCGTGTCTAACTAAAATATGTTTTATAGAAGGATGATTTTTTAATTCATCATAAATCGGTAATACTGCGCCACCTGGATAACCAAAGATATGTTCTACCTTTTGGTCTTCAAGACATTTAAATACAATTTCTGCTCCAGTTAATAATTTTGACATTAGGCAATCTAGCTGAAGTTGTGCTCATTGGTCAAGTTTAAGAATGGAAATTTTAAATTTTTTTCAAAAAGTTATTTAAGTCTTGTGGCTTTAATTTAGTCCAACTAATCATGTTACCTCTAGCCCAAGTACTTTGTCTTTTGGCGTATTGTCTAGTTTTTATGGCTATTTTTTCTTTAGTATCATTCAAATTTTTTTGTTTTTTTAAATATTCTCTAATTTCATTAACTCCAATGGCCTTGTTGGCACTTTTATCTTTTCTAACCCTTAACTTTATGAAATCTTTTACTTCTTTAATTGCTCCATTTTCTATCATTTTCCTTGTTCTAACATTGATACGCTCTATTAATTCTTGTCTAGGAAAATTAATATAAACTTTAAAAAAATCTTCTTCCACATAGTTTGATTTTGTGTTTTTAAACCATTCAGTTAGAGATTTTTTTGTGAACTTTTTAACTTCATAAGCTCTTATGGATCTTTGGGTGTCTGTAGGGTTTATTTTTCCTCTTGAGGATGGATCTAATTTTAATAGTTTTTCATAAAACTTCTTTTGTCCAAGTTTTTTTTGCAAATCTCTAATTTGATTCCTTAATTTTAATGAAATATTTGGTATTTTAACTAAACCATTGGTTAAAGCTTTAAAATATAAACCTGTACCTCCAACAAGAATTGGAATTTTTTTTCTTTTTTGAACTTCCTTAATTTTCTTAATTACTAGCTTAAGCCAATCGCCTGTGGAGAAGTTTTTTGTTACACTATGAAAACCATATAAGTGATGTTTTATTTTCTGATATTTTTTAGGATCTGGTCTAGCTGATAAAATTTTAAGCTCTTTATATATTTGCATGCTATCTGCATTGATAATCTCTCCGTTTACTTTTTTGGCAAACTTAATTGCAAAACTTGATTTTCCTGAAGCTGTTGGACCTGAGATTAATATAATCTTGGATTTTAAATCCATGATCAGTCTAACTTAACACCGATGTATCTTCGTTGATTTTGATTGTTATAAATAGCAAGTAAAATTGTTTTTTGATTTGAATTAAGAACTTCTTTGGTAATTTCTCTTAAATCATCGGCCAATCTAATTTTTTTCTTCTGAGCTTCAATAATAATACTATTAAGTTCTATTGAATTTGCTACAGGACTATTTTTTGCAATTTTTGTTATCACAAGTCCAGTCGTTTGGTTTGGTAATTTTCTGCTTTTAATATCTTCTTTAGTTAATGGTCTTACGGCTATTCTTAAACTTTCAATGATCTCTTCATCATTTTGTTTTTGAGTTTCCTGATTTTTACTTATTTTGAAATCATCTGAAGTTTCTAATCTTCCTAAAATAACATTTTTAACAATCTCTTTTTTATCTCTCCAAATTTTAACCTCAACCTTTTTTCCAACTTCAGTTCTTGCTACAATAGCTGGAAGTTCTTTCATTTGATTTATTTTTTCTCCATTAAATTCTAAAATAATATCACCAGCTTGTATTCCTGCTTTTTGTGAAGGACTGTTTTCAGCAACGCTAGCAACTAATGCTCCTCTTGCTTTGTCTAATTTTTCAACTTCAGCAATTTCTTTTGTTACATCTTGAATTCTAACTCCTAACCATCCTCTTTTTGTTTCGCCAAATTCAATTAATTGTTTAATTACAATTTGAGCACTGTTTGATGGTATAGAAAATCCAATTCCAATTGAACCATTACGTCCAAGAATTGCTGTATTAATTCCAATTACATTTCCTTCCATATCAAATAAAGGTCCACCTGAATTTCCTGAGTTAATAGATGCATCTGTTTGTATAAAATCTTCATATCTTGATAAACCAATTGATCGATTTCTTGCTGAAATAATTCCGGCAGTAACAGTTCCACCTAAACCAAACGGATTACCAATTGCTAAAACCCAATCTCCAATTCTTGCTTTATCAGAGTCACCAAATGCAACTGGGATAAACTTTTCGTCTGTTTCTAATTGTAAAACAGCAATATCCATTAATGGGTCAGCACCTAAAACCTTAGCTTTAAATTCTTGGTCACCATTTACCCTTACAATAATGTCGTCAGCATCTTGAATAACATGATTATTCGTAACCACAATTCCTTTCTCGTCTATTATAAACCCAGAACCTAAAGCAGCTGATTGTCTTTCCTGAGGTGTTCCAAATTCTTTAAACATATCCTCAAAAGGAGACCCCGGAGGAAATTGAAAAGGAAAAGGATTAGATTTTGTTGTGATAGTAGTTGTTGTAGAAATATTTACAACAGATGGCATTAATTTTTCTGCAAGATCTGCAAAGGAAGCAGGAACTGGTTTGGAGTTTACATTCAATGAAAAGCCAAATGATATAACTAAGGTAAAGAATATAAGTTTAATCTTATGCATATTAATTCTTAATAAAATAAATAATTATAAAACCTAACAATGCAAAAATAATTCCACCTGATCTAAGTTGACTATCTTTTACAAGTTCTAATTTTTTCAACATACTTTTCATTTTTGCTGGAAATAAGGCGTACAAAATACCCTCAATAAAAAAGAAAAGACCAAAAGCTATAACTAGCTCACGCATTTTAAGAATTATTGTTGGATTTCAGGTTTTATATTTCCAAAAAATTTAAAAAATTCGCTATCAGGTGATAAAATTAAAGAGGTTTCACCACCAATAAGAGCTTTTTCATATGCTTGCATAGCTCGATAGAAAGCAAAAAATTCTGGATCTTGGCCAAAGGCGTCAGCAAATATTTTATTTCTTTCTCCATCACCTTCTCCTTTCATGATCTCAGATTGTTTTTGAGCATCTGCTAAGATTACAGTAACTTCTTTGTCTGCAGTTGATGTAATTGTAACTGCCATCTCTGCCCCTTTTGCTCTAAATTCTTTTGCTTCTCTCTCCCTTTCAGTTTGCATTCTTCTATAAATTGCATCACTGTTTGCTTGAGGCAGATCTGCTCTTTTAATTCTGACATCAACAATATTAATTCCAAAGTTTTGTGCTTCGTTATTGACACCTTCTTTAATTAATGCCATTTGCTTAGATCTATCTTTAGATAATAATGTTTGTAATTCCTCTTGACCTAATACATTTCTAATTCTTGAATTTATAATTGTCGATAATCTAGATCTTGCAACTCTTTCATTTCCAACAGAAATGTAAAATTTTAGTGGATCAATAATTTGAAACCTTGCAAAAGCATCTACTATTAAACGTTTTTGATCTGATGCAATAACCTCCTCTGGTGGAGCATCTAAATTTAAAATTCTTTTATCCAAATAAACAACATTTTGAATGAAAGGAATTTTAAAGTTTAATCCTGGCTTCATTATAATTCTTTTTGGGTCACCAAATTGAAGAATAATTGCTTGGTTAACTTCTTTAACTATAATTACTGATAAAAAAGCTACAACACCAATTGCAACTAATATTACTGCTAATATTTTTCCAGCTTTCATTTTAATTTGTCGCTTTCTTTTTCAATTCAGGCAAAGGTAAGTATGGAACTACACCAGAACCTGCATTTTTTTCTATAATTACTTTATCTATATCAGCTAAAACCTTTTCCATAGTTTCTAAATACATTCTCTCTTGAGTAACTGCTTTCGCATTTTTATACTCATTGTAAATTGCTATAAATCTGCTTGCTTCACCTTCAGCTTTTGCAACAACCTCTTTTTTATACGCTTCTGCTGCTTGTAAAATTTTTTGCGCTTCCCCTCTTGCTCTTGGAATTACATCATTTGCATATGCTTCGGCTTCATTTTTAGATCTTTCCATATCTGCTCTTGCAGCCTGTACATCTCTAAACGCATCAATTACTTGATCAGGTGGGTCAGCTTTTTGAGTTTGAACTTGTGTAATTTGAATTCCACTTTCATAATCATCTAAAATAGTTTGAATAATTTCTTGAGTTTCGAGCTCAATTTTTGATCTTCCTTCGGTCAAGATTGGTTGAATATCACTTTTGGCAATTACTTCTCTCATTGCAGTTTCAGCCGCTGCTTTAACTGTGCCCTCTGGATCTTGGATTTTAAATAAAAAATTACCTGCGTCTTTAATTACCCAAAACACTGAAAAGTCTATATTAACAATATTTTCATCTCCAGTTAGCATTAAGCTTTCTTGTGGAACATCAGCAACACCGCCGCCTGTAGAAAAACCGCTATCTCTCTCGGATCTAAAACCAATATCCATTCTATTTACTTTAGTCACTTTTGGAGTTTGTACGGTTTCAACAGGAAAGGGTATGTGATAGTTCAATCCAGGTTGAGTAGTTTTTACAAACTTTCCAAATCTTAGAACAACACCTTGTTCATCTGGAAGCACTCTATAAAGACCACTTGCTAACCATACAAAAACTAAAACTAATAAAATCAAACTTATTGATTTTCCACCTGAGCTTTTTCCACCAGGTAGGAATTTTTTTATTTTATCTTGCAGATCTCTAATTAACTCATCAATATTTGGAGGTGTCGGGCCTCTACCTGATCCATTTCCACCACCGCCTCCACCAGGAGGTGCTCCCCAAGGACTTTGGCCTTTGAAATTGTCTGACATATGTCAACTTATATAGTGTCTTTAATGCAAAAAACAAGTAATGATACTTTTATGGATGATAAAAAACCTGAACTTAGTGCCGCAATGAAAAGCAAGCTAGAGCCTAAAAAATTCACTAAAAATCCAATTCTTGGAACTAAATTTACTATAGCCATCTCTAGTGCAAAAGGTGGTGTTGGAAAATCTACATTTGCGTCGAATCTTGCTTTAGCTTTGAAAAAAGTTGGATGCAAAGTTGGTCTTTTAGATGCCGATATTTATGGTCCATCAGTTCCTAAAATGTTTGATATTAATGAAAAACCTAAAAGTGATGGTCAAAAATTAGATCCAATTACAAAATATAACATTCAATGTATGTCAATTGGTTTTTTAGCTGACCAACAAACCCCAATGATATGGCGTGGTCCTATGGTAACAAGTGCAATTAAAACTTTTACTCAAAAAGTTAACTGGAAAGATTTAGATTTTATTATCGTTGATATGCCCCCAGGAACTGGTGATACTCAGCTTACTTTTTCTCAAGAAATAAAAATGGATGGTGCAATAATAGTGAGCACACCTCAAGAAGTAGCCCTTTTAGATGTTAAGAGAGGAATTAAAATGTTTGATAAACTTGGAGTTAAGATCTTGGGTTTAGTTGATAACATGAGTTTTTTCATTGGAGACGATGGAAAAAAATATAAAATTTTTGGAGAAGGTGGGGTTAAAAAAACAGCTGAAGAATTTCAAAAAGAATTTTTGGGTGAGATTCCAATTAATCCAGAAGTGGGTAAAACTGGAGACGAGGGAAAACCAATTGTTGAAACTAACCCTGATCATGAAATTTCTAAAATATATTTAAATTTTGCTGAAAAAATTAAATCAACTTATCTTTAAGATCAAAAGCAGTCATTAATTCATTCCACTCTCTTTTAGACAGTCCAGAACTTTCAACATCTATATTTTCATTATTTATAAGTTTTTGAATAATTAATTTTCCTTTTGCAGAAACCTCGGTACCACCAACTCTATAATCCATAAAAGCATCATAAGTAATAGGAACCCATTTCTTTACAGTATCTAGCATTATGTCAGCATAAACTCTAATTTCATATTGAGCATGACTATCAGCTCTTAATCTCAAAAAGTTCATTAAATTTAATAAATCAGTTTTCCAATACCATTGAGTATAAGTATTTAATGTTAAATTCATTCTTGCAAGCTCTCTTGCTAAACCTTTTTTATTTTCATCAATAGTTGATCCATCAAATCTTTCATTCAGCATAGTCTCGTAATTATCATAAGCTCTCTCTGCATCACTTTTTAAAAGTTCTAAAACTTCCTCTGCCTGTTTTCCTTCCAATACATCTCCTCTACCCTGTCTATTACTAGTTGATTGAGCAGCTAAATTTTCTTGTGAGGGCAAATAAAATTCCTTATCCAGAATTGAATACCTTGCAGAATATTCATTTACATTTGCTGTTCTATGTCTAATCCATTGTCTTGCAATAAATATTGGAAGCTTAACATGATATTTAATTTCACACATTTCAAATGGAGTACTGTGCCAATGCCTCATCAAATATTTTATTAAACCTTTGTCAGTTGAAACTTGTTTTGTTCCTTTTCCGTACGATACTCTGGCTGATTGAACTATAGATGTGTCATCACCCATATAATCAACAACTCTTACAAAACCATGATCTAAAGCTGGAATTGCTTCATACAGGATGTTTTCAAGCTCAGGAGCAGTAACTCTTTTTGTTTGATTGCTTTGAGATTGTTGATTTTTTATTTCTTTTTCTTGTTCTTTAGTTAATTTCATGAATGTTATTGAATCTGTTGTAATTCCTTTTATATTAATAATGTTGGTTTTCCAACTACGACGATAAACGAATTTCGTAATAACCATTGCGGACGTGGGGGCAGTACCCACCACCTCCACCATTGCAACTTATGGGGGTGAACTAGATTCGACGGGTGACTAAAGGCTATTCTTTCGTTCGGAATTGTTCCACCGTAACGGGCTAAATTATAATTGCTAACGAAAGTTACGCACTTGCTGCCTAATTAACTTAGTTAATTAAGCAAACGGGGGTCGGGGCACCTGGCAACAGAACGCCCCTACTCATTTGTTTATTAAGTTTGCATTATCAACGTTATTTAAACAAAACTTAAATTACTTGTAACTTGTAGAAAAATTTCAATATGCTTATAAATAAAAAAATTTATTATAAATATTTATATATTAAAACAAATGATTATACGAAATGTTAATGATTATCTTTATGTAAATATAGAGGATTTTAATAAAACTAAAATCGATAATAATTTAATTCCAGATCTAAGAATTATTAAAAATGAAAACGAAAAATTAAAACTTGAATTTCCTTTATTTGCTGAAACTCCTGAGCCTAAAATTTTCAAAAAATTTTACTTAGGAGATTTGGATCTAGACGAATCATTAAAAAAAAAATTAAACATTACTTATCTAGAAAACAATTCAACTAAATTATTTTCCAAAAAAATATTTGGAGTTGAAATGACTTATTTGTTAAATGAGGAAATTAAAAAAAAGAACAATGTCTCAATTTTAGATATTGGATGTGGTAATGGAGAAAATGAAGATGTTTTTTATAAATTGGGTGCAAAAAATGTGATTTTGACTGATTATAATTCAAAATCAGCTCATCTTTTAACTGATGTTCATAACCTACCTTTTAAAGATAAAACTTTTGATATAGTTTTTACATCACAAGCTATAGAGCATTTTTATAATCCTTTTTTAGCATTTAATGAAATATCCAGAATACTTAAAAGTGATGGTGTTGTTGTTGGTTCAGCAAGTTTTATGGAAAGATGGCATGGCAACTCTTTTTTTCATTGTTCTCCACATGCTTTATACAATTTATGCAAAATAAATGATTTGGAAATGGTACATTTTTGGCACACAGAATCAGGTTGGATGCATCTATTAAATTCAGAATCTGTATTTAAAAAAATTAAAATTAAATATATTGCAAATGTACTAAATTATATTTCAGATAAAATATATCTTTTTTTCAAAAGTAAAGAATCAAATTATTCAAAAAAACTTCATACTAGTAAAAGTTTTGGTTTTTTTGCAAAAAAGAATAGTGATTTAAATAAAATAAAAAATGAAAATTTAAATTTAAACGATAGGTATGCACGTACGAATAAATTATAAAATTGAAATATTTGATAATTTAATTAAGTTTTATTTTTTTTTATTTCAGCTTGTGCTGCCGCTAATCTCGCAATTGGAACTCTATAAGGTGAACATGAAACATAGTTTAAACCTACTTTAGAGCAAAAAGATATACTATGAGGATCTCCTCCATGCTCTCCACAGATACCCAATTTAAGATTTTTGTTTTGTTTTTTCCCTTTTTCTACTGCTATTTCAACTAAATCAGAAACTCCTTCATCTATTGAAACAAAAGGATCAACAGAAAATATTTTGTTTTCTAAATAATCATTCAAAAATTTACCGCTATCATCTCTACTTATCCCAAAAGTAGTTTGAGTTAAATCATTTGTTCCAAAACTAAAGAATTCTGCATGCTTTGCAATCTCCTTTGCTTTTATAGCAGCTCTTGGTAACTCAATCATTGTGCCAACTAAAAATTCTATTTTCAATTTATGTTCTTGTTGAACCTGGCTTGCAGTTTCAATTACTAAATCTTTCATTATTTTTATTTCAGCCTCTGTGGAAACTAAAGGTATCATTATTTCCGGAAATGCAGATTTAATTTTACTTTTTTTAAGGTGTGCTAAAGCTTCAAATATTGCTTTACATTGCATTTCGTAAATTTCAGGAAAAGATATTCCTAGTCGACAGCCTCTATGACCTAACATAGGATTTTGTTCATGTAGCTCCTCAATTCTTGTTTCAACTTCTTTAACTGACAGATTAACTGTGTTAGCAACTTCATTAATTTCCTTTTCAGTACGTGGTAAAAATTCATGTAATGGTGGATCCAACAATCTTACTGTAACAGGTAATCCACTCATAATTTTGAAAATTTCTATAAAATCTTTTCTTTGATGTGGTAACAATTTTTCTAATGCTATTGATCTATCTTCTACTGTTTTAGATAATATCATTTCTCTTACAGACAAAATTCGTTCTTCATCAAAAAACATATGCTCAGTTCTACATAGTCCAATACCCTCTGCACCAAAATCTTTTGCTGTTTTAGTGTCCTTTGGAGTTTCAGAATTTGTTCTAACTTTTAACTTTCTACAATTGTCAGCCCAAGACATTAATTTAGAAAAATCCCCAGATATTTCTGGTTTCACAGTTGAAACACTTCCAGCAATAATTCTTCCTGTTGATCCATCTATTGTAATTACATCTCCTTCTCTAATCTCCATTGAAGAAGTTTTAAAAGATTTATTTTCATAGTTTATATCAATTTCACTTGATCCTGATACACATGGTCTGCCCATACCTCTTGCAACAACAGCTGCATGACTTGTCATTCCCCCTCTAGCTGTTAAAATTCCCTTTGCAGCATGCATTCCCTGTATATCTTCTGGAGAGGTCTCTACTCTTACTAAAATTGTATCTTGCATCATTGCAGTCAGTCTTTCAGCCTCTTCTGATGTAAATACAACTTTACCACTGGCTGCACCCGGTGATGCTGGCAATCCATTCGCTATTACATTAATTGAGCTTTTTTCATCCAAAGTGGGGTGTAAAAGTGTATCCAAAGAGTTAGGATCTATTCTTAGGACGGCTTCTTTTTTTGAAATTAATTTTTCTTTAACCATATCAACTGCAATTTTAACTGCCGATTTTGCTGTCCTTTTGCCTGACCTTGTTTGAAGCATCCATAGTTTATTACTTTCGACTGTAAACTCTACGTCTTGCATATCTTTGTAATGTTTCTCTAATTTTTTTAAAATTTTTTGGAGTTCTTTAAAAACTTTTGGCATAGACTCCTCCATAGAAATTTCTTTTACTTTAGCATTTTGCCTAGCTTTTTTAGTGATGTACTGGGGTGTCCTTGTACCTGCTACAACATCTTCACCTTGTGCATTAATTAAATACTCCCCATATATTGCATTTGATCCATCTGATGGATTTCTTGTGAACACAACTCCTGTTGCACAATCATCACCCATATTTCCAAAAACCATTGATTGAACATTTACAGCAGTACCCCACTCGGCTGGGATTTGATTTATTTTTCTGTAAACTTTTGCTCTATTGCTTTCCCAAGATAAAAATACAGCAGATATTGCTCCTAGCAATTGTTCATAAACATCTTGTGGAAAATCTTTTTTAGACTTTTCTTTTACTGTTCTTTTAAAGTCTTCGATTAATCCATCCCAATCACCTTCATCTAAATCTGTATCTAGCAAAACACCTTTCGTAAGTTTATAATTTTCAATTAATTCCTCAAAATGGTAACCTTCGACACCCATTACCACATTGCCGTACATTTGGATGAATCTTCTATAACTGTCCTTAGCAAATCTTCCATTAGAGGTTTTAATTGCTAAAGCTTTAACTGTCTTATCATTCAGACCCAGATTTAGAATAGTATCCATCATACCTGGCATTGATACTCTTGCGCCAGAACGTACAGATAGCAAAAGTGGGTTTTTTAGGTCTCCAAATTTTTTAGAAACATCTTTTTCAATTAATTTTAATTCTTTTTTAATTTGAGAAATCAAATTTTTATTTAATTTTTTTTTATCTTTATAAAAAATTTCGCAAACTTTTGTAGATATTGTAAAACCTGGGGGCACTGGAAGACCCATTCTTCCCATTTCAGAAAGATTAGCACCTTTTCCTCCTAAAAAATTTTTTGGATTTTTAATTTTTTTAGTTTCCTTAGAATTAAAGTTTAATATAAGTTTTTTCATTAATGGGAATCTATTAGAGAAAAATTAACATAATTGTTAAATGTTTTACACATCATTTGAATTAGTTCCAGCCTGTTCTTCTTTATGACTGGATCATCTTCATTCACAATTACATTGTCAAAAAAGTCAAACACCTCCCTTTTGACGCTAGCTAGATTATCCAACGTTTGAACATAATTTTCATCTTTATTAATACCTGAAAAATATTTCCTTAAATCGCTAATTTTTTTAAATAGGTTTTTTTCTAACTCAGTTTTAAAAATACTAGGGTCAGTTGTATTTGATAATTCTATTTTATCATTTTTTAATTCACCGTCTAAAATGTTTGAGGCTCGTTTATAGCTTGCAATAATATCTAAACCATCCGATTTGTTAATAATTTTATTTAAATGTTTAGCTTTATTAAAAATTATAACAGATTGATCTAAGTTAAAAGAACTGGTTGACGCTTGTATTATATCATTTCTAATATTTTCCTCCTTCATGTGATATTTTAATCTATCCATTAAAAAATCTGATATTTCATTTTGTAAAGATTGGTTATCAATTTCAAATCCTTGATCTAAATACAGGCTTGAGGAATAATTAATTAAATCTTTAATTTTAAAATCTTTTTTATTTTCAATTATTATTCTTATTACCCCTAATGCTAGTCTTCTTAAAGCATATGGATCTTTAGAACTTGTTGGCTTTTGGTTTAAACCAAAAAAACCTACTAAAGTATCTATCTTATCAGCTAAAGAAAGAGCTATACTAAATGGTTTTTTTGGGACTCTTGAGCCTGAACCTGATGGTAAATATTGCTCACTTATTGCCAGAACCAAATCTTTATCAAAACCTTGTGCGTTAGCAAAATAACCTCCCATTACACCTTGGAGTTCTGGAAATTCACCCACTAGCTCTGATAATAAATCAACTTTACAAATTGAAGCTGATAATTCAACTTTTTCTTTACTGATTAAAAGTTCATCAGATATCATACCACCCAATTTTCTCATTCTTTGAGCTTTATCAAAATAACTTCCTAATCCTTTAAAATAATTCATTGATTTTAAATCAGTAACTTTTTTGACCATATTTTGAGATTTATCTTTTTTCCAAAAAAATTCTGCGTCGTTTAATCTTGCCTCGACCACTCTTTCATTTCCTAATTTAATTAATCCCTTTTTATCTTTTTTATTTGCAACCACTAAAAACTCATTAGTAATATTCTCTTTATTATCAAATATAGGAAAATATTTTTGATGGTATTGCATGGTAATAATTAATATTTCTTTTGGAATATTCAAAAATTTCTTATCAAATTCGCAAAGTAGGATATTTGGTTGATCTGTTAAATCTACAACCTCATTAAGTAATTTGGGATTATTTTGAATCTTAATATTTTTATTTTTTAATATATTGTTAAATTTTTTTTCTATTAATTTTTTTCTTTCGTTGTGATCAACGATAATGTCAATTTTTTTAAAAAAACTTTTATAATTTTTAAATTCTAAGAAAGACTTTTTATTTTCCTCAAATTCTTTATCAATAAAAGTTGAGTTAGAAGATGTTAGGTGATGAAAATTAAAATTTAACTTTTTTTTATCAAATACAGCTAGAATTGACTTTAAAGGTCTGCCCCAATTTAGGTCGAAAGTTCCCCAATACATTGATTTTTTCCATTGAATTTTGCTTAACAATATTGGGATAAATTCCTCTAATAATTCATGTGTGTGCAATTTTTTTGATTTTGTTTTGAAAAAATAAAATTCTCCTTTGTCTGTTTTCTTTTGGTAGAGATCCTTTTTTAAGATTTTATTTGACCTAACAAACCCCTCGAGTGCTGCTTCTGGTGACTTAATATTTGGACCTTTAATCTCCTCAGATTTTAGTGCAACATTTTTTTGAACACCTTCAAATAATACCACTAGTCTGTTTGGTGTTGAATATGACGAGCTTTTTTTAAATAAAATTGATTTTTCTAAAAATAAATCATTAAAACTTTTAAGTAAGTCTTCCCTTAAATTTTGTTGAAGATTTGAAGGTATTTCCTCACTAAATAATTCTAAAAAAAACTCTGACATTATTTTTGACTATTTAACCAAACGCCAGCTGCAGATTTTGTAATATCTCTTATTCTAGTAATATAACCAGCTCTTTGTGCGACACTGATTGCGCCTCTTGCATCTAGAATATTAAACACATGACTGGCTTTTAAACATTGATCATATGCTGGTAATGAAATTTTTTTTTCTACCAAATCTTTTGCCTCAGACTCATGCATTTCAAACATTTTCAAAAGTGTTTCTACATTTGCATGTTCAAAATTGTATGCTGAAAATTCTTTCTCAGCTTGATGAAAAACTTCTTTATATTTTACACCTTCATCATTCCACAATAAATCATAAACATTTTTTTCTTTTTGAGTGAACATACAAATTCTTTCTAAACCATAAGTGATTTCAACTGATACAGGTTTACAATTAAATCCAGCCATTTGTTGAAAATAGGTGAATTGAGTAATTTCCATTCCATCACACCATACTTCCCATCCCAATCCTGCGGCACCTAATGTTGGACTTTCCCAATCATCTTCAACAAACCTAATATCATGATCATTATGATCTATTCCTATAATAGACAAACTATTTAAATAAAGTTTTTTTATGTTTTCAGGAGAAGGTTTGATTAAAACTTGAAATTGATAATAGTGTTGTAACCTGTTTGGATTATCTCCATATCTTCCATCTGTGGGTCTTCTTGATGGTTGCACGTAAGCTGCTTTCCATGGTTTAGTTCCTAATGATCTTAGGGTAGTAGCTGGATGAAAAGTTCCCGCACCAACCTCCATATCGTAAGGCTGAAGAATAACGCATCCCTTTTTACTCCAAAATTTCTGAAGATTTAAAATTGTATCTTGGAATGTTTGAATTTTTTTTTTTTCTTTTTTTGCTTTAGAAACCATATCTTTGCCAAATTGATCTTTCATCTAAAATACTAGCTATTTGATCCACTTGATTGCTAGATGAGGAAAGTTTTTGACTTAACCACCCTTTTGATTTTTCAAATTTTTTAATAATTACATCCTCACCAAATTTATCTTTTAATATTTCATGTGCGTTACCTATTCCGTCAATCAATCCTAAATTTTTTGCCTTACTGCCTGACCAAAACTCACCTGAAAAAAGTTCTACATCAGATTTATTTAATTTTGATCCTCTGCTTTTTTCAACAACATCTATAAAGTCTTTATGAAGATCCAATTGAATATTTTTTAATCTTTCAATATCCTCGTTTTTTTCTTCTAAAAATGGATCAAGTGTGCTTTTGTTTTTGCCAGCAGTATGAACTCTTCTTTCAACCCCAATTTTTTTTATCAACTCTGTAAATCCAAAAGAAGAATATATCACTCCTATGGACCCAATTATTGAACTTGAATTTGCATAAATTTCGTCCCCAGCACAAGAAATCAAATAGCCTCCTGAAGCTGCTACGTCTTCAGCGAATACAATAACTTTTTTTTTATGTTTTTTTGCTTGTTGTCTAATAAAGCTATAGATTAAATGTGATTGAACTGGTGATCCTCCTGGAGAATTGATTGATAAAGCAACACATGCCGCTTTTTTTAGAGAAAAAGCCTTTTTAATTAGTTCTTCTTGACCTGCAAAATCAATACCTTGTTTAAATTTTCCTGCATTACCAATTACCCCACTCAATTTTAAGTGAGCAACAATTTTTTTCTTTTTAAAAAAAGAGAACATAGGTAAGTCTTATAGAATTATTTATTGAATATAAAGACTACTTATAATTGAAGAAACTGGTGCGTCAATTGATAAGTAATATATATAAACAAATTATACTAATTTAAAAATCTTATGGGAACAGTTGTACAGCTTAAAAATCAAATAAATGATTCATATTTTCAGCTAAAAGACTCGGTTGAAGAAAAACTGGTTTTAACCGAAGAAAAAATAAAATCAAAATTATCTAGTGACGTTCAGCTGGTTCAAAAAATGACAGATTATCATATAGAAACAGGAGGAAAAAGACTAAGAGCTTTACTAACATTGGGTAGTGCAAAATTATGCGGTTACTCTAAAGGCTCTAGAGATATAAATTTAGCTGCGTGTGTTGAATTAATTCACAGTGCAACATTGATGCATGATGACGTAATTGATGAAGGTACTGTTAGAAGAGGGAAAGAAACTTTAAATAAAGTTTGGGATAATCATTCGTCAGTTTTAATAGGAGATTATCTATTGAGTAGATGTTTTGAAATGATGGTAGAAGATGGGAACCTAGAAGTTTTAAAATTATTATCTTCCACTTCATCTAAAATTGCTCAAGGAGAAGTTTTGCAACTACAACACAAAGGTGAAGTTGATATGCTGGAAGAAACATATTTAAAAATAATCTCAGCAAAAACTGCTGAGTTATTTGCAGCATCAACTAAAGTTGGTGCAATTTTATCTAATGCGGAAAATAAAGAAAAAGATGCTTTAGAATTTTATGGAAGAAACTTAGGATTAACTTTTCAAATAGCAGACGACACACTAGACTATAATGCTGAGCTAAAACTATTTGGCAAAAAAATTGGTCAGGATTTTTTTGAAGGAAAAATTACGTTACCAATAATTTTACTTTTTCAAAGATTAGGAAATGATGAAAAGAAAATTTTATCAAATATGTTTAAAAAAGATTTAAGAACAAAAGATGACTTTAATGAAATTATATCTCTTATAAATAAGTATCAAATAATTCAGGAATGCTATCAAAAAGCAAAGCACTATATAAATTTAGCCTCTAATTCTCTAAGTGTATTTAAAGATTCTGAAGAGAAAAATATTCTTAAAAAATTAACATCATTTAGTTTATCAAGAAATTTTTAAGGATTTAATAAAGACTTTATCCACTTCCCGGAGTTATCTTTATTATATTTTAATCTCTCGTGGATTCTGTTTTCACCATCTAGCCAAAATTCAATACTATCTGGAGATAAAATCCATCCAGACCAGTGACTTGGTCTTGGTACATCTGATTTGTTGCTATATTTTTTTTTGTAATCTTGTATAGATTTTAATAATTGTTCTCGAGAATTTAATTCTTCACTTTGCTTAGAAGCCCATGCTCCTATTCGACTTTCATACGCTCTAGAAGAATAATATTCATCTGCAACCTGATCAGAAACTAATGACACCTTTCCATTAATTCTAATTTGTCTTAAGAGACTTTTCCAATGAAAACACATCGCAGCATTCGGATTTTCTTTTAATTCATTTCCCTTTTGACTGTTTAGATTTGTATAAAATACAAATCCATCTTTATTGAAATCTTTAAGTAAAACCATTCTTACTGAAGGAATGTTTTTTTTATCAGATGTTGCCAAAGCAACAGCGTTTGGATCATTTGGCTCGGTTTTCTTTGCTTCCTCCATCCATTCATGAAATAAATCAAACGGATCATCTATATCTAGAAAGCAACTATTAATACCTAAAGAGTTTTTTTGATTCATAATTTTAACAAAATAATCTATATAATATAAATAATGTCATTTAATACTTTTGGAAAGCTATTTCGTTTCACAACTTGGGGAGAGTCTCATGGACCTGCAATTGGTTGTATTGTTGATGGATGTCCTCCAAACATAACTCTTAAACAGCAAGATATTCAAATAGAATTAGACAAAAGAAAACCAGGACAATCTAAATTTACAACTCAGAGAAAGGAGGATGATAAAGTTCAAATATTGTCAGGTGTGTTTGAGGGCAAAACTACAGGAACACCTATTTCTCTCATAATCTACAACAAAGATATGAGATCCAAAGATTATAGTAATATTAAAGACAAGTTCAGACCAGGTCATGCAGATTTTACTTATTTTAAAAAATATGGAATTAGAGACTATAGAGGTGGTGGCAGATCCTCTGCTAGAGAAACTGCAGCACGTGTAGCAGCTGGTGCAATAGCAAAAGTCGTACTTCAAAAAAAATTAGGTAAAAAATTTAAAGTAATTGGTGCAGTAACTCAGCTAGGGATTCTTGGATGTGACACAAATCAATGGAACGATAAAGTAATTTCAAAAAATCCATTTTTTTGTCCAGATAAATCAATGATTAAATTATGGGAAAAATATTTACTAGGTGTAAGAAAATCAGGATCCTCTTGTGGAGCAGTGATTGAAATAAGAGCGAGAGGTATCCCAGTTGGTTTAGGTGCTCCAATTTATTCAAAATTGGATACTGACATAGCCTCAGGTCTAATGAGCATTAATGCAGTTAAAGGTGTAAATATTGGTGCAGGAATGAACTCAGCACAATTAAGTGGAGAACAGAATTCAGATGAAATTTCTTCAAAAGGAAATAAATTGAAATTCAATTCAAATAAAGCGGGTGGAATTCTTGGTGGAATTTCTACGGGCCAAGAAATTATTGCATCTTTTGCTGTCAAACCAACATCCTCAATTTTAACTAGTAGAAAAACTATTAATAAATTTGGGAAAAATACTTCAATATCTGTTAAAGGCAGACATGATCCTTGTGTAGGAATTAGAGCTGTACCAATTGGTGAAGCTATGATGAACTGTGTTTTACTTGACCACTACTTAATGAATAAAGCACAATGTAGTTAGCTTAAATTAATTTTTCACAACTCTAATTGTCTCCTTTTGAAACAAAATATCAGCAATTTTCTTAGAAATTTGAGAACTATTTAATCCAGCTTTATCGTACATTTTTTTTGGATCATCTTGTTCAATGAATTCATCTGGTAAAGTCATTGATCTAAATTTTAAACCTTTATCAAATACTCCTTTTTCAGCTAATAAATTTTTAACATGAGATCCGAAACCACCTATTGATCCTTCTTCAACAGTAATCATAAGCTCATGTTCCTTAGCAGATTTTAGTATAAGTTCTTCGTCTAAAGGCTTAGCAAATCTAGCGTCTATCAAAGTTGTTGAAACTCCTTTTACTTTTAATTCCTCTACAGCTAGCTTGCACTCCTCAAGTCGAGTACCGAGGTTTAAAATACAAACTTGTGTTCCTTGTTGAACGACTCTCCCTTTACCAATTTCAATTTTTTCGTCTATTGATGGGAGATCAACACCTACTCCATTTCCTCTTGGATATCTAACTGCAGAAGGTCTATCATTTATATCTACTGAGGTATTAATCATTTTAACTAGTTCAGCTTCATCACTTGCAGCCATTACTACAAAGTTAGGTAAAGTTGATAGGTAAGTTATATCAAATGAACCAGCATGTGTTGATCCATCAGCACCAACTAATCCTGCCCTATCTATTGCAAATCTTACTGGTAAACTTTGAATGGCAACATCGTGGACAACTTGATCATATGCTCTCTGTAAAAATGTAGAATAAATTGCAGCGTATGGTTTATAACCCTCTGTTGCTAAACCTGCAGCAAAAGTTACTGCATGTTGTTCTGCTATCCCTACATCAAACATTCTATTTGGAAACTCCTTTCCAAAAATATCCATGCCAGTCCCTCCTGGCATAGCTGCTGTTATTCCAACTATTTTGCTATCTTTTTTTGCATGTTTCACTAACGTGTTTGCAAAAACTTTTGTATAAGCCGGAATATTAGATTTACTCTTTAACTGTTCTCCAGTCTCAACATTAAATTTTGATACTCCATGATAATGGTCATTTGCTTTTTCTGCATAAGAATAACCCTTCCCTTTTTGAGTTTTAATATGGATCATTATTGGACCCTCATGTCTTGAGTCTTTTGCATTTTTTAAAATCGGAACTAGGCTTGATAAATCATGACCATCTATAGGACCTGCGTAATAAAAACCTAGTGAACTAAACAATGTACCTCCTGTTACTGCTGAACGGAAAAAATCTTCTGCTTTTCCTGCTTTAACACTAAATCTTTTTGAAAACGCAGATGTAATTAATTTAAAGGTTTCCCTTAAACTAAAATATATCTTACCAGTAAATAATTTTGCCAAGTAGGTTCTCATTGCACCGACTGGTTTTGCAATTGACATGTCGTTATCATTCAAAATAACAATCATTTTTGTCTTAGACGCTCCAGCATTATTCATAGCTTCGTAAGCCATACCGGCACTAATTGCTCCATCGCCGATTACGGCTATTACATTGGAAGACTTATTTTCTAATTTATTTGCCTCTGCAATTCCTAATGCTGATGAAATAGATGTTGAACTATGAGCTGCTCCAAATGGGTCATACTCACTTTCAGATCTTTTTGTAAAACCTGATAAACCATCACCTTTTCGTAAAGTCCTAATTTTATCTTTTCTTCCAGTTAAAATTTTATGAGGGTAAGATTGATGTCCAACATCCCAAATTAATTTATCATTTGGAGTATCAAAAACATAATGAAGTGCGACTGTCAATTCAACTACTCCCAAACCAGCACCAAGGTGACCTCCTGTCTCTGAAACAGCACTAATCATTTCCTCCCTAACCTCATCTGCTACTTTTTGTAAATTATCTTCAGAAATTTTTCTTAAATCAGATGGAAAGTTGATATTATTTAAAAATTGATAGTTTGTTTTCATTTTTTTCTATTCAATATATAGTCCAATGTTTCATTTATTTCTTCAGATCTTAAACCGTATTTTATTAAATTCTTATTAATATCTTTAATTATCTTATCACAATAGTTAACTGAGTCATCATAGCCTATTAAATTTATAAGTGTTGCCTTACCTTTTTTTTGATCTTTTCCTGTTTTTTTTCCAGCTTCCTTAGATTTACTTTTCAGATCAATTAAATCATCAGCTATTTGAAATAAAAGACCAATTTTTGATCCGATATTTTCAAAAAATTTAACTTCTTGAGTTGTTTTTTTCTTAATTATTGCTGGGACTGCACAACAAAAACTAAATAACATTCCTGTTTTTTTTATTTCCATTTCTAATATTTTATTCCTAGAAATTTTTTTTTTCTCATAGCTTAAATCTAAATATTGCCCACCAGCTATTCCTAAATGACCTGAACATTCTGATAACTTTTTGATTAGGCTGATTTTTATCTTTTCATTTAATTTCAATTTAGGACTTGATAAAATTTCAAAAGCTAAAGTTAATAATGAATTTCCTGCTAGAACTGCTGTAGACTCTCCAAATTTAATATGAGTTGAAGGTTTTCCTCTTCTTATATCATCATCATCCATGCAGGGTAGATCGTCATGAATGAGTGAATAAGCATGAATACATTCAACTGCTGACCCAATTATTATCAATGTTTTATAATCAATAGAAAATAATGACCCTAAGTCAATTAAGATTTTAGATCTTATTTTTTTTCCACCTGGAAATAAACCATACTTCATGGGTGCTGTTAACTGTGAGTATTTCTGTGAATTAATATATTTTCCAAGAAATATATTTGTGTCCTTTGCTATTTTATTAAGCTTTTCTCTCATTTTTTTTAGTTATCTCTTTAATCTTTTTATTTGTCTCTTCACCAATAGATTTAAAATTTTTGTGAAATTTCTTTTCAATAATATTATTTAATTTTATAAGTTCTTGATAAGCGTCAACTGAATTAATTAAATTATTTTCCTTCTCTAGAGATTCTATAATTTTATTTGCTTTTTCTGTAAGCTCCTCAATTGAGTACTGATCATAATCAAGTGGTAATATTTTATCTTTCATATATTAATAATTATTAATACATGAAATCTATTCAATCAAATATCAAAAAAGCAAAAAAATATTTAGATAACAATCATTGTGTTGCTGTACCAACAGAAACCGTTTATGGATTAGCTGCAAACGCTTACTCAAATAGTGCTGTTAAGAAAATATTTAGTCTTAAAAAAAGACCATTTAACAATCCGCTTATTGTCCATTATTATGATATCCAAAGACTTAAGGAGGATTGTGACATCAATAATAATTTTGTAAAACTTTACAAAAAATTTTCTCCAGGTCCAATAACTTATATTTTAAAATTAAAATATAACTCAAAAATATCAAAATTTGTTACTAATAATAAAAAAAGTATTGCCGTACGTTTTCCTAAACATAAATTATTCAGAAATTTATTAAAAAATTTAGATTATCCAGTAGCTGCACCTAGCGCAAATATATCATCAGGATTAAGCTCAGTTAAACCATCTGATGTAAAAGAGGAATTTGGTTCAAAATTAAAATATATTTTAAGTGGAGGAAAAAGTAAAATTGGAGTTGAGTCCACAATATTAAATCTTTTAGAAAAACCGTCGCTTTTAAGATATGGAGGTCTAGATACCAAAAAAATTGAAAAAGTTTTAAAAAAAAAATTATTAATTAATACACATTCAAAAAAAAAATTATCACCTGGTCTATTTCCGTTACATTACTCACCTGGAATACCTTTAAGAATTAATGTTAAAAAACCAAAAAAAAATGAGGCTTATTTATTAATAAAAAAAAGAAAATTAAACTTTAAAAACTATTATTATTTATCAAAAGTGAAAAATATAGAAGAGGCTGCAAAAAACCTATATTCAATTTTAAGAAAGATAAAGAACGATGGATTTAAAAGGATTGCAGTTGAGAATATCCCCAACAAAGGTCTTGGCAAAACTATTAACGATAGATTAAAAAGAGCATCAAAATATTAATGACTAATTCTATTGAAATAATCAATCTTTCTAAAAAATATAAAGATAAAGAAGCAGTAGCTAATATAAGTTTTAAAATTAATGAAAATGAAATGGTTGGTTTATTAGGACCAAATGGATGTGGTAAAACCACAACTATTGGAATGATTTTAGGATTATTAAAACCAAGTAGTGGAAAAGTTTTAATCAACGGAATGAATATTGAAAAAAATAAAATTTCACTTCTCCATAAAATGAATTTTATTTCACCCTATATTGAATTGCCTAAAAAACTTAAAGTAAAACAAAATTTAATTGTGTATGGAAAATTATATAATATTCAAAATTTAAATGATCGTATAGATCACTTAGCAAATAAGCTTAGATTAAAAGACCTTTTAAACAAAATTACTGGGGAACTTTCCTCTGGACAAAAAAATAGGGTAAGTCTTGCTAAAGCTTTAATAAATGATCCAACGGTACTCTTGTTAGATGAGCCTACTGCTTCATTAGATCCTGAAACAGGTGATTTTGTAAGATCTTTTCTAGAGGATTACAAAAATGAAAAAAAAATATCAGTTTTGCTTGCCTCTCATAATATGGAAGAAGTGAAAAGATTATGTAGTTCCGTTCTAATGATGAAAGAAGGTTTAATTGTTGATAGAGGAACTCCTGAAGATTTAATAACAAAATATGGAAGAAGAAATTTAGAGGAAGTATTTTTAGAAATAGCGAGAAAAGAAAAATGAATTTAATAAGAATTTATGGCCTTTTTTTAAGACACTTTTATTTAATTACTAGATCATTTCCTAGAATTTTAGATTTAATTTATTGGCCTTCAATTCAAATTACTCTTTGGGGATTTATTTCTAATTTTTTTGCAGCCCATAGTTCTTATTATAGTGGTGCAGTAGGAGTCATACTATCATGTGCAATTCTATATGATTTTTTATTTAGGACTAGTATTGGCTTTAATATGTTATTTTTAGAAGAGATTTGGAGTAGAAATTTTACAAATCTATTTATCGCACCTATGAAAATTAGTGAAATAATTGTTTCCCTCGTATTCACTGCTTTAATAAGAGCATTAATTGGATTAATTCCAGCAATTTTATTAACTTCTCCATTGTTTGGTATATCCTTGTTAAAACTTGGTCTTCCTTTGTCATTTCTTTTTTTAAGTCTATATTTATTTGGAATTACTCTTGGTCTTTTTGTTTCTGCGGGATTGTTAAGATTTGGACCATCTTTTGAGAATATTGCATGGTCGACTATGTTTTTATTAGCACCTTTTGGCTGTATTTATTATCCAGTTGAAATATTACCAGAAATCTTCCAATCAATCGCATTCGCTCTTCCACTAGTTTATATATTTGAAGAAACAAGAAATATTTTAGTTAATGGGATGGTAAATTATGAAAATATTCTTACTGCAATTTATCTTAATGGATTTTATTTAATTTTGTCAATTTTTGTGTTTTATTACTCTTTCGATAAAGCAAGAGATAAGGGAACTTTAATAAATATGGGTGAATAAGTTGGTGCGCCTGCTAGGAGTCGAACCCAGAACCTCCTGATCCGAAGTCAGGCGCTCTATCCAGTTGAGCTACAAGCGCATATAGTATTATTATTATATTTTATGGAAAAAAACATTAATTTTATAGTCAAAGAGGATGAGAAGAATTTAAGGGTTGATGTTTTAATTAACAAAAGAGAGGAATTAATTAGTAGAACTAGAATTAAAAATTTAATTTTAAAAGAAAATTTAACATTAAATAATGAAATAATTAAAAGTCCATCAAAAAAAGTCTCAATTGGTGACACTATAAATCTTAAGATTCCAGAGCCTGAAATAGCATCCCTCAAACCCTACGAATTTAAATTAGAAATAATATACGAAGATTTTGATCTATTAGTTATTAATAAACCTGCCGGAGTAATCATGCATCCTGGGGCTGGAAATTATGATAAAACAATTGTTAATGCATTGATGCATTATGATAAGAATTCTTTATCAAATATAGGTGATGAGTTAAGACCTGGTATTGTTCATAGAATTGATAAAAACACTTCTGGTTTAGTTGTAATTGCAAAAAACAATGAAACTCATGAAAATTTATCAAAACAATTTAGTGATCATACAATTATAAGAGAGTACCAACTTTTAATATGGGGAAAATTAAGACCATCTTCAGGAAAGATTGAAACATTTATAACTCGCAGTTCAAAAAATAGACAACTTATGGAAGTTAGTAATTCTAAAGGTAAAAAAGCTGTAACAAATTATAAAACACTTGAAATTTTTGAAAACCAGAAAACACCAACTTTAAGTTTAGTTGAATGTAAATTAGAAACTGGAAGAACACATCAAATAAGAGTCCATATGAATTACAAAGGTAATAGTCTAGTTGGAGATGATAAATATAAAAAAAAATATAAAAAATTAAAAAATATCGATTTAGACATCCAAAATTCAATTACTAAACTAAATAGACAATTCCTGCATGCAAAAACTTTAGGATTTATTCATCCACGTACCAAGAAAGAGATGATTTTTTCCTCACTTTTGCCACAAGATCTAAATAATATTCTAAAAAAGCTTAGAAACACTGAAGAATAAATTATTGAAAATTAGCTATAATTAATTAAATAAACACTTCTATGAGTACAACAATGAGTAACAATCTGCCAACACTTTCTAATGAAGGAGGGCTATCTGCATATTTAGAGCAGATTAAAAAATTTCCGATGTTAGCTGCAGAAGAGGAATATATGCTAGCAAAAAATTGGAAAACAACTGGTAATATTAAAGCTGCAGAAAAACTTGTCACTAGTCACCTAAGATTGGTTGCAAAGATTGCTATGGGCTACAAAGGATATGGTTTACCTATTAATGAAATGATTTCAGAGGGAAATGTGGGTCTTATGCAAGCTGTTAAGAAATTTGAACCAGAAAAAGGTTTTAGATTGGCAACTTATGCAATGTGGTGGATTAAGGCCTCTATTCAAGAATATATTCTAAGATCTTGGAGTCTAGTCAAAATTGGAACTACAACTGCTCAAAAAAAATTATTTTTTAATTTAAAAAAAATTAAAAATCAAATTTCTCCAGAGACTGAAGGAGACTTAAGAGATGAACATGTTGATCATATAGCTAATAAGCTCGATGTGAGTAAAGAAGAAGTCGTTTCAATGAATAGAAGACTTTCTGGGAAGGAGTTCTCGTTAAATGCTCAAGTTGGAGAAGATGGCGATGAATGGCAAGACTGGCTGGTTGATAAAGAACTTGATCATGATTTAAAATTTGCTCACCACGAAGAAATGGAGCAAAGAAAAGATTTATTAAAAGACTCTATTAAAGTTCTTAACGATAGAGAAAGAGAAATTTTATACTCTAGAAGACTTAATGATGACCCAACTACACTAGAGGATTTAAGTAAAAAATACAAAATTAGCAGAGAAAGAGTTAGACAAATTGAAAATAAAGCATTTGAAAAACTACAAAAGCATATGCTTCTGTTGGCAAAATCAAAAAATCTTTTGCCCGCAAACTAAACTTCAAAAGGATTTTCAATTAAGATAGTATCATCTCTTTCTGGACTAGTTGAAATACTTGATACTTTTGCACCAATAAAATCTTCTACTGCAAAAATATATTTTTTTGCATTTTCAGGTAACAAGTCCATATTTTTGATTCCATTCGTAGAAACTTTCCATCCTGGGTAAGTTTCATAAATTGGTTTTATTTTTATTTGGTCTTCAACAGCAGCAGGTAAATAATCTAATCTTTTACCGTCAATTTCATAAGCAACACACATTTTAATTTCGTCAAATTCATCAAGTACATCTAATTTCGTTAAAGCAATACCATCAATGCCTGAAACTTTAATAGTCTGCCTTACTAAAACACCATCAAACCATCCACATCTTCTTTTTCTACTTGTAACAGTTCCAAATTCTTTTCCACGTGTTCCTAAAAGTTCACCAATATCATCTGTTAACTCTGTAGGAAAAGGACCTTCTCCAACTCTTGTTGTATAAGCTTTTGTAATTCCAAGAACATAATTTATCGAATTAGGGCCGCAACCGGTTCCTGTCGCTGCGGTTGAGGCAACTGTATTAGAAGAAGTTACAAAAGGATAAGTTCCATGATCTACATCAAGTAAAATCCCTTGGGCTCCTTCAAATAAAATTTTCTTTTTTTGTTTTTTAAATTGATCAATCTTTTGCCAAACTGGCTGAGAGAATTCTAATATTTTAGGTGCTATTTTAAGCAAATCAGATTTAAGCTGATCTTTTTCAAAAATTTTTTTTCCCAGACCTTTTCTAATTGCATTATGATGAACTAATACAGAATCAAGTCTTTGATCTAAATTTTTTTCAGAACTTAGATCCATAACTCTTATGGATCTTCTCCCGACTTTATCTTCATAAGCCGGTCCAATTCCACGTCTTGTGGTTCCTATTTTACTTTTTCCTGCTGCATCTTCCCTAATCTCATCCATTTCCCTATGAAAAGGCAAAATCAAATTTGCAGATTCTGAAATAATAAAATTATTTACATTTACTTCTACACCTTTAGATTTTATTTCTTCTATTTCCTCTAATAAAGCCCATGGATCTACGACAACTCCGTTGCCAATAATTGATATTTTGCCTTCTCTAACTATGCCAGATGGCAGTAATCTCAATTTATATGTAACACCATCAATCACTAAAGTGTGGCCAGCATTGTGACCTCCTTGAAATCTTATTACCACATCAGCCTGTTCGGATAACCAATCAACAATTTTTCCTTTGCCTTCGTCACCCCATTGAGATCCAACAACGACTATATTTTTCATTATTTAAATTTTCTGTTTACTTTTAAGGAAGTGAGATGGTTAATTGGGCCATGACCTTTTCCATATTGCGGGTTTGATTTAATTGCTGAATTTACATACTTAATGCCAAGCTCACAAGATTTCTTTACTGTTTTTCCACATGAAAGAAAAGTTGTAACTGAGCTAGATAAAGTACAACCTGTACCATGAGTATTCTTTGTTTTGTGACGCTCGCTTTTAAAGATTTTAATTTCTTTTGTGTTTATTAAAATATCTATTACATTTTTATGTTTTAAATGGCCACCTTTTATCAGTACATTTTTTGCACCTAACCCTATAAGTTTATTGGCAGCAAAAATCATATCCTCTTTTGTTATAATTTTTGTTTTAGTCAAAATTTCTGCCTCAGGGATGTTGGGCGTAATAAGCGATACTTTTTTAATTAGTTTTAATTTTAATAATTGAATAGCTTTACTATTTATCAGTTTAGCTCCTCCTTTAGCAACCATCACTGGATCTAATACGATTTTTTTAATTTTAATTACATCCAAAGCTTTTAATACCATTCTAATAACCTCTGAAGAATGAAGCATACCAATTTTTATTGCATCAGGTCTTATATCTTTGCAAGTATAAATAATTTGATTAAAAATTTCTTTTGGATTAATCCCAATAATTGATTTTACACCTTTGGTATTTTGCGATGTAACTGCAGTTATTGCTGTCATTGCATAAGAGCCTAAAGCAGTAACAGTTTTTATGTCAGCTTGAATACCTGCTCCACCAGATGAGTCAGATCCTGCAATAATTAAAATTTTAGAATTAGGTTTCAATTTATTTAATTTTTTTCGTGATCATTTTCACACATTTATATAGAAGGGCTTTATTTTCACTTTCTCCCATTACTCTTATTTTAGACTCTGTTCCTGATTTTCTTACTAAAATTCTTCCTTCACCTTTAATTAAATTATCTGCATTTTTGATAGTTTTTTTTATCTCCGGTTTGTTAATAATATTTTTATTTTTTACTTCGATATTTTCTAAGAGCTGGGGTGTTTTCTTAAATTGTTCAAAAAATTCACTTGCTTTTTTTCCTTTTCTTATAGCAAAAAGAGCTTCTAAAGCTACTAACAAACCATCTCCCGTAGTTGCAAATTTACCTAAAATAATATGTCCTGATTGTTCACCACCTAAATTGAAATTATATTTTTGCATTTTTTCTTTAACATATCTGTCTCCGACATTTGCCCTTAAAAATTTTATTTCTTTTGATTTAAAATATTTTTCTAAACCATAATTTGACATTAATGTTCCAACAACCCCTCCTCTTAACATTTTTTTATTTTTCCATCTTGTTGCTAAAGCAGCTATAATTTGATCTCCATCAATTATATTGCTTTTTTCATCACACATTATAATTCTGTCAGCATCTCCATCTAATGATATCCCGATATGTGCCTTATATTTTTTTACTGCAGATCTAATTTTTCTTGGAAAAGTTGATCCACATTTATAATTAATATTCAAACCATTTGGTTTTACACCTATTGCTATGACTTTAGCTCCTAATGATTTCAATAATTCGGGACCTGCCTTATAACCAGCACCATTTGCACAATCAATTACTATTCTTAGTCCTCTTAAATTGAACTCTTTTGTAAAATTTTTTTTTAATATTTTAATATATTTTTTGGTGCCTGTTTCTAATCTTTTAACTCTTCCTAATTTTTCAGAATTCGAAAGGTTTTTAGAGATTTTCTTATCTATAATTCCTTCAATTTTTTTTTCTATTTTATCTGATAATTTCATTCCATCAGGACCAAACAATTTTAAACCATTGTCAAAATGTGGATTGTGAGAGGCAGTGATCATTATCCCCATGTTAGCCTTCATTTCTTTTGTTAGCATAGCCAGCCCATTAGTTGGCAAAGGCCCTAAAGTATAAACATGCATACCGGCGGAGGCCAAGCCTGAAACAAGAGCCGGCTCGAGTGCATATCCAGACAATCTAGTATCTTTTGCAATTATTGCTGTTTGTTTTCTTTTTTTTTGAGATTTAAAGTATGTTCCGCTAGCAAGTCCAAATTTAAAGAACATATCTCCATTTATAAATTTACTATTAACTGCTCCCCTTATTCCATCTGTTCCAAAATATTTTTTTGTCATTAATTTTTGATTATCTGATTAAAAACTTTAATACCTTGTATAACTTCATTAACATCGTGAATTCTTAAAATCTGAATTCCTTGCATCATTAAATAAATTGAAGAAGCCATAGTCCCACCAATCCTTGATTTACTATCATTTTTTTTTGATATATCTTTAATAAATCTTTTTCTTGAATTACCTACTAGTATAGGAAAACCTAATGAATGAAAAATAGAAACACCTCTTATAAGATTCATATTATGTTTCAAATTTTTTCCAAATCCAATTCCAGGATCTAAAATTATATTATTGTGTTTAATACCTTTAGACCTTATTAACTTAATTTTATCTTCAAAATAATCATATATATCTAATAATTCATTTTTATATATTGGGTTCTTTTGCATATTTTCTGGTGTCCCAACTGAATGCTGTATTACAAATGGAATTTTATACTTTTTTAAAACATTTATTGTTTTAGGATCATGGCTTAATCCTGAAACATCATTAATAAGTTTAACCCCCATTCTAATACCATTTTCCATAATTGGAGATTTTCTTGTGTCTAAAGATATTGGTATTTTTTTTACAATTAATTTTAATGTCTTATTAATTCTATACCATTCTCGATTTTTATTTACTTCCTTCGATCCTGGTCTTGTAGACTCTCCGCCAACATCTACTAACGAAGCACCAGTTTTATATAAATTGATAGCATGACTGACGCCTTTATTTTTTTTGTTAAATTTTCCTCCATCGGAAAAACTATCAGGAGTTAAATTTAAAACACCTAATATATTCGGAATTTTTTTAAAATTTAAATTTGAAAAATTTGATTTTTTCGACGTTATTTTTTTTAAATCTAAATTTATTTTTGTTTTTAATTTTTTTGATAAATTTCTAATTTTTTTTATTGAAATTTTTCTAATTTTTTTTCTTGTAATTATCTCAACATGGTCAAAAGATATTTCTTTAATCTGATGTAAAGGGATAGATTGTTTTTTATTTACTAAAATTTTTGATTGTTTACCGAAGTAGAAATTACACGCTCTTGTGTAATATCTTGGCATTATTTACTAATGAACAATTTTTGGTTTCAAACCCATCGCGCCCAAAGCTGAGTCTTGATCATCTTTTGACTCTGGATTATCTAAAATTTTATCTTTAGGATATAAATTTTTATTAATTATATTCTCTATTTCTTCACCAGTTAAAGTCTCATAAGTTATTAGAGCTTTAGCAATTTTATGTAGATCATCTATTTTTTCTGTTAAAATTTCCTTTGCTTTATTATATCCTTCATCGACAAGCTTTCTTATTTCTTTATCAATTTTCTGAGCAACTTCCTCTGATACCGATTGAGTTTGAGTAACTGATCTTCCCAAAAACACTTCTTCTTGGTTTTCTCCATATTCAACTGGACCCATTTCTTCACTCATTCCATATTTTGTCACCATGGCTCTTGCAAGTTGTGTAGCCTGGTTAATATCAGACCCATTTCCTCCACCTGCTCCTGTAGATATATTATCTTTTCCAAAAATTAATTCTTCAGCTACTCTTCCTCCAAAACAAACTGCTAGTCTTGCTTTAAGATATTTTATTGAGTAACCGTGTTTGTCTCTTTCAGGTAAGTTCATTACCATTCCAAGAGCTCTTCCTCTTGGTATAATAGTAGCTTTATGAATTGGATCATAACTTGGCATGTTAAATGACACTAGAGCATGTCCACCTTCATGGTATGCAGTTAGTTTTTTCTCATCTTCTGTCATGACCATTGAACGTCTTTCAGCACCCATCATAACTTTGTCTTTTGCTTCCTCAAATTCTAGTAATGTGACTATCCTCTTATTTTTTCTTGCTGCTAACAGAGCTGCTTCATTAACTATATTTGCAAGATCAGCTCCTGAAAATCCTGGCGTGCCTCTTGCAATTGTTCTTAAGTTAACATCTGGCGCCATTTTTATTTTTTTTACATGAACTTTTAAAATTTTTTCTCTTCCTATAATATCTGGGTTTGAAACTACTACCTGTCTATCAAACCTTCCTGGTCTCAATAATGCTGGATCGAGCACATCTGGTCTGTTTGTTGCAGCTATAATGATGACACCTTCATTTGTATCAAAACCATCCATTTCAACTAACAACTGGTTTAAGGTTTGTTCTCTCTCGTCATTTCCACCCCCTAAACCTGCTCCTCTACTTCTTCCAACAGCATCTATCTCATCTATAAAGATAATACATGGAGAATTTTTTTTACCTTGTTCAAACATATCTCTTACTCTTGATGCTCCTACTCCAACGAACATCTCAACAAAATCAGAACCTGAAATAGTGAAAAACGGAACTCCTGCTTCTCCCGCAATTGCTCTTGCTAATAAAGTTTTACCAGTCCCTGGGGGGCCAACAAGTAAAGCTCCTCTTGGAATTTTACCACCCAACCTACTAAATTTTTTTGGATCTTTTAAGAATTCAACCATTTCTTCTACTTCTTCTTTAGCTTCCTCTACACCAGCGACATCATTAAAAGTAACTTTTCCTTTTAACTCATTCATCATTTTAGCTTTTGATTTTCCAAATCCCATTGCTCCACCTTTGCCACCTTGCATTTGTCTCATAAAGAAAATCCATACTGCAATAAGCAGTAACATAGGAAACCATGATAGGAGCACACCAAACAATGAAGGCATTTTTTCATCTAAAGGTGCTGCTGAAATACTCACACCTTTCTCTGATAATTTTTCTATAAGATTTGGATCATTAGGAGCATAAGTTGAAAAAGAATTTCCATTCGAGTAAGTACCTTTGATGTTATTACCCTGAATCTCAACTTTAAGAACTTCACCATCCTCAACTGAATTTAAAAAATCTGAAAATATTATCTGATTTCCACCTCTAACATTAGACTGTGGATTTTTAAACATGTTATAAAGACCTATAGTTAAAAAAACTATTATTCCCCACATAGCAAGATTTTTTAAATTCATAGGTTTAAAATAAGAATTATTATTAAATTAACAAGTGACAAAATATCAGTTATTTGACCAACTTTAGCGCTCTTTTGATACTATAACTGAGTTATTCACCTTCTTGATTACACAGTTTCCTAAAGTGGTAATGAATGAGTTATCATTTTTAATTCGATAAATTAAGTTATCAATTTTTTTTCCTCGTACTGGATAGTATTTTTTGCCAACAGCTTTTAACACTTCTGTTAGAGACCTAAAAACTACTTCTTCTGGTTTAAGAAAAAAATTTTTATTCAAAATAACAAACTTATTAATATTTGTAATTGTTGAATTGTCTTTTAAATTTTTTTCTACAAAGTATTTAATTGACTCGTTTGCAAATTTTAAATTTTTAATCGTTAGATTAAATTTATCATTATCCAATCCCTCTAATTCCAAGTTTTTTATAAAATTTCTAATTTTTACTCTTTTAAATTCATTATTTTTATTAGAGGGATCTTCAATATAATTTTTAAAAACTTTTTTGGTAATATGTTCTAAATTTTTTTTAGAAAAATTTAATAGAGGTCTTATCAAATTAGTATTTCGTAGGTTGGTTCTTTGATCAAATGACACCATACCATTTAAACCACTACCTCTTAAAATTCTAATAAAAAAATTCTCAATTAAATCATCCTTATGATGACCTAATAAAATATTATTTATTTTTAATTTTTTTGCCTTGTTTATCATCAGTGCATATCTTTTATTTCTTGCAATAGATTGAATGTTGCTTTTTGGTTTTTTTCCAACCCAGGTTAAAATCTCAAGATTAGTAGACAATTTTTTTAGAACTAATTTTACAAATTTTGCTTCTTTTGTTGAATTATTTCTAAGTTTATGGTCAACATGAAAATATTTTACTTTTAGGTGTTTTTTAATCGAATAAATTTTTGATAAAAAACATAAAGCTAGACTGTCTGGTCCACCAGAAACCGCAACTATAAAATCCTCTTTTAAATGAAGATTTTTTTCAAATTTTTTATAAATTTTAGAAGTTTGTTTATCTTTTAATTGATTTAATAAAAACTTATGAGTCTTGTTTAATGCATTCAAATTTTTTGGACTCATATTTTGCTTTTTGTATTACAGACTGATTTGCATTAGGATATTGTAATTCTACGCCATTTATCATTTTACATCCTTGGTCTTTCTCACCAATTTGAACCATTGATACTCCAAGTTTTAATAGATTAATTGGAGCTTTTTTTCCTTTAGGATATTTTTGGTAACCCTCTAAATAAGCAGAAGCTGCATCAGTATACAATTGTCTTATTCTGAATGTTTCTGCATACCAGTATTGTGCACTACCCGCTAACTCATGATCAGGTTTAGATAAAACAAATTCTCTAAAAGCTCTTTCCGCTGTACTGTAGTCTCCAACTTTTAAAAAACTGGTTGCAAATTCATATTGCTCCTCTGCATTTAAGTCTTGAGGAAGTATTTTTTCTTCAGACTGAAAAGTTTCTGTTACAATTGAAGCCGTAGTATCTACAGATTGAATTTGCTGTGAAGTTTCGTTTGTCTCTGTATCTTTATATGAAATTGTTCCTAAATCTTGGGGCTGTGAACTACCAGGTAAAACTTTTTGTTGATCTGTCTTTGGTTTTGAACTCAATTGATTTTCTACGCTACTTATATTTCCAGAGCTAACGTTGTTCTCTATATCTTGAAATCTTATTTGGTTATCTGCTTGAATTTTTGAAACACGGGTAGATAATTTATCCAACTTAAAATTTATTTCTTCAAATTTATTAGTGAGTTCTCTAAACTGATCCTCAACCTCAGATAATTTTAATAAGTGTCTAGTTAAAACATCTTCTGAATTTTGATCCAAGTCTGAAACTGAACTATCATTGATGTTAGCTTTCACTTCTATAGATCCAGAATAGACTGCTCTTTCAAGAGTTTTAAGATCATTTTTTATTATTTCTAATGTTTCATAGATATTATGGTTATCTGCAAAAGAAATGTTAAGAAAAACCAAATTTAAGATAAAAAATAATTTTAAAATTACTAATTTAAATATGATCATTATTTAAGTTAGATTTATGATTATAAAAATGGCAAAAAAAAGACCCTAAATCCAATAAAGATTTTAGGGTCTTAAATTTTAAATAATTAATTTGCTTTAACAGTTACTGATCTTCTATTTTTTGACCAAGCTAATGGGTTTGAACCAGAATCAACTGGTCTCTCCTTACCATAACTTAACACAGTAATTCTGTCAGAAGATATTCCGTAAGTCATTAAATAGTCTTTAGCTGCATTTGCTCTTCTTTCACCAAGAGCCAAGTTATATTCTCTTGTTCCTCTTTCGTCAGCATGGCCTTCAAGTACTACATTTATGTTTGGATTTTTTCTTAACCAAGCTGCTTGAGCTCTTAATGTTTCTCTTGATGCAGTTGTTAATATCGACTCATTTGTTGCAAAGAAAACCCTGTCTGGAACACCATCAGCTAAATATTCAACTGTGTCTGTTCCTGTGTAAACATCACCTTGCATTTGACCTTGAATGTCTGTTGCTACTTCTTTTTTCGTTGCACATGCAGATAGCACTAGGCAAGCTGCTAATACTAAAAGTGTGTTTTTAAAAATTTTGTTTAATCTCATTAAATTGCTCCTTGCTGCTAATTTCAATTTCTTAACTTTTTCACAACTAAATAGAGGTTTCAAGTCTAAAAATCAAGAAATTTACAAAAATTAATCTTTAATTACTTAATAAAGATGACCATGATGGGTCTGAAGCATCTGTTGGTGTCTTTATTTGCCTCTCATTATAACCCGTTAAATCTATTGACCACAATTTTGCAGAAAAACCTTCTCCTTTGGAGTTAGTTTTTGTCTCTCTATAAAATATTAATACCCTTCCGTTTGGAGACCAAGATGGTGCTTCTTGATAATAATTTTCAGTTAACAATCTTTCACCACTACCATCGATTCTCATTACGCCTATATAAAATTTACCTTTATGTAATTTTGTAAATGCAATTAAATCTCCCCTTGGAGACCATACAGGTGTTCCATATAAACCGTTACCAAAAGAAATTCTTTTTACATCACTTCCATCATTCTTCATTACATAAATTTGCTGATAACCACTTCTATCAGAATTAAATGTAATATATTTTCCATCAGGAGAATAGGATGGAGAAGTGTCAATTGATGGATGATTAGTAATTTTTTCAACAATTCTATTTTCTAAATCCATAGTGTAAATATCTGATTTTCCATCTTTAGCAAAACTCATAATTATTTTTTTGCCGTCAGGTGAAAAACGTGGTGCAAACGTCATTCCAGGAAAATCACCAACTACCTCTTGTGTACCAGTTTCTATATCTAATAAATAAACCCTTGGCATATTTTTAAAGTAAGACAAATAGGTTACCATTTGACTTGCTGGATTAAATCTTGGAGTTAAAACTAACTCATTCCCTAATGTCAAAAATTTATTGTTAGCTCCGTCTTGATCCATGATTGCTAATTTTTTTATTCTTTGTGTTTTTGGTCCTTCTTCTGAGACATAAATTATTCTTGTATCAAAATAACCTTTTTCTCCAGTCAGCCTTTCGTAAACCTTATCAGAAATAATATGCCCTACTCTTCTCCAATTGTTAGGAACTGTGGTAAAAGCTAAAGCCATCATTTCTTTAGCAGCTAAAACGTCCCATAATCGAAACTCAACTCTTAATTTATCGTCAACATAATTTACTTTGCCAGTAATAAGTGCTTGAGCTTTAATTAAATTCCAATCTTCAAATCTTGGTTTTAAATTTGCAATATCAGGAGCTTGTAAAAAAGCCTTTTTGTCTAAAGGATTAAATAATCCCGAAGTTCTCAAATTATTCTCAACGATATTTGATATCTCAGAGCCAATATTTTCTTTTTTAAGTATTTTTTCAAAACCTTTTCTAGACTCTTCATCAATTGATAGGGGAGAAACTGCTAATGGAAGTGGATTTAAATTTCCCCTAGTTATATCAACTTCAATTAAAGCATCTGCTTTGATAGGTATTAATATAAATAATAATAATAAAATTTTTTTTGTCATTTAAATATACTACCCTTCTAACATTTCTCTTGCATCAAAATTTAATTGTAATTCTTTCCATCTTTCATATCCAGTTGTTGGAACTCTTAATGGTTGGCATAACTTGACAGCTCTTAAAGCACTTTCTGCTAAAACCTTGTAAAATCCTTGGCCTGGTTTATTCATTCTTGCATGGTCCAAAATTTCTGTTTTTGATACTGTTCCATCAGGTTTTAATTTTAACTTTATTCTTACCAATAAATTTTCATTGTATGGTAATCCTAATGGAATACTCCAGCACCCAAATATTTGGGCCTTAAGAGCATCCTCTTCGCTTAGTGTAAGACCTGTGTTGTCTACATTTCTCTCTTGATCTTGAGTAATGTCATCATTTGTTTTTAAAACTTCTGCACTCTCTTCTTTTGATTTATCAATTAAGGCAGCAATATTATTTGGATCAAACAAATCTTTTTTTTCAAATTCTGATACTTGTTTAACTTCATCATCTACTTTTTCAGGATTTTGTTTTTTTTCCTCTTTTGTTTCAACCTTTTTTAAAGTTTTATCTGGAAGTGGAATTGCCTCAGGCGTTTCATTCTCTATTTTTTTATTATTTTGATCAGGAGCCAGAACAGTTTTTGTTTTCGTTTTTTCTACTTTTTTTGGTGGAGCTTGTTCTGAAACAAGTTTTTTTTCTTTCTCTTTTACTTTCTCAATTATTTTTTTAGCCTTAGGTGCAAATGGAATATTGGTTTTTTCTGCTATTTGAATTAACTCAACTGATACTAGTGGTGGAATATCTAGTGGTTTCTTTGCCAAAAAAGGTAAGCTCATAGCTGTAATAAAAATTAACAAAGCATGTAAAGCAGAAGAAATAATTAAACTTCTATTCACTTAAATTACCTTTGTTTATATGGTTCTGAAATCAATGCAACTTTAGTAAAACCAGATCCTGACAGTAATCCCATTATTTCTAAAACTCTTCCATAATTTATAGTTTTATCACCTCTAACATAAATTCTGGTATCAGTTCTATTTTTTGAAACCGCTAAAACCTTTGCAATAATATTATCGTATTCAACTTTTGCTTCTTGAATAAAAATTTCACCTTTTGCATTAATTGAAAGTGTTAAAGGTTCTGTCTCTTCTGGCAAAGAGTCTGCTGAACTTTCTGGTAAATCAACTTGAACACCAACAGTTAACAACGGTGCTGTAACCATAAAAATTATTAATAATACAAGCATTACATCCACAAAAGGAGTAACATTTATTTCACTCATTGGTTCTTTAGAAGAACGATTTAATTTAAATGCCATTTAAATAATTGTTAAAAATCTTTTTGAAAAATTTTCTAATTTTTCTAAATATTTTTTGGCATCATTATTAAATTTATTGTATGCCACTACTGCTGGTATTGCAGCCAATAAACCAAGTGCAGTTGCAAATAAAGCTTCGGCTATTCCTGGCGCAACTATAGCAAGACTTGTGTTTCTTGAAATAGCTATGGATTGAAAAGAATTCATGATTCCCCAAACAGTTCCAAACAACCCAATAAATGGTGCAGTTGAGCCTACTGTTGCCAAAAAAGTAAAACCTTTTTCAATTTTTGTCATTTGTTTTTCAATTCCAGCTTCTAAAGATGCACTCATTCTCTCACTAATATTGGTTCTTGATTTTTTTTTAAGCAATCCTTCCATTGCATCTTGAAATACAAGTGACATTGGATCTTCAAGTTTACTAGGTAAACTATTGTAAAAAGTTTCAGCAGATTTAGAATTCCAGAATTTTTGTTCAAATTCCTCTGAAGATTTAGTTATTTTTTTGAATAATCGAAACTTTTCAATAATTACAGCCCAAGAATATATTGAGCACAATATTAATATAATCATTACAGACTTAACAATTATGTCTGCTCTAAAAAATAAACTGAATAATGAAAAATCAGTATTTGTTCCTAATTCAATTGCATTTGCTGCTATATCTGCTTCCATGCTTACTCATCACACGTAAATGTGTCATGATTTTGTCTTTTAATTTAAATTGATTATTCTTCTTTTTGATAAGTTTCGTAGAAAAAACTAGCTATTAGAATAGCATCTGCTTTGTTGTTATCTTTTTTTTTTGACAATTGTGATGAAAAATATGGAAAAATTTCAATAGCTCTTGTTCTGCTAGCATCTTTTTCTGAATTAATAAGATTAAAATATTTTTTCCACTTAGCAGGCCTGACATAATAAACAGGTAAATGCATTGCGCTACATATTCCCTTTAAAATACCAAAAGATTGACCAAAATTAAACATGCTGGTAACGCCTTGTCCAGGCATTGCAGAAACTTGTTCAATTACAACTTTTATGTTTTTTTTATCAAATTTGTTTATCCTTTCACTAATTTCATTAAATATTTGAGGACCATTTACTTGTCTTTTGTTCTTTTTACCATCTGTCATGGTTGGCATTTCAATTACATCTTTTATTATACCATCTTGAAAAAAACAGATTGAGCCTGAGATGCCTGGATCAATTCCAATAATCATCATTAAATACCACCTAAATTAACGTTTGAATAAACGTTTTGAACATCGTCATCTTCCTCAAGAGTTTCTAAAAAATCTACCACACTATCTTTATTATCTTTATTTACTCCAACACTATTTAACGGAATCCATTCAATTTCTGTAGAAATAAAATTCACAATAATTTTTTCAAGATTTTTTTTTACATTATATATTTCGCTCACTTGACACTGGACCTCATGATACTCCTCATAAGAGAAACATTCATCAGCTCCTGACTCAATTGCTAATTCTAAAATTTTTTCATCAGATATCTCTTTTTTATCAATTTTGATTATACCCAATTGTTGAAAATTGTGAGATGCTGAACCTTGAGTTCCTAAGCTCCCACCACTTTTTTGAAAAATAGTTCTAATATTTGATGCGGTCCTATTTTTGTTGTCTGTTAAAGTTTCAACTATAACAGCAATCTTTTCTGGTCCAAACCCCTCGTATCTTAAATTTTCAAAATTTGCTCCTGTAGCTGCAGAAGATTTATCTATTGCTCTTTCAATATTATCTTTAGGCATATTTGCAGATCTAGCAGCCTGTACTGCAGATCTTAGTCTAGGGTTCATTGCTGGATCTTTGTCACCAAGTTTTGCCGCAACAGTAATCTCTTTAGATAATTTTGAAAATATCTTTGATCTTTGCTTATCAGCCTTACCTTTTTTATGTTTTATTCCTGCCCAATGTGAATGTCCTGCCATGATCTTTAAATATTTTTTAGTTGATCTCCGTATACATAGCTTTTGATGTCTATTGCTAAACCTGTTTTTATATCACAATCTACTACAACACCACACAAAGTAGCATCTCCAGTAGCAGGAAAGTGTTTCACTGAATTCTTTTTTAAAAATCTATTCAAGGAATTTTCTTTATTCATTCCAATCACTGAATCATAATCCCCACACATACCTGCATCGGTTTGATACCCGGTGCCATTATTAAGTATTCTGGCATCATTTGTTGGAATATGAGTATGGGTTCCAACCACGAGAGTTGCCTTTCCATCAAATAGATGTCCTATAGCATTTTTTTCGCTAGTAATTTCACCATGGAAATCAACTACAAGTAAATCAAAATCCTTTTTCATTTCATTTTCTTTTAAAAATTTTTGAGAAGCTTCAAAAACATCTTCACACTTTTTCATAAACACGTTACCCATCAAATTAAGAACTCCAATTTTTATATCATTCTTTGTTTTATAAATCTGAAAACCTTTTCCTGGTGCAGGTTCAAATAAATTTTTAGGTCTTAATAATCTTTCTTCTTTATTTATAAATTCCATAATTTCTTTTTGATCCCAAACATGATTGCCGGTTGTAATAACATCAACTCCACAATTAAAAAAATCCTTACATATTTCTTTAGTTAGCCCCACACCTTGAACTGCTGCATTTTCACCATTTACAATTACAAAATCGATTTTGTTTTTATCAATTTCATTTAATAAATTACTTTTTAATTTAGAACATCCTGAAATTCCAACAACATCTCCTAAAAATAAAATTCTCATTGTATAATTTTTTTCTCAGTTATTATTAAATCAAGTTTCTTATCATACTTGTTAATAGGTATTTTTTTTATCTCCTGGTATGAAAATCCTAATCCAATTTTAAATATTTTTTTAATTTTAGATACTTTTTCTAAATAACGATCATAAAATCCGCCACCATAGCCTAATCTATTCAAATCATCATCATAAGCTACTAAAGGAACAAATATTATATCTGGGTAAATTTTCTTTCCTAAAGCTGGCTCAGCAATTCCATACTTATTAATTTTTAAAGGATCTTTATTTGTCCATTCAAAAAAATCCATTTGGTTATTTTCTCTAATTATTGGTAAGGAAATATTTGCCTTTTTGTTTCTTAAAAAATAAAGCATATCCAAGTCATCAATCTCATGATTACAAGGATAATACCCTCCTACATTTTTGAAATTAATTTTATTTTTTTTTAAAAATCGATAAATTCTGTGAGTATTGAGACTAAGTTTTTTATTCGAATTTTTTTTTCTAAGATTTAAAATTTTACGTCTAAGCTTAAATTTACTCACAAACCTACTTTGAAATATTTTCTAATTTTGCTTTTTTTACAAAATTTGATATTTGATCAGCAGCTTCATCAATTAAATTTTCGTATTTTTTTTGATTATCGTCAATTTCTTGTTTTAAATTTTCATGATCGAGATTTAGTTTTTCAATTTCAGACTCTTTTGTGTCCCTATAATCATAAATTAGAGATTTTAGTTCTTTAAATTTTTTTGATAGATCATTTAATTCTTCTTTTTTTTGATCTACTTTTTTTTTAGTTTCGTAATATTCATCCATTACTTTTACAGCTGTAATTAATAATAATTTATTTTCACCTAAATTTCCTAAATCATTTTTTAAATTATTAAACTTTTTGTTAATCTGAATTAACAATTCTTCTAAGTGCTCCTCTTGTCCATCTTCACAAGCGAGCAAAAACTCTTTATTATTAAATTTAATACTTACATTTGCCATTTATCTATTTCATCCAATAGTGTGTCAGTTTCTTGATTGAGTTCGTCAATTTTTTCAGAAAATTCAATTTGTTTTCTTTCTTCCAACTTTTCTTTGTTTTTTAAATCCTCAAGTTTTTTTGATAGATTTTCATGTTCCTTGAGTAACATTTTATATTTTTCTTCAATCTGTGTTTTTTCAATTTCTAATTGATTTTGTTTTGTGCTTAAATTTTCGATATTTTTTTGTAATTCAGGATTTGTTAGATTTAAATTTTTTAATTCCTCTAATGCAATATTTAATTTTTTTTCTTTTTCGTTTATAGAATTCATATATATATGTTTATATTATTAAATAGATTCTTCTTAGTCTAGTCAGGATAATTTTGAGCAAACTACACAATGATTTAGCTAATTGCATCAGATTTTTATCAATTGATGCTGTTCAAAAAGCAAATTCAGGTCACCCAGGAATGCCAATGGGTATGGCAGATGTTGCAACAGTGTTATTCAAAAATTTTTTAAGATTTAATCCAAAGAATCCAGATTGGATAAATAGAGATAGATTTGTTTTGTCTGCTGGTCATGGTTCTATGCTTTTATATTCTTTGCTTTATCTAACCGGATATAAAAGCATATCAATTAATAATATTAAAAAATTTAGGCAGCTTAATTCTATTTGTGCTGGACATCCTGAATATCATCCAAAAACAGGTATTGAAACTACAACAGGTCCTCTTGGACAAGGTATATCTAATGCAGTTGGTTTTGCATTAGCTGAAGAAATTTTAAAAAATAAATTAGGTAAAGATTTAATTAATCACAAAACTTATGTTTTAGCTGGAGATGGATGCTTAATGGAGGGAATAAGTCATGAAGCGATGAGTTTAGCGGGACATTTAAAACTTAAAAATTTAGTCATGCTATTTGATAACAATTCAATTTCAATTGATGGTCCAACAAATCTCGCGGTTTCAGATAATTTTAAAAAAAGATTTGAAGGATATGGTTGGGATTATATTTCTATCAACGGTCATAATGAAAAAGAAATTTTTAAAGCACTAAAAAAAATTCAAAAAGCTAAAAAACCTACTGTGATTTCTTGTAAAACAAAGATTGGATATGGTTCACCGAATAAATCAGGAAAAGCATCATCTCATGGAAGTCCATTGGGAGCAGATGAAATTAAGCTTGTAAGAAAAGCCTTAAATTGGAAAACCAAACCTTTTGATATCCCAAATAAAATTTTAAATGAATGGAGAAAAATTGGCCAAAGAGGTGAAATTTTAGAAAAAAAATGGAACAAAGTATTTAAAAGAAAAAAAATAAAATTTAATCAAACTTTAAAAAATAACTTTACTACGGTTCTTAAGAAAGAAAAAGAGAGTGCAATAAAAGAGCCAAAAAGTTTAGCTACTAGAAAATGTTCAGAAATGACATTGAATGCATTAACAAAACAAAAAAATAATTTAATTGGTGGCTCTGCCGATTTAGCGGGATCAAATAATACAAAAACTAAAAACCATAAAATAATTAAACCAGGAGATTTTACTGGTGACTACATTCACTACGGAGTGAGAGAACACGCAATGAGTGGGATCATGAATGGTATCGCACTTCACAGTAATCTAATTCCTTATGGAGGTACTTTTTTAATATTTTCTGATTATTGTAAACCTTCGATCAGATTGTCAGCCTTAATGAAAAAGAGAGTCATTTATGTAATGACTCATGACTCTATTGGGCTCGGAGAAGATGGCCCTACCCATCAACCTATAGAACAGCTGTCGGGCTTACGTGCTATACCTAACCTAAATGTATTCAGACCTGCAGACAGAATTGAAACTATCGAGTGTTGGGAACATGCATTAAAAAGCTCAAAAACACCTAGCGTTCTATCTTTAACAAGACAAAATTTAAATCCAGTAAGAAAAACATACTCAAATAAAAACTTATGCTCATTAGGTGCTTATGAGGTTTTAAGAACAAATAAAAAAATTAATCTAACAATATTAGCGAGTGGATCTGAAGTTAATCTAGCTTTAGAGGTTAGCCATAAATTAGCCAAAGACAATATATATTCCAAAGTGATATCAATGCCTTGTATGGAACTTTTTGAATTACAATCAAAATCTTATAAAAATAAAATTTTAGAAGAAACAAAATTTAAAATATCCATTGAAGCTGGATCAAGCGATTGTTGGAAAAAATATGTAGGTGACAACGATATTGCTTTTGGAATTGATGAATTCGGAAAAAGTGCACCCTATAAAGATATTTATAAATATTTTGGACTAGAGAGTACAAACATTAAAAATATAACTAAAAAATTATTAAATAAATAAAATGACAATTAAAATTGGAATTAATGGAATGGGAAGGATTGGTCGTATGGTTGTTAGATCAATTGTCGAAAGTAAAAATAAAAATTTAAAAATTAATCATATAAACAACAGATCAAATTCAGAAACTACATCTAAATTAATCAAATATGATTCTGTGCATGGAAAATTAAATGCTGATTTAGATTATGATCCAAATCATTTAATAATTAATAAAAATAAAATTACATTTTCTCAAGAAACAAAAATTGAAGACATAAATTGGAAAAAACATGATGTTGATTATGTTTTCGAATGTACTGGAAAATTTAATTCTAAAGAAAAACTTCTTGCTCATATAGAAAATGGTGCAAAAAAAGTGATCGTTTCCGCTCCATGTAAAAATGCTGATAAAACAATAGTGTTTGGTGTTAATGAAAATATAATTACTAAAGAGGATAAAATAATATCTGCAGCTTCGTGCACAACTAATTGTTTGGCACCTGTAACCAGCGTTCTTGATGAAAATTTTGAAATTGAAAAAGGTTTTATAACTACAATTCATGCATTTACTAGCGATCAGAGAATTTTAGATAATTCTCACAAAGATCCAAGAAGAGCAAGATCTGCGAGTCAATCAATAGTTCCTACCTCAACAGGGGCTTCGAAAGCAGTAGGAGAAATAATACCAAACCTAAAAGGGAAACTAGAAGGTGTTGCGATGAGAGTACCTACTCCTAATGTTTCTCTTGTTGAATTAGTTTTTTGTACAAAAAAAGATATTAATATAAAAAAAATTAATGATGCATTTGAACAAGCGTCAAAAAATAAATTAAAAAACATCTTAGAAGTTACCCATGAAAAATTAGTATCTATAGATTTTAATCATAATCCTGCTTCAGCGATAATTGATGCTTCTTTAACAAATGTGGTTGGAAGCACTATGGGTAAAATATCGGCCTGGTATGATAATGAATGGGGCTTTTCTAATAGAATGTGTGATATCGCTGAAACTTTGCATAAAATCTCTTAATGAGAAGTATTATTAATGAAAAAAATCTAAACAATAAAAAAATATTATTAAGACTAGATTTAAATGTTCCTCTAAAAAGAGATAAGATAACAGATACAACAAGAATCGACAAAATTCTTCCTACATTAAATTTTTTGATTAAAGAAAAAGCTAAAATTATAATTTTATCTCATGTTGGAAGACCAAAAGGTAAAATTGTTAAAGAGCTCTCTTTAAAACCAATTTGTGAAGAATTGCAAAATAAATTAAGAAAAAAAGTAAAACTTGTTAGTGAAAATATTAAACAAATTAAAAGTAAAAATTTCTTCAATAACTATAATGAAGATATTTTTATTTTAGAAAATATTAGATTTTATTCTGAAGAAGAACAAAATGACAATAAATTTGCTGAAATGTTATCAAATCTTGGAGATATATATGTCAATGACGCATTTTCTTGTTCGCATAGAGCTCATGCCTCTATTTATAAAATTCCAAAATTCTTACCCTCTTTTTCTGGGTTACAACTAGACTTGGAAGTGAATGCACTTAATAAAATAACTTCTAAAATTGTTAGACCAATTACTTGTATTATTGGAGGGTCTAAAATTTCAACTAAGATCGATGTTATTAAAAATTTAATTACTAAATTTGATAGTATTATAATTGTTGGAGGTATGGCTAATAATTTTATAGAATATTTTGGAAATAATGTTGGAAAATCAATTAAAGAAAAAAATTGTGATATAATAGTCGAAGAAATTATCTCTCTTTCAAAAAAAGAAAAATGTAAAATAATCTATCCAGAGGATGTGATTGTATCTAAAGATTTAAATGGATCTCCACAAAATAAAGAATTAAACAAAATATTATCTGATGAAATGATATTAGATATTGGGCCAAAAACTATAGATAAAATAACCAAAATTATTGATAATAGTAAAACTATACTTTGGAATGGACCCGCAGGATATTTTGAAAATCCAAATTTTGCTTATGGAAGTATTCAAATAGCAAAAAAAATAATTGAAAATAGTAAAGTTAACAAAATTTTTTCAGTGGTTGGTGGTGGAGATACAGTTTCTTTATTAAATAATTTAAATGCTGTTAATGAATTTAATTTTGTTTCAACTGCAGGTGGAGCTTTTTTAGAATATCTTGAAGGTAAAAACCTTCCTGGTATAACCGCATTAAATTAAAATGTCTGAACTAAATAAAATTGCACTTAAAATAATTTCCAATGGCAAAGGCATTCTTGCAGCTGATGAAAGCAATGGAACTATGACAAAAAGACTTGAAGCAGTTAATGTCGTATCAACTCCAGAAAATAGGCTTTCCTTCAGAGAAATTCTCTTTTCATCAGATGGAATGAAAGATTATATAGGTGGTGTTATTCTTTACGATGAAACCATCAATCAAATTTCAAGCACAGGAAAGTCAATACCAGATTTAATATCTAGTTCAGGTGCAGTTACTGGAATTAAAGTTGATACTGGTGCAAAAGATTTAGCAAATTCCTCCAAAGAAAAAATTACAGAAGGATTAGATGGCCTTAGAGATAGATTGAAAAAATATTATGATATTGGAGCAAGATTTACAAAATGGAGAGGCGTCTATTCTATTGGTGAAACATATCCAAGCAAACTAGCAATTAGTACCAATGCTCATGCACTTGCTAGGTACTCTGCACTTGTTCAAGAAAATGGAATGGTTCCAATAGTAGAACCTGAGGTATTGATGGATGGAAACCATTCTGCTGAGGTTTGTTTAAATAAAACATCAGAGGTAATTAAAAAATGTTTTGAGGAATTAATTTTGCACAAAGTTGATCTCTCAGGAATAATATTAAAACCGAATATGATTTTGTCTGGCAACCTATCAGAAAATAAAATTTCTAGTGAAGAAGTTTCTATCAAAACGTTGGAATGCCTTAAAAATTGTGTACCCACTGAAGTTCCTGGGGTAGCTTTTTTATCTGGAGGACAATCTGAAATTGAGGCCACAGAAAATTTAAATTTAATAAATAAAAACAACAATACTAATTTTATAATGACCTATTCATATGGAAGAGCTCTTCAACAAAGTGCTTTAAAAGTTTGGTCTAATGATATTAAAAATGTAGAGGCAACTCAAACTACTTTTAATCACAGAGCTAAAATGTGCACTTTAGCTGCTCAAGGAAAATGGTCTAGCGAACTTGAAAATAAATAAAAAAAAATTTATTTATCTTATCTCTCCTAACAAAATACATAGTTCTTTTTATAAGAATCTTAATTTAGTTTTAAAAACTAGAAAAGTAAGTTTTTTTCAGCTTAGACTAAAAAATTATTCTCTAAAAAAGAAAATTATAATTGGAAAAAAAATTAAAATTATATGCAAAAAAAATAAAGTAAAATTTATAATTAACGATGATCCTCTACTTGCTTTAAATTTAGACGCAGATGGTTGCCATCTAGGTCAAAAAGATATGAATGTTAAAACAGCAAAAAAAATACTTGGTAAAAAAATTATAGGAATTACTTGTCATAATTCTATCAATTTAGCAAAAAAAGCAATTAAAGCTAAAGCTGATTACATTGCCTTTGGTGCTTTTAATCAATCTAAAACTAAAAAAACTAGGCATGTAGCTTCTATAAAGATATTAAATAAAATTAAAAAATTTACAAAAACTCCAACAGTGGCTATTGGTGGAATTAATGCTGTTAATTATAAAAATCTATTATTGAATAATGCCAATTTTTTAGCTATTTCAGGCTACATTTGGAAAAATAAAAAATATAAACCGTTACAAGCTATAGAAAGATTAAAATGAAAATTAATGCTGGAGAAATTAGAGTTGGAATGCTCTTAGAATATAAAAATGACTTATGGCAAGTTTTAAAAACCCAACATGTAAAACCAGGAAAAGGTGGCGCATTTGCTCAAGTTGAAATGAAAAGCTTAAATAAAAATACAAAATTAAATGAAAGATTTAGATCAAGTGAAACAGTAGAAAAAGCATCACTAGATGAAACAACATTTAATTATCTTTATAGTGATGAAATTAATTATTTTTTTATGGATCCAAAAACATTTGAACAAATTGAAATAAAAAAAGAAACTGTAGGTGATAAAGGTAAACTTTTAACTGAAAACCTGCAAGTTTCTGTAAGTTTTTATAATGAAAAGCCATTATCAATTGAATTACCTAACCAAGTGCAATGTAAAATTGAAACTACTGATGCAGCTCTTAAAGGACAAACTGTATCATCATCTTACAAACCAGCAACTCTTGATAATGGTTTAAATATTCAAGTCCCTCCGTTTATTGAGGCAGGTGATGAAGTCGTAGTCGATACCAGAAATTTGGAATATATTAAAAAAATCTAAGAATGATCTCTATATCTTCAAATTTAAATATTATGATAAAAGCAGTTGAAAAAGCTTCAAAGTCAGCAATAAGAGATTTTGGAGAAGTTGAGAAACTACAAGTTTCTAAAAAAGGACCTCGAGATTTTGTTACAAAAACTGACAAACATGTAGAAAAAATTCTACTTGAGGAACTTTCTAAAACAAAAAAAAATTATTCTTTTTTATCAGAAGAAGTTGGCTCAATTAAAAATAAAGATGGGGATAATATTTGGATTATCGATCCAATAGATGGTACAACAAATTTCCTACACGGTATTCCTCATTTTGCAATTTGTTTAGCTCTCCAATCTAAAAAAAAGATAATTAGTGGTTTAATTTATGATCCTATTAAAGATGAAATGTTTTATGCAGAAAAAAACAAAGGAGCATATCTTAATAATCAAAGATTACGAGTATCAAATAAAAATTTGATAGATGAATGTTTGTTTTCAAGTAATCATGAAGGAGTCAAATTCAGTAATTTAAATATGAGATATAGCGGATGTACGGCTTTAGATTTGGCTTATGTAGCCTCTGGAAGGTTAGATGGTTTTTTTCATAATAAAATTAATATTTGGGATGTGGCAGCGGGTGCCTTGTTGGTAGAAGAGGCAGGTGGGATAGTTAATGATTTAGATAAATTCGATCAGAATAATATAGATATTCGAGCATCAAGTGGGGCAATTAATGATAAAATGCTTGAAAATTTAAAGAACTTTTAATTGTGTTCTAAGTTTCTTTTGCTATAAGTCTCGATATGAAAAAAGGTATTCATCCAAACTACCACACTATAAAAGTTGAAATGACTGATGGTACTCAGTTTGAAACTAAATCAACTTGGGGTGCTGAGGGAGATGTATTAAAATTAGAGATAGATCCCAAATCTCATGCGGCCTGGACTGGTGGAAAGCAAAAATTAATGGACAAAGGTAGAATTAGTAAATTTAATAAGAAATTCCAGAATTTTAAATTGGAAAAAAAAAGCTAGATGTCAAACGCACCTTTAATGCCAATGGCAACTGCCGTATGGTTAGTAGAAAATACTACTCTAACATTTAAACAAATCGCGGATTTTTGTAAATTGCATGAAGTAGAAATTCAAGGAATTGCTGATGGTGAAGTTGCAAAAGGTATAAAAGCCTATAATCCAATTATTTCTGGACAACTTTCAAGAGAAGAAATTGAACTATCATCTAAAGACGAAAATAGACCATTAAATATTAAAAGTAGTGATATCGAAATTTCAAATAACGAAAAAAAAATAAAAAAATATGTCCCATTATCAAAAAGACAAGATAAACCAGACTCTGCTTTGTGGTTAATTAAACAACACAATATCTTAAAAGATTCTCAAATAGCTAAGTTAGTTGGAATTACTAAAAATTCAGTAACATCAATTAGAAATAAAAGTTATTGGAACTATAATAATTTAAATCCAAAAGATCCAGTTGCTTTAAATTTACTCACTCAAAAAGATTTGGTTGAGGCTATTGAAAAAGCTGAAAGAAGAATAAAAAGAGAAAAAAAAGAAAAAGAAAAACAAAATAAGTTGAACCAGGCATCTGTTTAATGAATAAAATTGATAGACATAAATTTGTAAAAGTGTTATCTAAGCGCTTTTTTGGAGGTAGTTATTAAAATAGAAGTTAAAGATAATAATGTTGAACAAGCTTTGAGAGTTTTAAAAAGAAAACTTCAAAGAGATGGTTTTTTTAAAGTTATTAAATTAAAAAATACTTATGAAAAACCTTCTGAAAAGAAAAAAAGAATTCTTCAAGAAAATATTAAAAGAGTTAAGAAATTAAATAAACTTAAGAATAGAATTTAAAAATTACCGCGGGGTGGAGCAGTCTGGTAGCTCGTCAGGCTCATAACCTGAAGGTCGGCGGTTCAAATCCGTCCCCCGCAACCAATTTAATTATATTTTAAAATTAGATTTCTTGCTATCAACAAGAAAAGCTTTAACTGTTTCTATAGTTAACTGATTGAATGATTTTCCAAATTTTTCTATTTTCTCAATTACAGCTGGAGGAATAGTGATTATATGGCAGCCCAATTGTTTAGCTTGCAGATAATTATACGGTTCCCTCACACTAGCCCATAAAATTTCTACATTTTTATAATTTTTTGCTAATTTAATACTTTTGACAAATTCAGGGATTGGATCTTTTCCAGTATCTCCTGCTCTTCCTGCAAAAATTGATATTATCACTTTTGTTTTTTTATTTATTACTTTAAGTATTTTTGCAGTTTGTTTAGCAGTGTATACTGCTGTTATATTTAACTTAATATTGTTATCATTAAGCTCTTTAATTACATTTCCTGTAAACTTATTTTTTGAGTTAACCACTGGAACTTTAACATATATATTTTTACCCCAGGTACTTATTTTTTTTCCCTGCTCAATCATAGATTTTTGATCATCAGCAAATACTTCAAAAGAAATTGGTTTATTTTTGCAAAACTTAAGTATTTGTTTTGAGTATGACTTGTAGTCTTTTGCGCCAGCTTTTCTCATTAAGCTTGGATTAGTTGTAAACCCTTTAACAACTTTTTTTTTATTAAATTTTTTAATTAAAGAGAGGTCTGCAATATCACAAAAAATCTTTATATTCATAAGATCTACAAATTCTTTGTAATATCCTCTGTCATTTTTTTTGCGTCCGCAAAAAGCATTAAAGTATTTTCTTTATAGAATAAATCATTATCTATTCCTGCATATCCAGGAGATAAACTTCTTTTTACAAATAACACAGATTTACATTTTTCCACGTCTAGAACTGGCATTCCATAAATTGGACTTTGAGGATCTGTTTTTGCTACAGGATTAGTGACGTCATTTGCACCAATCACAAATGCAACATCTGCATTTGCAAAATCATTATTTATTTCTTCCAATTCAAATACTTCATCATATGGGACATTTGCTTCAGCCAACAAAACATTCATATGACCAGGCATACGTCCCGCAACGGGATGAATAGCATATGATACTTTTATATCGTTCTTTTTTAATGTATCCACCATTTCTCTTAAAGCATGCTGGGCTTGTGCCACTGCCATTCCATACCCTGGAACAATTATAACTGAAGATGCATTTTTCATTAAAAAAGCTGCATCATCTGCATTACCACTTTTTACTGGTCTTTGTTCTTTATTTTGACTTTGAGATGTTTGATCTGTTGCACCAAAACCACCTAAAATAACATTAAAGAATGATCTATTCATTCCTTTACACATTATATATGAAAGTATTGCACCAGATGATCCAACCAATGCTCCTGTAATAATTAAAGCTGTGTTTTCCAAAGTAAATCCTATTCCAGCTGCAGCCCAACCTGAATAAGAATTTAACATTGAGATTACAACTGGCATATCTGCACCACCAATTGGAATAATAATTAAAAATCCAATTAAAAAAGAAATTGCAATTAATATCCAAAATAAATTAGATGATTGTGTTGAACAAAGATAAATAGTTAAAATTACAATCAAAATTAACAATAATGCATTTAATAAATGTTGACCTTTAAAAGTTATTGGTGCACCTGACATTATTCCTTGTAATTTTAAAAAAGCTATAACAGATCCAGAAAAAGTGATCGCACCAACCGCTGCTCCGATTGCCATTTCTATTAAACTTGCAAGTTTAATATTTCCTGGAGTCCCTAAATTAAATGCAGATGGATTAATAAATGCAGAAATTGCTACAAATACAGCTGCTAAACCCACTAAACTATGAAAACCAGCCACTAATTCTGGCATTGCAGTCATTGGTATTCGATATGCAATAAATGCTCCTATACTTCCACCAATGGCTAAAAATATTAAAACATATATAAATCCAGAACTAAAATTGCCAACTGACAAAAATGTAACTGTTACGGCAATTACCATTCCAATTATTCCAAATAAATTTCCTTGTCTTGAAGTTTCTGGAGATGACAAACCTCTTAAAGCTAAAATAAATAAAACCCCAGATACCAAATATAAAATTGCTGAAATATTTGCAGACATATATTATTTATTTTTTTTCTTTTTTTTATACATTGAGAGCATTCTTTGTGTGACTAAGAATCCACCAAAGATATTAACAGCTGCTAAAATAATTGCTAAAAATCCATAAATACTGGATGAAGAAAACACTACTCCATCACTCCCCGATAAAGCCGCAATAATTGCACCTACGATAATTACTGAGGATATTGCATTTGTGACAGACATCAATGGTGTATGTAACGAGGGAGTTACACTCCACACCACATAATACCCAACAAATATTGATAATATAAATATGCTTAATCTGAATATAAAAGGATCTATTTCCATAATACTATTTAATAAGTGTTTTCTCTATAATTTCATCTTCTAAATTTATATTAAATTTATTATTTTCTTTATCATACAAATTCGAGATAAAATTAAATACATTTTTCGCATACAAATTAGAAGCTGATACTGGTAATTTATTTAATATATTTGCTTCACCTAAAATTTTTACTCCATCTTTTTCAACAATCTTATTAACCTCGGTAAACACAGTATTTCCTCCTTGAACTGCTGCTAAATCATATATTACTGAACCTGGTTGCAAATTTTTAAACATATCTTCTTTAATAATTTTAGGCGCTTCTCTCCCTGGAATTAAAGCGGTACAAATTACTATATCTATCTTTTTTAATGTTTCTGAAAGTAGTTCTTCTTGTTTTTTTTTAAATTCATCTGAGGCTTCTTTAGCATAACCTCCTTCTGTTTCTAAATTTTCTGAACCTTCTATTGTTAAAAATTTTCCACCTAAACTTTCAACCTGTTCTTTTGAGGCCATTCTTACATCTGTAGCAAATACTATCGCACCCATTCTTTTTGCTGTTGCAATAGCTTGTAAACCAGCAACACCAGCACCAACTATCAATACTTTAGCCGCAGGAACAGTTCCAGCTGCAGTCATCATCATTGGAATGGCTTTCTCATAAATCTGAAAGGCTTCTACAACAGCTTTGTATCCTGCTAGATTGGCTTGTGATGATAATATATCCATTGATTGTGCTCTTGTAATTCTTGGTAATAATTCAAGGGAAAAACAATTAATTTTTTTATTTTTTAAACCGTTTAGTTTTTCTTTATTAGAAAATGAGCTTAATGATCCTACTAATGTTTGATTTTCTTTTAACAAAGAGAGCTTTTCATCATTTGGCAATCCTAATTGTACAATAACATCTGAATTGATGATTAAATCCTCATCCTTGTCTAAGAAATTTACTCCATGATTTTTATATTTTTCGTCATCAAAACCCAAATGTTGTGCATAATTATTTTGTAGTGATACTTTAAGACCTAAATCGATATATTTTTTTGCCATCTCTGGAGTCACAGCAACTCTTTTTTCAGATTGTTTATTTTCGGTGATAGATACTAAATGCATCAAAAATTATAATAGAAAAATTGCCATTAAAACAAGAACTAAAATTACAGATATTGTCCCCCATAGAACAAATTTAGTAAAAGTATTCCAAGTATTTTTATGGCTTTCATTATCCATAAAATTATTTTTGTCTTGCTTTAAATTTTGGGTTTGTTTTATTTATTATATAAACTCTTCCTCTTCTACGAACAAGTTTTGAGTTTAAATCTCTTTTCTTTATAGACTTAAGTGAGCTTTTAATTTTCATAATTAGGATGACTTAATAAAGGAACTTATATAATCTTTCAATTGTAATTTTCCATATTTTTGATTTATTTGATTATTCTGGGAAATTTTAGTCAAAGCTGAGGCATATCGCTCCCCCAATCTTGGTTTTAAAAAAATAATTTTACTTTTAAACATTTTTGCAACCTCTAAAATTGAATAAGAAGTTTTACTACTTATACTATAATATTTGCACTTTTCTTTTTTAAAAGCTTCATAGCAAACATCAACTGTATCTTGAATATGTGTAAATCTCCTTGTTTGAGTTCCAGGTTTTACAATTGTTAAAGGTTTTTTGCTTAAATATTGATTTTCAAAAATTCCGATTACTGTTGCCATATCTCCAGTCTTAATTTGTCTTGGACCATATACATTATAAAAAAAAATAACTTCAAATTTAAAATTAAACCATTTTTTTAAGTTTTGTAATAACTCTAGGTTTTTTGATTTAGTAAACGCATAAGGCGAAAGATTTTTATCATTACCTTTATTCCCTAAACTTGCAGAAGTAGCAGAATAAATAAGTTTTATATTGTTATTCAAACAAAATTTAAACACAGCTTTTGACCCTATAGAATTGGATTGATAACATTCATCAAATTTTTTAAAACTCTGAAAAATTCTTGCAAACTCCCCAAAATGAAAAAGTGATTTAATTTTTGTTTTTTGTTTTTCTAAAATACTTTTTATTTTTTCAGTGTCACCTTTTATATATTGCACTCTTTTGTTTTTAATATGATTTTTTTTTGTCCCTGATGAGTAGTTATCTAAACTTATAATTTTATATTTTGTTTTTTTTATTAAAAGCTCAATTAAATTTGAACCAACAAAACCTGCTCCACCAGTAACAACTATGAGATTTTTCATTTTAGATCAGCCTGGCAACGTCCTACTCTTCCGTGTCTTAAGACAAAGTACCATTGGCGCTGAAAGGCTTGACTGCCGAGTTCGGAATGGGATCGGGTATAACACTTTCGCAATAATCACCAGGCATGAGCTTATTACTAAAAAACAATCTAAATGTAAAGATCAATATATTATTTTTGTAACTTTAAATATTTAAGATACCAATTTACAAATTTAACAACCCCTTCTTCGATAGAAGTTTTGGGCTTGTAATTAAAGCTTTTGACTAAATCTTCAACATCAGCAAATGTATCTGGTACATCGCCTGGCTGTAATGGAAGCATATTAATTTTAGCTTTTTTTCCCAAAGCTTTTTCTAATGCACTTATATAATCCATTAGATCAACTGGGTGATTTCTTCCAATGTTGTATATACTCCAAGGAGCTTTGCTCCTTCCGGGATTAGGTTTTTTACTACTCCAACTAATATCTGACGATGCCGGTTTATCAAGCACCCTAATTACGCCCTCTACAATATCATCAATATAAGTAAAATCCCTTCGATGTTTTCCAAAATTAAAAACATCTATTTTCTTATCCTCTAAAATAGACTTGGTAAATTGAAATAACGCCATATCAGGTCTACCCCAAGGACCGTAAACAGTAAAAAAACGAAGACCAGTTGTGGGTAAGTTATAAAGATGACTATAAGTGTGAGCCATAAGTTCATTAGATTTTTTAGTTGCAGCATATAAACTTAAAGGATGATCTACGTTATGACTAACACTAAAAGGCATAAGAGTATTTGCTCCATATACGCTTGAAGAACTTGCATAAACTAGATGTTTTATTTTATGGTACCTACATCCTTCCAATATATTTAAAAAACCAACAATATTGCTATTGATATACACATAAGGATTTTCAATTGAATAACGAACTCCTGCTTGAGCTGCTAGGTTTACAACTTTCTGAGGTTTATATTTTGAAAACGCATTTTCTATAGCTGATCGGTCGTTTAAATCAATACGAAGGTGAGTATAATTTGAATTATTTAAGTATCTTTCAACGCGCAATTCTTTTAATAAGGGGTCATAATAATCATTATGATTATCAATTCCGATAATTTTATCTCCTCGTTCCAACAAACGTAAACACAATGCTGAACCAATAAATCCAGCTGATCCTGTAATTAATATACTCATTTCAATATCTATAATATATTTATCACAATAAACTATATTTCTTTTTTAAATTACATAAAAATTTTTAAGAGCTTAAATTTAAGAAGTTTTATCATTTAACTTGTCTTATATAGCCTTGTTTATTAATAATAATTTTTATAAGTAATAGAAAAAGGACTAAATTACAAATTAACAAAAAATTCTTTTATGAAAATTTTACACATAATAACCTCTTTAGGAGATGGTGGTGCTGAAGGTGTTTTATATAGAATTTGTTGTAACGATTTTAAAAATGAACATGTTGTGGTGTCATTAATAGATGAAGGAAAGTATGGTGAACTTTTATCAAAAAACCAAATAAGAGTTTATACACTGAACATGAAATCAGCAATGTTTTCTGTTACCTCATTATTTAAATTAATAAAAATTTTAATTAAATTAATAAAAATTTTAAGAGAAGAAAAACCAAATATAGTACAAACTTGGCTGTATCATGCAGATTTTTTTGGAAGTATAGCAGCTAAATTAGCTAGAGTGAAAAAGATAATTTGGAATGTTCGACATTCAGATTTAGACAAAAATGAAACAAAAAAAAGTTTACTAATTTTAGTCAAAATTTTAGCAAAACTCTCCTACATAATCCCGAAAAAAATAATATTCTGTTCACAAAAATCAATTAAAATTCATGAAAAAATTGGATATGATAAAAAGAAAAGTATTTATATTGCTAATGGATATGATTTAAAAAAATTTAAATCAAATCCGGTAAGAGAGAAGTTATTAAAAAGTAAATATAATTTAAGTAGAAAAGTACCAATATTGGGCAATGTTGCACGTTTTCGTCCTCATAAAGATCATAAAAGCCTATTAGAAGCATTATATTTTTTGAAAAAAAATAAAGTTTTTTTTAAATGTATACTAGTAGGTCTTGAAATTAATAAAAAAAATAAAAAACTTATTGGAATGATCAAAAAATTTAAATTACATAATGAAATTATACTACTAGGATCACAAAAAGATATTAATGTAATAATGAATGTTATTGATATTCATATCATGTCTAGTAAATCTGGAGAGGCATTTCCGAATGTGGTTGCCGAAGCAATGGCTTGTGGTACACCATGTATTGCAACTGATGTTGGTGATGCATCAATTATTGTTGAAAAAACTGGTTGGATTGTTCAGCCAAGCAATTCGAGGGAGCTTGCAATGACAATAAAAAAAGCTTTAATTGATCTTAAATCAAACAACTGGAAAAATATGTGCTTTAAAGCAAAAAAAAGAATTGGCAATGAATTTAGTATTGGAAAGATGACTAATAGATACTCACAAATATGGAAAGAAATTTTAGTTGATTAAAAAAAAATTTAAATTTTTAAATTAATATATCTTTTTTATAAATATCGAAATACTCTTAATTTAATCAAGCTAAGAATAACACTTATAAAAACAAGTAATACGTTTTCAAAGTACATAATAGATGTAATAACAATTAAATTTAACAAATTGTAAATAATTGACACTGATAATACTTTATAATTATTTTTCTGAAGTTTTTTAATCGGTATTAAAAAGAAATAATCAAAATCTCTTTTAAAAACACTCCTTCCAGAAAAAATTTTTTTTAGTAAAGTTAAAGAACAGTCAATAAAGGGATAGGAATATATACTAATTGCAATAAACCAATAATCACTAAAAATTAATTCTAAAATACAAAAACCAACAATATAACCAATCAAGATACTTCCAGTATCACCCATGTATAATTTTGCCTTTGGTCTGTTAAAGTAAATAAAACTTAGCAAAATTGGCACTAAAATAATAGCAATATGATATGAAAAAAAAGTATTAACAATAAATTGATTAACAATTATCAATCCTAAAAAAAATGAAATTGCATTAACTGCTAAATATCCATCAGATCCATCAATAAAATTAGTTATGTTTGTAATATAAATCCAAAAGAATAAAGATAAAAATATTATTAGTTTTAATGGTAGATTAAAATATTCTAAATTTATTAAGGTTAAAGAAAAATAAGTTATTATAGTTTGTGCAATTAATCGCAATCTTGGATCTAATGGTTTTAAATCGTCAATAAAAGAAATTGAACTCAATAAAAAAATTGAAAAAATAAATACATAAAATCTATTTGGGAGTAATTCAATATAGTTTTCACTGGTATAATAATAGACTAAATTAATTAATATAATTACAGAAAATACTATTCCAGAAGCAGTTTTAGTTTTTTTTTGACTACCATACCCTGACAAATTTTTATCAATTAAATTTGCAAAGTTAATTTTAAATAAGTAATAATTTAATAAGATAAATGATAAAAGGAAATTAAGCAAAAATTGTATTAGCATGATATTAATTTTTAGTTTTCAACTAAATTAACATATAAATAATCATAAAGATTAAAATATATTCTTAGGTAAAAAAAGCTATTATTTTTTTTGAGCCAATCCAATTAATAAACTGTTCATTCCTGATAATTGCTGTAAACGAAATAATACAGCCCGTTGTAGTGAAACATTCTCAACTAATTGACCAAACGTTCTGTCCCAATTAATTTTTGAAAAAACTTTTATATTATAGAAATGATTTCTTGAAAATAATTTACTTATAGATTTTGGAGAATATGCCCGCATATGATAAGGTGGCCTAATTGCTCCATAATATTTTTTATTTTTAAAAATTTTACGCACAAATGAAACCATTGAAAAATCATTAGGAACATCAATGTGTAAAATTCCATTTTTTTCTAAAATTTCGTTACATTTTTTAAAAAAATTATTAGGTTTATCTATGTGTTCAACAACCTGACTCGCGAATATTATATCAAATTTTTCATCAAAATTAGTTTCCAAAAAATCACCGTAAAGAACATTCCTAGATTTATTCATGGCAAAATTGTACAGATTCCTATCTAATTCAATTCCTGTATAGTTTATATTATTTTTCAGGTATCCATATGAAGATACTGCTGTTCCACAACCTACTTCAAGAATATTTAATGGTTTTTTTTTTAATATTTTCTCATAAACTTTAATTCTATTTTTAACAATTTTTTCAGCAAATAAATTACTTCTTGCTTTATCATTTTCAATAGATTTATCTATAAAAGATTTTTCTGAAGGAGAGAACACATCCTCGACTTGAGACTTAGTTGAATGAATATATGAAAATGTACAATTCTTACAAATTAGAATTTTGTGTTGGTTCCATTGTTTGTAATTTTTACACTCATTTTCACAAATCAAACAATTATTACTTATCATTAATTAAATATTTTTTTTCTAATAAACGAATTTGTTTTTTAAATTTTATAATTCTACTTACTCTTGAATTTGAAAATATATTATTTCTATCAAATAATGGTTTTATAACTTTTTTACTTTTTCCAATAATATTATATTTAGTATTTGGATCATCAAGGTTTTGAATATGTATTTCTAAGTAAATTCTATTTGTCTTTTTAAAATTTTTATTCGACTCATGCCATAAGGCTGAGTGCATTACTAAAACGTCACCCTCTTTTAAGTTTGGACATATTTTAAAGTATTTTTTTGTAATTTTTTTTGAAATTTCTCCTGCATCACCTAAATAACCAAACTTATGAGTAGATGGATAAATAACCATCCCTCCATTTAAGTTGTTATTGTTAGTTAAGCTAATAAATAATGAAAATCTGTCAAAATTACCCATCTGATAACCAGTATCTTGATGGCAGAAAACTGCAGAGGAGTTTTTATAATCTTTTTTGACAATTCTAAAAAAATCTGAACCAACTCGTCCGTTAAAAAAACCTTTAACAATTTTTTTTAAATTTTTATCTTTATAAATTTTTTCGAACAATTTCCTGCCTTCAATCTTGACTTCAACTGGGTGCTGTTTTGTTTTATGTAATTTTTTTTTTTCGAATAAGTTTAAAAAATTCATACGAAATTTTTCTACTGTATCTAAAGGAAAAGCATTTTTAATAACAAAAAATCCTAAATCTTCTAAAATATTATGATTAATAGCTTTGGCTATAAATTTTTTATTTTTAATCAAATTTTTAGTCTTTTCTGTAACGCTATTATTATTCATATCTAAAAAATTTATTAATATAGTTTTTAATATATCTTTTTAAATTATATTTGGCTTTGGTAGTTTCAAAATAATATTTAAAACATATATTTAAAAATCCCACAAATGACTGTTCATGTTTTGCTTTATAAGGCAAAATATCACATCTTATTGCGATCCTATCTGTTATTGCATCATTTGTTTTATGTATTACATCGGCTCTCATGATCAGTAGATCATAAAGACCTAACTTTGGAACAATTTTATTTTTTTCTAAATCTAAATTTAATTTCCAACCATTGACATCATCTAAATAATCATCAAGTGCATACCAGTTTCCAATTTTTGTATTTTTTTTAAATCTAAGATCGAACCAAGGTTTTGTATCTTTTTCTACTTTTCTAAATCTTACAGCACCTCTATATTTAATTCTGTTGTAAGTTTTTACATCTTTTTTTTTTAAAATATTGTATGGAATTAAAGCAACGTTTGAGTAATTTTTATTTGGTTTAAGAATTGGAAGATAACAAATTAAATAATTTTTATGATCTTTGTGGAAATAATAAGTGTAATGATCAATGTGCCAGTTTAATATACCTCCAGGCAAAACTTTGGGATCTTTATTAACGTTAAATGGTTTTATCAATTTTGGAATTTTGTTATTTGATTTTTTTATCTTTATTGAAAAATAACAAAATTTTTGATTACTTATTTGTAAGCTTTTGCTAGTGAGATTTGAAGCTAGTCTTCCGATTTTATTATTTATTTTATTATAAAATTTATTGTCTATTCCATGAATAACACCATCAACAAATTTTTCTTTTTTTTTTAAATAATTTAAAAAATTATTATCCAAATCTGTTTTTTTTATAAAATTTTTAATAACAAAAAAACCGTTAGATTTTAGCTTAGTAGAAATTAATTTTTCTTTTATGTTTTGCATCAAAACTTAATAAGAATATTGCTATTATATACACCTGGCTTTGTAATATTTTTTAATACAGTGGAACCAGGTGCAATTATGACATTATCACATATGCTTAAATTATTTGAAATAAAGGTTTGACTCCCTATCTCGACTTTTTTACCTATTTTAACATTTCCAGAAATAGTTACATTTGAACCAACATTACAAAAATTTCCTATTTTAGAGTTATGACCTATAACAGAACCTGTTAGAATTAAACTACCATTACCTATTGAAGCTTGAGTTGAAATAAGAACATGGTGCTCTATAATACATCCATTCTTTATTTTATCAGTGTAAATAAATGAATTTGGTAGAATTAAAGTAGAGTAATTAAAATTTTTTTTCTTTTTCAAATAATTAAATATTTTTTCTCTTTTATTTGGTTTTCCAACAAAAATATTATAGTGAATAATTTCATTTAATTTGAAAAATTTTTTAATATTTAAATCAAGTTTATCGTCAACAAATATTGGTGATTTAATAATCTGATTTTTCTTTGTCATATATGATAGTTGTTTTCCATAGCCACCAGATCCAACAAAATAAAATTTATTATAAAATTTTTTCATTTCGTCAGTGTAAAACCACCATCTACAATAATTGTTTGACCAGTAATAAAAGATGAATTTTTTGACAATAAAAAATTAATCACATCACTAATTTCTTTTACTTTTGCGTATCTTTTACCAAGTAAATATTTAGTTTTATCAATTTTGGTGAAATAATCATCATTGCTCAATTTTTTATTTAATGGAGTTTCTACCATTCCCGGAGCAACAGAATTTACTCTTATATACTTGCTTGCTAATTCACATGCTAATGTCTCTACCATTGCTTTTAACCCAGCTTTAGAAATTGAATAAGCATAATTAAGTTTGAAAGCCATTTTACAACCACTAATCGACGAAATAACTACTATAGATGCATATTCATTTATTTTGTTTTTTTTAACTAAAAAACCAACAAATTTTGATGTTTGAATTAAATTAATATTTATTACTTCATCAAATATATTTTCATTAAAATCTTTTATTAAATTGTATTTAGCTATACCCGCTGATAACACAATATAATCAAGTTTTGGTATTTTATTAAAATTAAATAATCCAATTTTTTTTTTAAAATCAAAATTTATAAATTTTATTTTTGACTTAATTTTTTTATTTTTAATATAATTTTTTAAATCAGTAAAATTTCTACCTATTAAAAAAAAATTGTAATCTTTATTTAAATTTTTTTTTACGTAATTTAATCCAATTCCAGATGTTGCTCCTGTTACAAGTACATTTTTCATATTTTAATTATTTTAAAAATCTTAGTTTTACTCAAATTTACAACAACAGTGGATATAGATAAACCCACTCCAAAACCACAAAATATTGAATTACCTTTTATTTTTTTTTTTGAAAAATTGCTACATATTGTGATGGGGATACTTGCAGAGCTAGTATTTCCAAAGTTTTTAAGTGATGAAGGAAAGATAACATTTTTATAATTTTGTTTAATGTGAGAGGAAATATTTTCTTGTATCATTTTATTAGCTTGATGAAGAAAACAATATTTTATATTTTTTACATTCTTTAAGATTTTTTTTAAAGTTGGTGGAATTGTATTAATTGCAAAACTAAAAATATTAGGTCCATTTAATTTAATATTTATATTAGATCTTATGTTATTATTTTTATCTTTTTTTTTTTTAAAATCAGATTTTGAAATTTTATTTCTCCCAGATAAAGAATGTGTATTCACTATAATATCTTCAAAACCAGATCCATCTGAATAATAATTACATAAAATTTTATTTGAATTATTTTCAGTATTCAATAATGCTGTGACACTTCCTGCATCTCCAAAAAGTAAATTTGATACATTATCTTTATTATTTACCAGTTGAGTAGTGACATCACCTACTGCTAGCAATCCCTTTTTAAGTTTTAAATTTTGCATTAATGAGCTTATTGTAATCAAACCATGTGTATACCCTGAGCAACCAAGATTAATATCTAAAACAAAAGTTGATTTTTTTAGGTTTAACTTATCTTGTAAAATACCAGATGTTGCTGGAGTTAAATAATCTGGAGTTTGTGTAACAAAAATTAAAATATCAACGTCGTTTACTTTCCATTTAAGTTTTTTTAAAATATTTTTTGCAGACTTTAAAACTAAATCCGAAGTATTAATATTTTCATTAGCAACTGGTCTTCTTTCTATACCAATTGCTTTTATTGCTCTTGCTCTATGCTGATTTTCTTTTGAATATTTATTTAAAACTGTTTTTTTGGGAACACAGCAAGATATGCCCTCAATTTTAATACCATTTATTTCTTTTATCACTTTTTTTCGATCAGATTTATAATATCAATTATTTTTTTACATTTTGATATTTGTAAACCATCAATTTTTTTTTTAAAGTTCAAGTTACACATATTTATTATTTGCAAAATTATAATTGAGTCAAATAGTTTAAGTTCCGAGATATTATCAGTGGGTTTTAAATTTTTTTTTTCAAGAATTTTTGATAAATGATTTAGTATTTTTTTTGAATTTTTAGACATTCTTTCTTATATTCATTTTTAAATAAAAAAATACAAATATCTATATTTAAATTATATACTTTTTTTAGTTAAAGGCTTCTCCACCAAATAGTCCTGTTTTCTATTTAATAAAAATATTTTAATTAATGTAAGTAAAAAAATTTTTAAGTCTAAAAATAAAGATAAATTTTCAAAGTAATATTTATCAAAATCAAGCTGTGACTTCCACTTGCCTTTATTATCTTTTTTATTTCTTTGAATTTGTGCTAATCCGGAAATTCCAGGTAGACATTTACTTCTTGAATGATTAATAAAGGGTCTTAATTTTAAATATCTCATTAATAGTGGGCGAGGACCAATAAAGCTCATTTCGCCCCTTAAAATGTTTATTAATTGTGGTATTTCATCTAGCCCAGTTTTTCTCAAAAAATTACCAAACTTAAAATTCTTTTTTTTTGACTTTTGGACTCTACATTTTTTATCAATTAAAGTTTTGAATTTATAAATTGTAAATGGTTTATTCAAATATCCAGGTCTTTTTTGAAAATAAATTGGTGAACCAATTAAAATATATAAAATTAAGTAAATGATTATTATTAAAGGGAATAAAAGTAAAAACAATAAAATGGCTAAATAAAAATCAATTAGATCTTTAAAAAACTTCCTATACATTTATACGAATTTCGAAAATATTAGTTTTAAATTTCTAATATCATTTTTTAATTTATGTGATTTAATATATGGGTTTATGTGGTATGCAATACTTTTTTTACCTAATTCTACTGTATTAATAAGTTTTCGTGATGGAAATATTTTTAATTTTTTAAAAATTTTTTCTTTATAAATTTCTGGACATGGTCCTTCATTGCAGTTTATTTTCTTTTTATTCATATATTTTAGTAATTTAATTTTTTCTCTTCTCTTAACATTAATATAAATATTTAATCTATAATAAGCATGAGTACATTCATAACATTTAAAGTTTGGCTCTGAAATTAACTTATATTTATTCCAAAATAATTTTAATGAATTAATAATTTTTTTTGCAATTTGATTTCTTTTTTTTATTTGAGAATCTAAATTTTTTAATTGATATCTACCTATTACAGCTTGAATTTCTGTCATTCTATAATTAGTACCATAGTTATCATGAAGCCATTTAAAACCTAAATTATGTTTTTTATAGAAAACACCAGCATAATTTTTTCCATGATCTTTTAAAGACCAACATGTATTCCAAAACTTTTTGTTATTTGTTGAAATCATTCCCCCCTCACCTCCGGTTGAAATTATCTTATCTTGACAAAATGACCACGTGGAGATATCTCCAAAAGAACCAACTGGTTTATTTTTATATTTAGCACCGTGTGCTTGTGAGCAATCTTCTATTATTTTAATATTATTCTTTTTAGCAAAACTAATTATAGGATCTAAATCACAAGGAAAACCGTTTAGATGAACAACAATTATTGCTTTTACCTTACTTGTATATGACTTTTTAATACCCTCTATACTTAAATTTCCATTTAAATCTACATCAGCAAATATAGGCTTTAAACCTAAATTTATTACACAACTTGAGGATATTATAAATGATCTTGGTGTAACGATTATTTTATCATTTTTTTTTAATTTAAATGCTTTTAATGCCATTTCTAGTGCAACACTTCCATTTGATACCGCAATAGAGTATTTATTTCCCACATACCTTGAAAATTCTTTTTCAAACAATACCCCCTGGTCTCCTGTCCAATAATTAACTTTACCTGATTTTAATATTTTGTTTATTTTGTTGATTAGTTGTGGTGGATAGTAAGGATATTCTCTAATTCTCATGACTTATTAATTTTTAATAATTTGAATTATGTTCTGATTTACTTTTATAACATCATATTTTTCTTTGACTAATCTAATACTTTCACTAGCCATATGATTTATTTTTTTTTCATCATACTCAAGCATTCTTTTTATTGCTATTACTAAGGATTTTTTATCCTTAATCGGTACTAATAATCCATTAACACCATTTACAACTGTTTCTTTGCAACCAACTGTATCTGTTGTTATAATTGGTCTTCCGATAGACATTGCCTCTAAAACCGATCTTGGAGTTCCTTCTCTATAAGAAGGTAAAACATAAAATTTGCATTTTATTAGTGCATTTCTAACGTCATTTAAATAACCTAAATAATTTATATCTTTTGATTCAATAAAGGGTTTAATTTGATTATATTTCAGACCTGATGGATTTTTATCAAAAGATCCAGCTAATTGAAATTCTACGTCAGGAAATTTACTGCGAATTTCTTTTGCAGCTTCACAATACTCAATAACTCCTTTGTCAGCGACTAATCGAGACAACATCAAAAATATAGGTTTAGAGGGTAAACTTTTAGGAGAATAAAAATTTAAGTCTACCCCTGAACCATTTACAACAAATGTTTTTTTATTTTTTATAATATTTAAATCATTAAATAAACTTTCATCATCTGGGTTCTGAAAAATAATTGCTGAGGAAAATTTTAGAGATAATTTATATAATTTTTTTAATATAAAATTAATAATTATTCGTTTTAATTTCAATTCTTCTGTAAATCCATAACCTAAACCTGTTAAATTTGGAAAAAATTTTATATTGGTATTATTTTTAATTGCAAAACCACTATATATAATTGGTTTAGATGTATATGATAAAATTATATCTGGTTTAAATTTTTTAAATTCAGATTTTAAAGCTAAAAAAGATATAAAGTCACGCATCGGATTTAAACCTGCTCTATCTAAGGGTATAGTCGATACTGAAGCTCCTAATTTTAAAATCTTGTTTTCAAAATCAGTAGTAAATTCGTTTTTAGGTACAATAACTAAAACTTTAAAATTTTCATTTATTAGTTGTTTAATTAATTGGCCTCTAAAATTAATTACACTTGATGAACTATTTGATACTATAATTAAACGTTTAGTCATTTTAAAATTTCTCTCATTTCTTTAAACCTTGTGAAATTAATAATTTTTATTTTATTTAATTACTTATCAATTGACATTATAGCTGAAAGTTAGAAAATTTCTTATTAAATAAACTTTTTAAGTCAAAAATGATATGATTATTTTTACATAAAGATTTAATATAACCAATTCCCATTTTTTTAAATTCATCATGACCAACTGAAATAATTATACCATCATATTTATTTTTTAAAAATTTAGAAATTTTTTTTTTCTTATATACATATTGTATTTCTTTTTGTTCTGCTAATGGATCATATAAATCAATTTTGCAATTTTTGTTTTTTAATTTTATAAAAATATCTTTGATTCTTGAATTTCTTAAATCTGGGCAATTTTCTTTAAAAGTCAGTCCAAGAATTAAAATTTTTGCGTTTTTAATTTTAATGTTTTTTCTTTTTAAATGATTAATAAATTGAGATACAACATATGAACTCATATTGTTATTTAAATTTCTCCCAGCTAAAATAATTTTAGGTTTATGTCCTAATTTTTCGGCTTTAAATGTCAAATAGTATGGGTCAACTCCAATACAGTGACCTCCAACTAGTCCAGGAAAAAATGGGATAAAATTCCATTTTGTTTTGGCTGCAGAAATTACTTCTGAAGTATTTATTTTTAATTTATTAAAAATTAATGATAATTCATTAAGTAAGGCAATATTTAAATCTCTTTGAGTATTTTCAATAACTTTCGCAGCTTCAGCAATAATAATACTTTTAACCTTATAAGTCCCGGCAACTATAATTTCGTTATAAAGTTTATCAATTAAATTGGTTATTTTACTTGTAGAACCAGAAACAATTTTTTTAATGTCTTTAATTCTGTGTTTTTTATCTCCAGGATTTATTCTTTCAGGACTATAACCACAAAAAAAATCCTTATTAAATTTTAGTCCTGATATTTTTTCTAATATTGGTACACATTTTTCTTCAGTACAGCCTGGATAAACTGTGGACTCATAAATTACAATATCTTTGGGTTTAAGAATTTTTGCAATTGATTTTGTTGCTTTAAATAATAAAGATAAGTCTGGTTTGTTACTTTTGTTTATTGGTGTTGGTACTGTAACAATGTAACAATTACAATTTTTAATTTTTTCAATTTTGTTAGCTAGTTCTAAATTTCTATTAATTTTAAAACTTCCATTGTTAATTTCTAATGTCCTATCAAAACCACGTTTTAACTCTTTAATTCTAGAAGCGCTAATATCATAACCAATAACTTTTCTTTTTTTTGAAAATTCCACAGCTAAAGGTAAACCTACATATCCCAATCCAATTATACCCAATTTAAGCTTTTTAATATTCATTATAAAAATTCAAATTTTAAGTATTTGTTTATATTAATTTTAAATGACTTAAAATTACTTTTTATTTAAAAATCTTTAACGTTTTTTTGTTTAATAATTTCTTTGCTGAAATATATTGATACAGCAAACATAATCCAAAATATAGAAAATCTTATTCCATTGTGAGTCAAACCATAAAGTAAAGAAGGAGCACATACGCAAATTACTCCACGGAAACCATAGGATTTATTTATATCTAAAATCCAAAATAATAATAAGCTACAAAAAATTGCAAAACCAACAAAACCAAAAGAAGATATAATCATTGCCAAAGTAGAATGAATATCGTAGTTCTGAATATTTATTGCATTTTTTATTCCCATACCAAAAAAAGCTTGAATAGAATTTGCTTCAAAAAAAACTAGATAACCCCTTACTTCTAGTGAGCTATCTTGCTCTGTCCACATGTTCAATATTCGATCAAAAAAAAACATTTCAGAAATATTTTTAAAAAATAAAACAAATATAAAAATCACAAATAATACGGCTATAATTTCATATAATCTAAAATATTTATAGTTATATGGCTTAATTGCGAATATCGCACACAAAAGTAAAGATATATAAGATGCTTTTGACAATGTTAAAACTGAAAATAAAATTATTATTGATAGAAAAATAACCATTAAATAATAAGGAATGTATAAGTTTCTATAAAGCAAATAAGTTAATGAAAATATGCATACACAAAAATATCCTAGTTGATTTGGATTATTGAAATACCCTGTAAAACGAAATGCTAGGCTTTCGTTAAGAATTCCGTATATTAAAGAAAAAAGAATTATTAATATCGCAGTTGAGAGACCATAAAAAATTACAATATATTTTTTTTGATAGTTGAAAAATGATAAAAGTGATATTGTTAAAATAAAATTATAAGTTAAAAACAGTAACTCTCTTAAATATTTTATTGTAGGCGTTTTAGAAGACGAGATATATAGATTAATATCATTAAACACATATAAGTCATGATAAAGGTAAAATATACTTACGAAATAGCAGTAAATTACAAAAGATAAAAATGTATAAAAATATCTATCCAAAGGAATATTTATTTTTAGTAAAACAATAATTGAAAATATTAATAATAAAAAATGTGAAAGTTGAATTGATCCTGACCCAAACAAATAAATCGGATAAAAGGAAATTGATAAATAAAGAATTAAATTAAGAGAGTTTTTAGATAAATTGCTCATTTTAGTCTTAAATTTTATCATTAAGCTTTAATCTTTATTTATTATTTTTCTAAAGTTCCACAAATAAAACATTGAGGAGTAAATAAATGCCCATAAAAAATTATAATTTTTTCTAAATATATTATAAATTTCCAAAGTGCGAACTCTTAAATTTAAATGATTTTTTATATTCTGCGATTTACCATCTGGTAAGCTTAGGCATACTATAAAATTTTTATTTATATATCTTACTTTTTTTTTATATATTTTTAATTTGAAATCTTTGTCTGCACTAATTGGAAATTTTTCATCATACATATTTCTAAGCTGAAGTTTTCTTGGTATTAACATAGATTGATGGGAAGGAAGTCTACCAAGAAATGGAATAAAATTTTCTTTTAAAAATGAAAATCCAGGATAACCTTTTTTATATTTTGTAGTTCCATATAAAACAAAATTGTTACCATATAATTTATTATTTTTATTATAGTATTTTATTAAATTTATAAATTCTCTATTTCTCAATTTATCTCCAGCATTAAGAAAAAAAATTGCATCACCCGAGGCATATTTTATACCTTTATTCATTGCGTTATAAATACCGCTATCTTTTTGTGACATCCAAAAATCAATGGAATTGTTATATTTTTTTATAATATCTATGGTCTGATCTTTAGATTTACCATCAATTATTATATACTCTAAATTATTGTAAGCTAAACTTTTGACACTTTTAATAGTTTGTTCTAGCAGATTACCACAATTATAGGTTACAGTTATAATTGTAATCAATGGTTCATTTTTTTTTGTTTTTTTAAGATAATTTTTATAACTCCTTGGATGTCGAAATTTTTGTTGAACTTTTTTATGATAAATGTGTTTCTTCATAATATCATTTCTTTAATAGTAAATTTTGATAAATATTTAAGTATTTTTTTATAATTACATTCTCAGAGAAATATTTTTCAGCTCTTTCTCTAGAATTTCTATTCAAAATATCTTTATTTGAATTTTCTAATACCCAACTAATACCTATTGCTAAATCCCTCTCATTTAAAAACTCAGCAAGATAACCATTTTTTTTATGCTCAATTATATCTGTAAGACCTGTGTTTCTAAAAGCAACTACTGGAGTTCCACATGCTAATGCCTCTAAAGCTGTCTGCCCAAAAGTTTCTATTTTTGATGGAACAATTAAAACGTCTGCAACACTATATAACTTTTGAAGAAAATTATCATCATGTATTTCATTAAAGTAATAAGTTTTATAATCTGTTTCTTTATGAAAATCTTTATTATTCCCTCCAAATATAATTAAGTTTAAATTTTTATACCCAATTGAGTCTTTTAAATAATTCAATGCATTTTGAAACAATTTAAATCCTTTGCGCAAATCATTTACACCTCCAGCCGCCCCAAAAATGATGATTTTTGAATTTAACGGTAAATTTAATTCTTTTCTTAAAATATTTTTTTCTAATGGATACCATTTCAATACATCAATTGGATGAGGAATTGTTTGAACTGGCCAATTTTTCATTAAGAAACTTTTTTTTATACAATCGGTCATCCAATTTGAGGGTGATATAATTTGAATTGGTTTTTTAAAAAATTTAATTTTTTGTTCCCAGCGCCAACGATTTATATCAAAAAACCGGTACTCATTTTGAGACTTATTTAAAATTTTATATCCTTCGGAATATCTCAAGTTATAAGCATAATGTTCACATCCACAAAAAGGCCACATGTCATGAAATGTCCAGATAATTGGTTTTGTTATTTTGCTAATTTCTTTAATTGAAAGCATTTCACCTTGAATCCAATGCAAGTGAATTATATCTGCATCACTAAAATTTATTTTATTAAGCCATTTAGAGGGCAATATGGAAGGTGAATGCATTCCAAAAAATTTTGATTTTAAGATTTTGTTTATAGGAAATCTCAAATGTTGCTTTTTATCATTTATAAATTTTTCTATTTTTGAGCTAGGACCAAATACTGTTTTGCTATCCGACTTTTTATTATCTACCCACATTAAGGAATTTATATTATTCTTTATAAGCATGTTGTGAACTCTATAAGCTGCTCTACTAGCACCTCCGGAAATATCTGAATGACTCAAATGAACAATCTTCATAGGAATAAAAACTTTAATCTAGCTTTCTTTCATTAATCAAAATTTGAGTCTATTATTTTAAATCTTTAAAATCTATAGAATAATATTTTGATAATTTTTTTAACTTATTTACCCAAAGATAAACTTTCTTGTTCTTAAGATTACCTGCTCCTTTGTATTGAGTGTACGATGATTTCCCTGAACTAAAATCACATCCAAGATAATGTAATTTGTTTACTCTGCTTGAAATTAAAAAATAAAAAGCATTTAAAGCAACTGTGTGTGGGAAAGCTTTAAAATTATTTATATTTAATTTATTTTTTGTTTCATAATTTCCTGCGAGGCAATATGTTATGAATGATTTTGTTACATTTTTTTCAAATGGGAAACCTATCCTATATTTTGGAACTAATAAATAAGCATTTCTATTAAAGTAAAAATAAATAAAACTTAAAAATAATTGAAGATGAATTGGGATAAAAACATATATCCAAGAATTATCTAAAGTAGAAATATTTTTTTTTAATTGCTTAAATCTAAACAAATCGGAATTAAAAAATATTTTTTTTTTTTTTTCAAAATTGAATATCTTTGAGACATTAATTGCATTATTTAGAAAAAAAATTATATCATACTCGTCAATAAGCTTTTGATTTAATTTGTCTAAACTTGGTCCAGTACCAAGTACAAGTACATTTTTATTTTCCAAGGAAGTAATTAATTTTAAAATGTTTTTCTTAGGGATTAGTTTTATGATTAAAAAGCTTAGAAATGAAATTAAACTGTTTTTTGTATATGTGTACAGAGATTTAATAAAAATAATATATTTCATTTTTTAAAAAATAAATTTAATTTCAATTATTTAGACAAAAATTTTTATTTAATTTTTTTTTTAAAATCAGAATACACCTGCTTTAAACCATCTTCTAAATTAATTTCATCTTTCCACTTTAATTTTCTTATACGACTGTTATCCATTAATTTTGATAATGTACCGTCAGGTTTAGATTTATCAAATTTGATTTTACCATTATAACCTACTGTTTCTCTGATTATTTCAGCTAATTCTTTTATTGTTATTTCCTTTCCACTTCCTACGTTTATGTGACTGCTAAATTTACTTAAGTTGCTATAGTATAATTTTTTATTAATATTCATAACATGGATGCACGCTTTAGCTAAATCATGAACATGTAAAAATTCTCGCTTTGGCTTACCAGTCCCCCAAATAGTTACGAAAGGTAATTTTTTTTTTTTTGAATTATGGAATTTTTTAATTAATGCTGGTATTACATGGCTATTTTTTAAATGGTAGTTATCTCCCGGCCCATATAAATTTGAAGGCATTATAGATCTATAATCTAAACCGTGAGTTTTCCCATACTGTCTATTATAACTTTCACACATTTTTATACCTGCTATTTTTGCAATAGCATAAGGTTCGTTTGTGAATTCTAATTTATTTGACAAAAGGTCTTCTTCTTTAATTGGTATTTTTATCTTTTTAGGATAAATGCAGCTTGATCCTAAAAATAAAAGTTTTTTAACTCCACATAAATAAGCAGAATGAATAATATTTGCCTCGATCATTAAATTTTTATAAATAAATTCTGCCGGAAATTTTGAATTGGCATAAATACCACCAACTTTAGCTGCAGCCAAGTATATTTGATTAATTTTTTTTTTTTTAAAAAAATCTATTACTGCTTTTTGATTAGTTAAATCAAGTTCTATATGTGACTTTGTAATTATATTTTTATAACCATTTTCTTGTAAATGTTTTACAATTGATGATCCAACCATTCCTTTATGGCCAGCAACAAAAATCTTATCTTTTAACATTATTTTTGGATTTAAATAAACTTATTTCTTCTTCTAATTTAGCTTTCTGAAGATCATAAGTTACCATTTCTTTTACAAGTTGATCGAAGGAAATTTTTGGCTTCCAATTTAAGATTTTTTTTGCTTTTTTTGAATTGCCTAGAAGAGTTTCAACTTCTGTTGGTCTAAAGTATCTTTTTCCAACTCTAATTAATACTTTGCCAGTTTTTTTATCAATCCCTCTTTCATTAATTCCTGCACCAGTCCATTTAATTTTAATTCCCAAATATTTTGCTGATTTATTTACAAAGTCTCTTACACTGTATTGTTTCCCCGTTGAGATAACAAAATCGTCGGGTTTTTTTAATTGCATCATTTTCCACATTGCCTCTACATAATCTTTTGCATGACCCCAATCTCTTTTTGCATTCAAATTACCTAAAATTAATTCTTTTTGAATACCAAGCTTTATTCTTGATAATCCCATGGTAATTTTTCTTGTTACAAATGTTTCTCCTCTCAAAGGGGACTCGTGATTAAATAAAATACCATTACAAGCAAACATGTTATATGCTTCTCTGTAATTGACTACTATCCAATAAGCATATTGCTTAGCAACAGCATATGGACTTCTAGGATAAAAAGCAGTTTTTTCGTTCTGAGGAGTTTCTTTTACTTTTCCATAAAGTTCTGATGTTGAAGCTTGATATATTTTAGTTTTATTAATTAAATTTGCTGATCTGACTGACTCAAGAAGTCTTAGCACACCTATCGCATCAGAATTAGCAGTATATTCTGGAATCTCAAAAGATACCTGAACATGACTTTGGGCTGCTAAATTATAAATTTCATCTGGTTTAATTTTATTTAATATCCCAATCAGACTGGAGCTATCTGTCATATCACCATGGAAAAGAGTGAACTTTTTATCATGAAGTTTTTTGTCATTAAAGAATTCATCTATTCTTTGTGTATTAATTAAAGATGTTCTCCTTTTAATGCCATAAACATGGTAGCCTTTTTTTAAGAGAAATTTAGTTAAGTAATATCCGTCTTGACCTGTAATTCCAGTTATTAAAGCTTTTTTCATTATGTATAATAATTATTACAACTATCACTTTTATTAATAAATACTACAAATATAATATTACCACTTAAAATTTTTTTGAAAAAAACCTAGGGGTAAAGAATAAATTATCATTAAGTAATTATTAAAAAAGTTTCCATTAGGTATAATTGGCCAAACAGTTATTAAAAGACAGGCTAATATACAAACATTGTAATTTGAATAAATTTTTTTTTTTTTAAAAAAATTATAATACAAATATTTTACTGAAAGAAATACTACATAAGTAAATATAAAAAATAGAAAACTAAAACCAATTATTCCAGTTTCTGATAATAATTGAATATAAAAATTATGTGGATGTGTCATGCATGAGCCTGTTTCAGAATATCCTATAATCTCTGAATATTTTGGATCTTTACATTTAACTCTAAACATTTTAGGACCATGACCAATTATAGGTCGATCAAGAAACATATTAAATGCAGTTCTGTAGAGTGTTTCGTGGACATTTGTAAAAATTATGATTCCTTTTCTTCCTGGTATTGTATTTTCTGCTCTTTTTTCATTATTTTTATCTTTGTTAAAATAATAATCGAGATTCATTGTATCTATGACACTTTTTGTATATCTTGATAATAAACGTTTTCCAGTTTGATTATTTTCAAGGGTAAGAAAAAAAATAGTAAAAATAGTTGTAAAAATAACTATTATCGAAACTAAAAACTTAAAATTTATCCTAACAAAAATTAAAATAAATATTAATGACATATTTATATAAAAAAATGCAGATCTTTCACCGCTTAAGATGACACACATATAAGTGGATATAACAAATAATAAAAATAGATATTTCTTTAAATCGTTTTTATTGGGTCTGATAATGAAAAGTGCAATTACGAGAGGTAATAATCTAGATAGATAAGATCCTAAAATCAATTCATCACCAAAAAAAGAGGAGATTCTTGAAGGGTGTGCATGCAAATTAAAAAAGTATTGAATAAAAGCATACAAAATTAACACGCTAAATGTAAAAATTAGAGTATAATAAAAATGATTTAAAACATTTTTATCTTTATCGATTAAGTAGGATACTAAAAAACAAAAGACTCCTATACGAAAATAAAATAAAGAGCTTTCGAGACTTAGCCTAATATTGTCTGACATCAATGAGGAAAAAATGCAAAACAAACAAAACACTAAAAATAAATAGAAAAATTTGTTTTTAAGAATATAAAACAAATTATTTTTAATTATATAATATATAAACCATAATGATAATAGACTGAGAAGTAAATCTGGTAAGAAAGGGCCTGTAACTAAAAGTGGAATAATTGAGCAGCTTAAAAAAGATAAAATTTTAATCTGATTTAAATTAAAAAAAATCAATTTAGTCTGTCTTGTCTTGAAAGTTTAATTAAAATATAAAGAAAAATTATAATTAAACTTAAAACTACTGGTAAAATATATTTACTTAAATTATAGAATTTTTGATTAAATTTATATTTTGTTGGACCATCTAAAATCCATGTTTCATTATAAGGATTTTGCATATTTTCAATAAAATTGAGATTTTTTATCATAATAGCTTCCCTTTCCTTATACATTGACTTAATTACACTTAAATTAACTATTACATTTGTTACATCATAAGATGGATCAATGTTTTCTAATATTCTATTCATTGCACCAATATCTCTAGTAAGTTGATCAAATTTCGATTTTTCTAGTTTTAGAACATCTTTTTTCCATATCTCCCAAGCTATATTTGAGGAATATTGTAAATATTCCAAAAAAAAGTTTTCTATTTCAGGGCCATCATTTAGGATTAGACTGTAGTTCCACACACCTAATTCTGCTTTGGTTACATTAATATTATTTTTACTAATGTAATCATAAAGTTCATATTTATCATTATTCATTTTTGAAAACTTTTTTAAAGCTTTTTTCGACATAAAAATTGGATTTAAGTAATGATCAAAAAACTTTAAACTTACTTTTACTGAATTACCAAAACCAGACTGAGGTCCTAAATAAGTTACATCTTTTATAATTATACTAGATAATACGCTTTCACTTGGATAAACATCTAAATGTATTTGGTCAAAATCTTTTAATTGAATTTGAACATCACTTTTTTTTGAAATAAAACTTTCTAAAAAAATACTTATTAATAAAAGTGGAATTAGGATTAAAAAAAAAAGTTTCTTATTTTCCCAGAATTTTAAAATTATATCTATAAAACTTATTTCTGAATTTATGTTATTATTGTTAAAATTTGACACAAATATTTTTAATCTATATATGGATCTTAAGCAATGATAATAGTCATTTTTTGATAAATTTTAATATCTGTTAAAATTTTCAGTCATTCGATGCATATTTGCGGAATAAATCACTTAACTCAATCAATTCCTCATAACTCCCTTGATTAATTAATCTACCATTTTCTAATAAAAAAATTTTATCACAATTTTTTATTGTAGTTAAACGATGTGCTATTAATATAATTGTAGTATTTTTTCTGAGCTTGTTAATAGACTCCATTATTAATTTTTCAGTTAAATTATCCATCGCGCTTGTTGCTTCATCTAAAACTAAAACTTTAGGATTAGTAAAAATTGCTCTAGCTATTCCAAGCCTTTGTCGTTGTCCACCCGATAATCGGACCCCCCTTTCGCCAATAATGGTTTTGTAGCCCTCTGGAAGTTCATTAATAATAAATTCATGTAAATTGGCTACTTTTGCAGAGTTTTCAATAGCTTTTTCACTTATGTCATTTAGATCAAATCCAAGAGCAATGTTTGCTGTAATAGTGTCATCTGCTAAAAAAATATGCTGAGGTACATAACCAATAGATCTTTGCCAAGATTTTCGATTATTATCATTAATAACTTTTCCATCAACCTCTAGTTTTCCTTCTTGTGGTTCGAGTAGACCAAGTAAAATATCAGCTGTTGTAGTTTTTCCAGATCCTGTTGCGCCAACCAATCCTATTGTGGAACAAGCTGAAATTTCCATATCAATATTTTTTATAGATGCTTGTTTTGAATTTGGATAATTATAGGAAATATTTTTTAAAATTATGTTTTTTTCAACTGGTAATGAGTTTACAAATTTTTTACTTAAATTTTTTCTATTTAATTTTAATTCTTCACACAAGTTATCTAGCGCTGGACCAGCAAAACGTAAATTTGAAATTGAATTGTAGGATTGTTGCAACGCAGGCAATATTCTATATCCACCAAAAGCATAAAGTGCAATTAACGGGAGTGCATTGCTAAAAGAATTACTCTGAAGTAAATAGTAAAGTGTAAATAATATCATGCCACCAAAACCTATTGCCTCTATTCCATACCTGGGTAATTGAGCCAAAACTTTCATTGAAGCTTGATGTTGTGCAAAAATTTTTGAAGTTTTCCCAAACTTATCAATATAAGTGCTCTCTAATCCGCCTAATTTTACCTCTTTTCCAGCACCAAAAACTTCATTTACAGATGTAAAACGTAATTGATTTACCTTTAAACGCTCTTGTCCAATATTTTTAAGATATCTACGTATTAAGTTGTAAATTATCCAATAAGCCAAACCTAAAGTACAAATTATTAATAAAGCAATAAATGGATCAACTATTATAAGTAAAATTAATATAGCAATAGCAACAGCTCCGTTTGCCAGAAGTGTTATCATTGGAGTAATTGCTTGTTGTATTATTAAGTTAACTTCTGAAAGTATTGTCTTGCTGAAATCTGCACTATTACGACTTAAAGACCAGCTATATGGCTGACTTAAATAGCTCTCTAACAATCGTATACCAATACTATGTTCGCGCATTTGAGCAAATCTTAGTTGTGCATAAATTGCTAAAGATTTAAATAAAAGTGAAATAATTAAAACAAAAAAAACCAAAATACCTAAAAAAATTATAAACTCATCTGTATTGGATATTCCAAATATCTTTGATTTCTCATAAAGAAATTGTAGAAACATATTTTTTTCAACAATATCTGGATTAGTTAATACCGCTATAAATGGCATGATAGATGCAACACCGATTGTATCAAGCAAAGCCATTATCAAAATCATAATCAACAAAAGAATAGCTTTTTTTCTTTCCTGGGGTGTTAAAAGGAATAAAATTTTATTTAATGTTTGCATTATAATAAATTAAAATTCATTTTAATTATTTTTAAAAAATATTTTTATTCTTAAAAAATCTAAAAAACCATAAATATATCCAATTATTAAAAATGGAATATCTTTAAATTGTAAAAGTTTAAGAGTTTTATTGTGAAAACTATATCGATAAAATAATATCGTGTTTTTAAGCCTATAAATTAATGATTTATATTCTTTGCTCCTTATTGCAGTTTTATATTTTAGAACCATATACTCTGGATACTTTACTTTGAGAGGTAACAAATTAGCACTCATTCCATCATCAAAATATTCTTTAACCTTTACTGGTAAACAATCAATTGGAAGACACTTAGTTAATTCTGAAGCTTTAAACCAAAGATAACTTGTGGGAATACGTCTTATATTTTTTGGATCTTCATATAAAACATCAAAAAGTAATTTATGATGTATTACCTCGTGTAAATCCTCTTTTATTTTATAATCAGACCTTAGACTAATGTAATTTGTTTGAGGAATACCAGAAAGCGAAATCACTTTAGACTTAAAGTTTTTTATAATCCTAGTAGGAAAAACAAAAAAATTTATAGATGGATTGCTGTTCACAAATTTATAGATCAAATCAACACCATTTTTTTCAAAATAATCATCCGAATCCATTATCATAAAGAATTGGGCATCAATATTTAAAATAGATTTTCTTAAAGCTGCTGCACGACCTCTATTTTTTTGATAAGTATAGTTTATAGATAACCTGGATTGATGGTTTTTTACAATTTGAATAGTGTTATCATTCGAACCGTCATCACAAATTGAAACCACAATATCATCAATTTTCGGTATTGAATTTAATAAACGATTTAAAAGTTTTGCTCTGTTATATGATGGGATACAAATTGCTAATTTTTTCATAAATTTATTTATCTAACAATAATCATTTGCTTAGAAAAAATTTTATCACTTTCAAAACAGTTTGAACTCTGATATTCCAATTATGTTTTTTTTTTATCAAATTAGAATTCTTCCTACGATTATTTTTAGATTTATTAAATTCCATTAAAGTCTCATTTAAAACCTGATCAAAATTAGAAAGATCATTTGCAAATTCATTATATGAAATTTTTGGAAGTAATTTACTTAAATAATTATTTTTTTCGGTTAATATATAACATCCTGAAGCAATATTTTCAAAATATCGAGGACTAATTAAGTTCATAGGTGATTTTGAATTTATATATAATTTTGTGTCCCTTTGAATTTGAGCATATTTTTTTATGCTTAAGAATTTATAAGTTTTAAAAATTCGTGATAATATATATCCAATAAAAGAGTTAGGAATCGAATTCCAAAATATTGATAAATGCCTATATTTTTTTCTTTTAAATAAAGGTATTTGAAAAAGAGTAAAATATAAACGGTTCAAAATTTTTTCTCTTATATCAGACTGAACTTTGCCTTTCCGAGAATTTTGCAGAACTCCACTAAATGCTAAATCATATCGTCTTTTTTTATCTGAAAAGAAAAAATAATTTTTATTATATGCAAAAGGTAAAAATTTAAACCGAGTTTTAGCTCTACTCTCCCATTTTTTGCAATTTTGATGATGTGAAAAAACACAGCTGAATTTATTTTTTTTTATCCAAATCAATTTTTTATCTAAATTTGCATATTCTTTATTTAAAAATATAAATTTTTTTAAATTTATTTTTGATAAACCTGATTCAGGCCAAGGGTCAACCTCTTTGTTTTTTCCATCATTAAGCCACAAATGTCCAACAAAAATAATACTAAAAGGTCCATATAATTTAATAATATTATCTAATTTTTTATTCTCATCAAAATATGAGTATCCTGGACCGTATACAAATAATGAGGTTGATTTTGATAAAGCATCATAAAATTCTTTTTGATAATTTGCAGCTTTATAATTTTCTATATTTTTACTTAAATATAAAATTCGCATTTTTATTAAGAAAGTTTTTTTTCACACCAATTAAAAACTTTTTTTAATCCTTCATCTAAATTTATTAAAGGTTCCCAATTTAAATCTTTTTTAGCCTTGGAGTTATTTGCCATTCGATCAAAATCTCCTTCAGGCTTTGATTTATCAAATTTAATTTCAATTTTTTTTTTTGATAATGAGACGATTTCTTTTGCAATTTCTGCAATTGAAGTAGAATAATCTGGTCCCAATTGAATTACTCCATTAAATTTTGAAGTTTTATGAATTGCTTTAACAAATCCATCAACAATATCATCTACATGAACGAAAGCTCTTTTTTGCATTCCTGATCCCCAAACTACAAGTTCCTTATTTTTTTGTTCAATTGCTTTTTTACAAAGTGCTGGAATCACTTGAGATTTTGAAGGATCTAGTTCAGCAGGTGTTCCGTAAACATTATGTAACCTCAAAATTTCAATGTTAATTAAGTTTGAATTAAAAGCCAATTCAGCCTCATATTCCCCCATTAACTTGCTCCATCCATAAGCAGATTCTGGTTCTGCTGGATAAACGTCTTCCTCTCTAAAAGGTGGGGGATTTAAAGTTGTTTGTTTAGATTTTGGATAAGAACAAGCAGTGCCTGCATAAATATACTTTTCTACTTTGTTAGTTATACAGGCTCTTAATATATTAGAATTAATTAAAATATTTGATCTAAAAACTGAACTTTCGTTTGCAAATACATAGTTAATACCTGCAACTATATCCGCTAAATGAACTACTATATTCACATCCTTAGTTACCTTAAGACAATTTTCATAATCTCTTAAATCTACTTGATAAAAATTTTTGTCTGGTATGACCATCTTTTCTTTATCAGAAAATAAATATTCTTTCTTTCCTCTCCAAAGATTGTCTGCAACAAAAGTTTCAAATCCATCATTTACTAATTTTTTTACTAAATTCGATCCTATCATGCCAGCTCCACCAGTGACTAAAATTTTATAATTATTACTCAATTTCATAGTTAGATCATTTTTTTAAAAAATTCTTTATATTCAATGGATTATAAATATTAATATAATCATTTCTATTTACTAAACTTCGGCTTGGGTCCTCATAATCATATATATAATAAACTTGATTAATATTAAAAATTGTTTTTGCATAATATAATGATGATGAAAATGCGCCAATCACAATTTCGAGATTATCTTTTAATAAAAAATTTTCAACAACATGTGATGAAACTTTATTTATATTTGAATATATGGATAGATCTTTCTCTAATTCTTCAAAGTATATTAATTCTTCTCTTGGGTGGGGACAAAAGAGAATTTGATTTGGGCTATAAGAATATTTTTTATTTATTTCAATCAAGGTTTTTATATATAAACTTTTATTAAACTCAAAATTATGGGGATTACTCCTTGTAGCTATTAGTAAACACCTAGGATTATATCTATTTTTATTACTAAAACTTTTTTTGATAAAATTTTTAAAAAAAACTCTATTATCAAAAAAATGTTTTTCTTCAAAAAAAGACTCGCCTAAAAGACCAACATAATCTTTTCTTGATTTTGCAAGTTGAAGAGTACATATATTTTGTTTCTTATAAATTAATAATTTGATAAATAAAAAAATAATTAATGATTTTTTCATATTTTTTTTAGAATGAACATATTCACCCATTCCATCTTCTAATAAAAATATTTTTAATGGCGAAATGATAATTATAAAAAATAAAGTTGGAAATTGCAACTTTGTATAAGTTGTAAAAGATGAAATCAAAAAAGATTTTTTAATTTTAAAAATTTTTTTAAAAACAAAAAAGTAATAACACAACACTTTAATGAATTTAATATTTACAAATTTTTGATTTAGACTATTAGTTTTACGCCTCATATCAATTACTTCCACAACTGAAAATTTTTCAATATATTCTTTAAAATGAAAAATTAATTTTTCTGAAACTGTATCTGAAAATACTAATAAAAATACTTTTCTACCTTTAATTAATTTTTTTTCATCAAAAAAGGATAAGAAATTATTCAATTGAAAAAAAGATGAAATAACTAAAATAATTGCTTCATGTTTTAATTTTTGTTTAAAAATCATTTGAATTTAATTAATACTTATTTAAAATTTTTATAACGCATTTAACAAGTTTTGTATAATACGTTTGTCATTTACAGTATTAGATCTTATAGGATGAATATAATTTTTTTTGTTCGTATATAATTTAAAATCACCGTTTTTATTTACACTATTTGATAACTGATTAATTAAAAATTTATCTATTTTTAAAGCATCTTTCTCACTAAATTTTTTTTTCAAAATACTAAAATTTTTATTTCTTATGTTTGATGTGATATTTGTCAAATTTTTAATATACATATTATTCTTACCTAAACATAAAATTTTCTTGTTAAAAATTAATGATTGTGCACTTAGACTAGATGATAAATGAATTACAAATTCACTATTTTGAATTATGTTAATTAAATTTTTTGGTTTATGTAAAAAGATAATTCTTTTATTTTGATAAAAAAAATTTTTTCTTTTTAATATTTTTAAAAAATAAGTAAAAGGATTTGAATTTGGATGTATTAAAAATACCAATTGAAAGTTAAAATGATTTAAAAATTTATTTATAAAACTCCTAATATTTATAATCTTTGACAATAAATTCAAATATTTATTATTATTTAATATAAGTAGAGCATATTTTTTAGGTTTATGATTAAATCTTAATTTTAAAAAAAAATTTAAAACATTAATTAATAAGTTTGCGATATATAAATTAAATTTAGATTCACGATTTCGTTCAGAAAAACTTTGCATAGATAATACGTAATTACTTTTAAATGACTCGTATTTTTTTTTTGTAAATTTAGTTTTTTTTTTTAATAAATACATCTGTTTATAAAGATTTTTAGCTAATATAAATCTATTTTTGATGAATGATAATTCGGGCCTTATAAATTGCATATTGTATATTCTTGATAATTCATAAAAAATAAATTCTTCTTCTAAGATTATACTGCTAATAAAATATGGAGAGAGAAAAATTCTTTTTTTTTTGTTTTGATTTTTTATTTTATGTAAAAAAAAGTTGATCTCATAGATTTTTTTTATATCTAAAACAATACCTAATTTTAGATAATTGTTCCTTATTTCATTTAAATTTTTTTTAATATGTACAAAAGTTTTAGAATTATATTTATATTTAAAATCATATAAAATTATATTTGTATAATTTTTTTCTAAATTTTTTATTTCTTTTTTTGTTATCGAAAAATTTTTTCCTTGATAATGAAACAAAATAAGTATTTTTTTCATACATTAATAATATTTATATCAATTGTTACTTTTTATCATTTTTTTTAAAATTGAATTATCAATATCAAAAAGACCACTAGCCTTTATAAAATCATATAGTGAATAAATTCCAAACGACTCATGCTCATTAAGTAAATAAGTTTCTTTTTTTTTAAATTTATTTATTTTTAATTCTTGATTTTTTTTTTTATAAAAAAAAATACCACCTCCCATTTTATATAAAGGTTTGATGTCTTTTTTTATTCTGGCAATTTTTGAAAAATTTACACAATCTATATAATCATTTTTGTCTTTATAAAAAAAATTATTCAATTTTGTAATTGAAAAAATAAGATTTAATTTTTTTTTTATAAATTCATTATAAATTCTTTTAACAGTAGATGAGGATTTAAATGGGTAATTTGGCAATAAAACACAAATATTTTCTGAAAGATCTTTTATTTTATTATTATTTTTCTTTATCATTTTGTAAAAAGGCTCATGAGTATTCTTAACTAAAATAAGTTTTAAATGTGGATATTTTATAATTAATTTTCTGGATGAAATTTCATCATCAGTAATAAGATATATATTTTTAAACAACTTTGTACGCACTGCAGTTATAATACTGTGCTCTACTAATTTAATACCTTCCAATTCAAGAAAGTTTAAATTATTGATAAAATCTCCTTTTTTCCTACAAGGTATAAAACAGTCTATATTACCATTTTTTAATTTCATTATATGCTCTTTTGAAATCATTTATATGTCCTATATCTATCCACTTCTGTCCAATATCAAAAATGTTTATTTTTTTTTTATTCTCAAACAATTGGTTCATGTCTAAAAAATTGTTACTATTTTTCTTAAAAAAATTAACCAAAAATTTTTTTTTAATTACATAAATGCCTGCATTAATTTTCTTTTGAATTACTGGTTTCTCTTTAAAAAAAATTTTGTTTTTTTTTTTTGACATAACAGCATAAGGTATGTGAATTTTATGTGATTTTATACACATTGTTATATCTGAATTAGATTTTATGTGGTTATCTAAAAGTTTTTCGTATTCAATCTTAGAATATATATCTCCATTTATAATTATTATGTTTTTTGAACAATTTTTTTTGACTATAGTTCTCAAACTTCCAGCTGTTCCCATGGCTTCTTTTTCAATTATTATCTGGATATTTTCATTTTGTTTCTTTAATTTTTTTTTAATAAAATCTTTTTTATAAAAAACCGTCACAAAAATTTTTCTAACCTTCAATTTTTTAGGAATATTTCTTAAGGTATATTCAAAGGGACTTATATTGTTTGCTGTTAAAAAGGGTTTGGGAATAATGTATGTAAAAGGTTTTAGTCTAGAACCATAACCACCACACATAATTACAAAATCTACTTGCATATTATTTGAAGTCAGATTTTTTTAAAATTGTATCTTCCTTTATATCTTTAACCGCTCTGCGCCCAATTATTTTATTAATTTTTTCTGGGCTTATTCCTGTACCAGGTCTTTTCATTATTAAATTATTTTTATTTAATTTTGTACCTTTTTTAATTGAAACTTTTGTCACTATACTTCTTCGTGCATTTAATTTAGATTTTTTTTCACATTGGAGAATTATTCTTTTTTTTTTATCTCCATTAATTTGATTTAAAATTTCTATGTTTTTTCTAAAAACTATTAAATCTTTACAGTTTAAGGAATGAAAATGATCGTTACCTTTTTTTCCTTTAACATCACTAAAGTGTTTTTCTATTACTTTAGCACCATTTGAAAATGCGCTTGTTAATATCATCATTGAATAGTCAGGTAATGTATGATCAGAATATCCTATTATATTCTTTGGAAACCTCTGCTGTAAATAATTAATCCATTCCAAATGAGCATCTTGATTTTTAGTTGGGTAGCTTAAAACGCAATGAAGAATAATTAATTTTATATTCTTATTTTTTTTATTAATAAATTTTACTGTTTTTTTAATTTCATTAATATTACTAGCTCCAGTGGATAAAACTATTGGCTTGTTTTTTGAACATATCTTTTCAATTAATGGATAATTATTTATATCTGCAGATGCAATTTTAAAAAAAGGAACTAATTTATCCAGATAATCAACAGCATCTAGATCAAATGGAGTAGATAAAAAATCTATTTTAATTTTATCACAGTACTTTTTTAAAATCTTAAATTCAGTAAAACCAAATTTATCAAATTTTTTAAAAAGTTCATATTGTGATTTTACTGGGACTTCTTTTAAATCCCAATAGTAAGGACTTTCTTTACATGCAATTTTTTCTGCTTTGTAGGATTGAAATTTTACAGCATCAGCGCCACCCTCTTTTGCTAGTTTAATTATTTTTTTTGCTCTTTTTAAATTATTTTCATAATTTACTCCAATCTCTGCGATAAAATAAGGTTGACTCCTTTCGCTTATGATTTTGGAGCCTAGTTTAAATTGCATTTTTAATAACTTTTAAAATTTTATTTTTTTTTCTAAAAAAACTTATTCTTCTTTTTACAAGATTTTTTCTATATTTGTCATTTAAATATATTTTATTTAATTCTGTAACAAATAAGTTTAAATCTTTATAAACAAACTTAGCTAAATTTCTTTTTTCAAATAAAATTGACCTCTTTATCTCTCTTTTTTCAGTTGTGAAATGAATTGTCGGTATACCTAAATACCCTAACTCAAAAGCTGTATTTCCAACAGATGAAATTGCAATATTTATATCTTTATAAACATTGCTTATATTTATTACTTTGTTAATTTCCTCATTTGGTTTTTTTATCTTTAATTTTGTTTTTTTTATAGTTTTAATAATTAATTTGAATTTGAAATTAATTTTTTTTCTATTTTTTTCAAAAAAATTAAATAATTTTAAAATTTTATTATTACTATCATCTGCTCCTTGAACAATTAAAATTTTAATTATTTTTTTTTTGTTAAATTTTATCTTATAATTTATTTTACTTATTTTTTCAGGATAAAGAAAAAATTCAGGCCCACTATTTGGAAGATGTACATCAAGTGGATTTATATTAATAGAATTTTTAATTTTTTTTCCTAAGTTTTCAAAAACTATTATTTTTTTTTTAGAATATAATTTTGGATAATTTTTTAAGTCAAGAATATATAAATCATAATTACTAAGTAGTTTATTATTTAATTTACTTTTATTTTTAATTACAATTAAAGATACATAAAAATATTTCTGTAATTTTTTAAATAATCTAAGTGATCTAAAATAATGTCCAGATCCTATTTTTTTTGATTTTTCACAAATTATTAAAATTTTTTTCATTTTTTCTTTACTGTAATTGATAAACCCTTTTCAATATCAAAAAATGGTTTCCACTTTATAATTTTTTTAGTTTCGCTAATTAAGGCCTTAGTTATAAATGGATTTGATTTGAATGGTTTTGTATAAATGAATTTTTGCTTTTTTTTCAATAAAAAGGCAATTTTTTTATAAATATATTTTACTGAATAAGATTTCCCATTTCCTACTTCTAATATTTTATTATTTACATTATAGTGAATACAATTAAATATTGCAGATACCAAATCATCAATAAATATAAAATCTCTCAAATTTTGATTATTTAATATTTCCAAACTCTTTTTTTTGTTATTTATTATTCTTAATATTGCGTCTGACACTATGTAACCTTCTTTTTGACCTGGACCATATAAATTAAAAACTCTTAAAATAATATATTTCAAATTATTCTTACTGTTTCTAATTAAATATTTTTCACAAATATTTTTTGCTTTATGATAATTACTATTTATAAATAATTTTCTATTTTTACTTTGTCCATGGCTACTACTACTAATAAAAATAATTTTAGTATTATTTTCTAAAGCTTTTTTAGACATTTTTTTTATAATTTTTAACTGTTTAGTTATATTTATATTTTCTTTACTCATATCAAATCCAACATGCAAAATATGAGATACGTTTTTAAAACTTATGTTTTTTTCTAAAAATTTTTTAGTTTGAATTTTAATTAAATTTATTTTTTTTTTTTTAAAATATCTTAGGATATTTTTACCTACAAAACCTCTTGAACCAGTTAGAATTATTTTTTTATTCAATTATATATTATAAATATCTTTGTATATATTTTGATTATTTTTTATCCAAATTATCGTTTTTTTAAGTCCATTTATCAAATTGGTAGTTGGTTTCCAGCCTGTAGATTTATTTAATTTATTAAAATTACTTCTTAAAGAAGAAACCTCACTACTTGATTTCCTTTTTCTTTTTTTCTCAACTTTTATTTTCTTTTTAATTTTCATTATTTTGCATATTACCTTATACAAATCACCAATTGAAATATTTTCCTCAGTTCCAACATTGTATACTTCACCAAATTTTTTTAAATTATATATTTTATAATAAGCCTCACATAAATCATCCACATAAGTATAATCTCTTTTTGGAGACAGATTTCCCAACTTTACATTTTTTATTCTTTTATCTGTTAATTGAAAAATAATATTTGGTATAACTGCTCTTGCTGATTGTCTTGGTCCAAAAGTATTAAAAGGTCTTATAATTTTGACTGGTAAATCAAATGAATTGTAATAGCTTTTTGCCAATTCATCTGCAGCATTTTTAGAGGCAGCGTAAGGTGATTGAGAAAAAGTTGGATGATTTTCATCCATAGGCTCATATTGAGAGCTTCCATATACCTCACTCGTAGATGTTATAATTGTATTTTTTATCTTATTAATTTTACAACTCTCAAGAATATTGTAAGTACCAACTAAATTAGTTTGTATATACGCGAGAGGTGAAACATATGAATAAGGAATCCCAATGAGAGCTGCTAGATGAATAACAGAGTCAACATTCTTAATTACATTGTTTACAAAATCAAAATCTCTAACATCGCCTAGTTCAACTTTAAGATTCTTATTATTTCGGGAGTTCTCAAGCCAACCATAACTATTCTGAAAATTATACTTATCCAAAACAATAACTTTTACTTTTTTTTTTAAAAAAAAATTAGTTAAATTTGATCCAATAAAACCGCATCCCCCAGTAATTAAGATTTTTTTCATTTAATTTATTTGTAAGTTTAGTTAACTATTCTTAAATATTATAAATATATTTTTATAAGATGAAAGATATTTTTTTTTATAAAAATTTTTTTAATTTTTTATTGATTTTATTTTACTAATAATTTTTTTACTTGAATTATACTTTGCAGTAAAATTAAAAAGTTTATTTAATTTTTCAGTATCAGCAATAACTTCAAATGGATCACCTGTTTTTTTAATCTTAAAAATTTTTTTAAATCTTTTTTTATATTTCTTCTCAAATTCATTGACTATTTCTGAGATCGCAATACTTTTGCCATAACCGCAGTTCAATGTTAAATATTCTGTTTTATCATTAATTACTTTTTCAATTATACTTATCAAATCCTCAATATGTATAAAATCTCTTCTTGTGGACTCTTTTTTTTTATTTGACGAGATATAAAAAAACTTATTTTTTTTTTTATACGCTTTATATAATTTTTGAATTACGGAGTCATTTTTGCTATTTTGATTTGAATTAATATAATAATTTCCAGTAACATTAAAAAATCTTAAAATTGCATGATTAATTTTTTTCTTTGTTTTTAAATATTTCTCAAATTTTAGTTTAGATGAACCATAATTGTTAATTGGATTTGTTTTATCTGTTTCTTTGAAAAAAGTTTTATAATCTCCATAGACAGCCGCACTTGATGCAAAAATAAATTTTTTTACTTTGGTATTGATTAAAGTTTCGTATAATTTTTTTGAAAAAAAATAGTTTGATTTAAAATATTTTTTTTTGTTTTTTTGAGACTCTTGAGCATTAATTTTGCCAGCAAGATGAATTACTATTGAGATATTGTTTTCTATCAGTAGTTTAGTAATTTTTTTTGTTTCAGATATACATAATTTTTGAAAAAAAATATTTTTATCTAATCTATCTTTTTTACCACTACTTAAATCATCAATAACAAAAATTTTATTTTTTTTTTTATTTAGGAAATTAGATAAATTTGATCCTATATAGCCAGCTCCACCTGTAATAAGAATATTTTTGTTTAACATATTTATTTAATATTCATTCATTTAATTTTTAAAAATTTATATTTTATCTATAACCAAATTTTTTTAAATCTATGAAATTTACATTATTATCTGTTTTTAGAGACGCATTATATTTTTTTGTAACTAGAGGTATAAATCTTTTATAAGCAATTTTTTTTATATAATTATTTTTCTTTAAAAAATTTAAAACTTCATTGTGGTCAATATTATAATTTTTATCCTTAAGAATTTTTTTCAATAAAGAAAATTCTTTTAAATAATCAACAGAAACAGAAAGTTTATTTTGATTTTCTATAATCTCTTTAAAAATAACTCTATTAAGTTTAAATTCTTTTTTTCTTAAAAAAAAATAAGTCATATACTCTGAACTAAATCTGTCATATGCCAGATCTCTGCATTTTTTTAAAGCAGAAACTTTTAAAATTTCTGGTCTTGTCCCAATAAGCAAATTAGTAGTGTAGGTAAAATCACTTTTTTTTTTTAGATGAGAGTTAGTCATTTTAATTATAGCATCTGTGTCTGTTAGTGGATTATCACCAGTAATTCTAACTATATTCTGGAAATTATACTTTTTAGCAGCACATATCATTCTAAAAAAAATATCTTTGTCATTTCCATAAAAAAGTCTTACTCCATATTTTTTAGATAACATTTTAAATTTTTTATTTTTACTTAGATGTGAAGAGCAGATAATTATTTGTTTTTTTTTAAATTTATTTAAAAGTCTAATTATTAAAATTTCTAAAATTGATTTTCCATTTACCTCTTTAAGAATCTTTTTATTTAGTCTTTTTGAATTAAGTCTACAAATTATTAAAAGACCAATTTTTGAATTTAGCATGCTTGAATTGTAAATATTGTCATAATTACTATATTAATTTAATCTTAGATCCTCAAATTTAAACTATTTTCAAAATATTGTTTAGATCTATTTATTAATAATAAAATGGTTTATTTTGTTTAATATATTATAAATAAAATTCTTGCATGGAAACTAATAAAAAATTCAACTTAGAAAAACAAGAAATTTTATCTGGATCCAGGATCCTAAAAAACCATAAAACAAAAAACAGAATTGAATATTTTAATGAAAACGCCAATGAAAATTATTTAGTCAAAAATAATATTTTAGACGAGGAAACCTTTAAAAAAAAATTTTTAAATTATAGAAATGCATGGAATGGCCAACCTGATAAAATTATCAAAGAATTCAAGAATAAATCTTTAAATGATTTTTATAAACTAGATGATTCCTTTAAACCTCTATGTATTGATTTAGAATTAGCATCAATTTGTGATTTAGCTTGCCCACATTGTTTTAGGGAATATTTAGCTACACCAGATAAAATAATGAATATCGATTTTGCAAAAAAATTAATTTCTGATGCAATAAATAATAATGTTCCTTCAATCAAATTCAACTGGAGGGGTGAACCACTTCTACACCCAAATTTAACAAATTTAATAAAGTATGCAAAAGATAATGGTGTATTAGAAACTATAATAAATACAAATGCTACCAACCTTACTGAAAAAAAAGGTCTTGAAATAATAAATTCAGGACTTGATTATATGATTTATTCATTTGATGGTGGAAAAAAAGAAACTTATGAAAAATTAAGACCAGGGAGATTTAAAAAAAATAAATTCGAAAATGTTATTCAAAATATTAAAAAATTTAGTGACTTGAAAAAAAAATTAAACGTAAAATTTCCTTATACAAAAATACAGATGGTATTAATGAATAACAATAGGGACGAAGTTGAGAGTTTCTTCGAAATTTTTGACTCAATTGTTGACGAAGTTACTATTACACCATATCAGGAAAGAGGGGGTGGATTAAAAGATTTAAATAAAAGTAATTTAATGATTCTAGAAAAATATTTATCAGAAAATAATCTTTCTAAAGACACTCCTTATATGATTGATGGAGAAGGAAATCTTTTTATTTCATTAGGAAGAAAAACATGTAAGCAAATATTTCAACGTTTAATGGTTACTTACGACGGTAAAACGGGAATGTGTTGTAATGATTGGGGTGCACAATATAATTTAGGATATTTAAATGAGTTGGGTTTTAAGTCAGAGAATGAGGAAAAGAAAATTCTAAAAAATGTTCGAGATAACAAAAAAGGATTTGAATTACTTAAAAATATTAAAATGCCGCCAACTTATAATAAACCAAGTGAAAAAGTTTTGAACTTAAAAGAAATATGGAACAGTAATGAATTGAATAAAGTAAGAAAGACTCATTTATCTAACGATTTAGATAAAATAAATATTTGTAAAGGTTGTAATGCTCAAGATACCTTCATATGGAAAAAAATAAATTAGAATTTATTACAGAGATTGCTTCTACACATGGTGGAAATATTAATACAGTTAAGACAATTTTTAATAATCACTTAAAATCTAATTCTAACTATATAAAATTCCAACTACTCAACACAAGTGAATTATATGCAAATAATTCTAAGAAATATAAACAATTTAAAAAATTAGAGATTGAAAAATCATTAATAGAAAATTTAATTTTAAAATATCAGAATAAAACTAACATTATTTTGGAAATTTTTGATGAAAAAAGCTTCCAATTTGCAAAAAAATTTTCAAAAAAAGTGTGCTTAAAAATTTCTTGTTCTGAGGCAGATAATACGAATTTAATTTTAAATGCGTGTAAAAAATTTCAAAAAGTATTTATAAATTTTTCTGGGTACGAGTTTAGTGAAATAAAAAAAATTTTAAAAAAAATAGATAAGTATAAAAAAAAAATTATATTACTCTATGGATTTCAAAGTTTTCCATCAAGTTTTGAAGATCTAAGATATGAATTGTTTGATTATTTTAAAAAAAATAATTTTTTATTTGGTTATTCTGATCATACATATTTTAAGAATTACAACGAATTGATTTTATCAACCTCAATTGCCATAGCTAAAGGTGCAAAAATCATTGAAAAACATGTTTGCATAAATCAGAAATCTAAACCACCTGATTATGTTTCCGCACTAGAATTTAAAAAATTTAAGAAATATATGAATGATATCAACCAAATTTATTTTAATATATCAAAAAATTCATTTAAACTTTCAGCAAAAGAACTTAAGTACAAAAATACTATGAGAAAATTCTTAATATACAATAAACAAAATAAAAAATATAAATATCTGAGAACCTCGCAATCTAAAATCACCAGATTAATGTAACTATAAATTATTTTTTAAAGAATTTTTCTTAAATAATAAAATTATTTATATATTTCTTTTAATTAAGCATTTAAGTATAAGAGACAAACACAAATCCCCGATAATAATAATCTAAAAACTTCAGACCTAATATTAGACTTCAATTCTAAAAAAAGCTTTTGGGTATTTATCTGAGCCATATTTTTCCTTAAAGTCTGATATTGATAATTCTTTTACAGTTGGTTCAAATTTTTCTTGAGCGTAAAATCTTTCCCCTATCTCATAAAAATGAAAATGATTATCTTTATAATATTTCATTGCTTTCCATTCGAGGAAATGTCTTGGAGAAATATTTTCATATTTTTTTAAATTTACCTGACTCCATCCCCAAGCAAAATCAAAAAATTTCGAACAATATAAAAAAGAAATACTTTTACCACCTAAATCAAGGTAAAATAAATTCGCTTCATTATCATAAATTTTTTTCAACATTATTTGCCATGTTTTATTAGGCCTTGTAATTTTACCAGCAGATAACAGGTGAAATTTTTTAAATTCTTTAAACTTTTCTTTTATTGTGTTTTTTGTAGTTTCATAATTAATAATTTTAAACTTTAAATTTTTAATTTTTGATGTCCTATTAATATTTTTTCTATGATATTTGCTCATGTTTGAAAGCAACTTATTTTCGTTGTTACTTAAATCTAAAATCAAAGTATTGTGAACATTAAAACTTTTTGAATATTCCAACATTTCAAATTGATTTTTAGAACAAATTTTTACTTTTCTATTTTCAAAATAAACTGGACTTACTTGAAAATTGATTTTTAATTTTTTTAATTTATATTTTTTTTTTATGGTTTCGAATACATATTTATAAACCTTTTTTCTTAAATTTGGCTTAATAGAAGGGAAAAATATTGGTGAAAATATTAAATCATTACCAAAAGAAAATTTAATTTTTTTTGTATTTAAGTTTTTAGCAAATGGAACAAGAGCAATTAATTTATTTTCATGAAGTAGTGCAAATGAAATATTTTCAATCTTATTATAGGCAGAATAATAATTTAAATTATTCCAATTACAATTTTGAATTGGACCCTCTAATTTAAACACCATGTTATTCCATTCAGACATAGAAAATTCTTTAAATTTTTTAATTTTAAAATCCATTAATATTTCACACTTAATTATTCTTTATTTAAAATAATTTTTGATAACCTTTATTATCTTGTTTTGATCTTTATTTTTTAAATTTACAAATATTGGAATACTCAAAGAGTTATTAAAATATTTCTCAGAATCAGGAAAACTACTTTTTTTTTGATTATAAACAGAGAATTTATATATTGGTATATAGTGCTGTTGAGCCATGATATTATTTTTATTTAAATATTTAATGAATAGATTTTTATTTTTTTTTATTTTTTCGAAGTTAATATTTATAATAAATAAATGATATGAAGGCTTAATACTTATTGAGTATTTTGGAACAGTTAAATTTTGGTTAAAATTTTCAAATTCTTTAACATATTTAAAGTAAATACTTTTTCTTTTTTTTAAAAAAAAACTTATTTTTTTTAATTGTGATAATCCAAGTGCACAATTAATATCAGAGAGACGATAATTATAACCGTATTCTAATATATCATAATTCCAATAATTTTTCTTATTTCTTAGAATACCATGGTTTCTAAAAAGTTTTATATTTTTAGAAATTTTAGTATTATTAGTTGTTACAATACCTCCTTCTCCTGATGTTATGGATTTCAAAGGATGCAATGAAAAAGTAGAAATATCTGAATGTTTACAAGACCCGATCTTTAAAAACTTTTTTTTATAACTATATTCACCACCCAAAGCATGGCATGCATCTTCAATAATTAAAAAGTTGTGTTTTTTTTTAATTTCATAAAATTTTTGAATATATTCAGGATATCCTCCATTATACATTAGTATTAAGGCTTTTATTTTTTTAAGTTTATTTTTTTTTATGCAATCTAAAACTTTATCTGGAGTAACTTGACCTGTATATTTATCAACATCTACTAAATACACTTTTAATTGCATTGATTTTGCCATGTTATAAGAGGCTATAAAATTTATTGCTGGCATCAAAATAATGTCGTCTTTTTTTAATCCAATTGATAACATTGCTAAATGAAGTGCAGCTGTTCCACTGCTGCACGCATAGCTATAATTACACGCAAAATATTTTTTTAGCTTGTTTTCAAACTTTTCAACAAATGGCCCAGTCGTAATCAAATCATTTGACAATGAATCTAGTACTAATTTTTTATCTTCATTGTCAATATATTGTTTTCCATATGGAATATATTTCATAACTGTTTTAAATCATGATTTAATATTTATATTAACTAAATTAAATTTTAACTGAGCTAAATTTAGAATCAACATATATAAAACTTAATTTGATATTGTCATCTTTATAACAAACATATTTATATATAGAAAAGTTAAATAGTGAATAGTAAAGAAAATATTGATAATATTTTTATTTTTCAATAATTTCTAAAATAAAATTTTCTTTTGTGTAAAAAAAAATTACTTTTTTATTTTTAAAAGCAACAGCTTTCATTGCCTTTGTCAAAGGACGAGATCCTTTTTGAGTTAGTATTTTACAATCCTTTTCAAAATTCATACTTTCATATGCAATATGATTTAGTATATTAACATTTTTTTTGAGGGCGTTGTTTACTGGACTGTCTTTTCCCAAAGGTTCTATAAGCTCATAATTTATATTACTATTATCTTTTAAAAATATTACTTTTACTTTCCAGTTTTTATCAATAAATAGTTTTGTTTTTTTTTTAATTGGAATAATTGCTTCAAGATTTTTCGATGCCCTTTTAATATCTGAAACTATAATTCCAAAATGATGAAACTTCACAATATTTTATAACAAATATATAGTTTATTTTAAAGAGTATAGTTATTGAATTTCTTCGTTTATTTTCTTCTACAGAAAATTCTAATTTATCTTTTGTAGATAAATCAAGTTTAAAGATATATCATTTATTAAGATAAAAATTTTTATGCAATTATAAAAAATATTTTGCTTTAATCAATTTGTTATTATCAATAAATTAATCTAATTTTTTTATTTTAAAGTAAAATTTGCTCTTTGTTTATTAAATTAGTTAGTTAAAAGAATGGTATAAATAGTTTATATATAATTTAATTTTTATGTGAGATTTTAAAAAATGTACAACTACGTTTATATAAATAAGATAAAAAATTTAATAAATGAAAAGTTTCCACAATTTGAAAAAAACTTCAATAAACAAATTAGTTTGTTTGGAGATAAATGGCTTAATGAATTTGATAGTGAATTAGAAATTTTTTTTAAAAATGATCAAAGCATCCTAAAAGCACTTCAGGGGTATGTAAATTTTTCTTTAGAGGCAATGAGATTACAAATAAAATTTAACATAAAGAAAGAATATGAAAATAAAACTTATGCTCAAGCTTCCTCGGAAGTGTATTTCAGCGAAAGGTACATGATGGATTTATATTTACCTGGAAATCATTTGTCTCATTACTTATGGAAGCATCATTATAAACAGCAGATTTTCTTTAATAAAAAATTTCTTAAATATTGTAATTTAAGTAAAAAAAGTATTTTTTTTGATATTGGGATTGGTACTGGTTTTTACTCAAAAAAAATGCTTCAATCCTTACCTAATTCAATTGGTTTTGGTTTTGATTTAAGTCCATACTCGATAAAATATGCAAAGAGGATGATGAATTTATTTAAATGTGAAAACAGATATAAAATTATAAAACAAAATATTATAAAAAAAAAACCAAAAGAACTCGCTGATTACATTTTGTGCATAGAGTTATTAGAACATCTTGAAAATCCTCAATTATTTTTAAATCATTTATTTAGAATGATGAAAAAAGGAGGATATGGTTTAATTTCTGCAGCAATTAATGCGCCAAACCAAGACCATATCTATTTGTATAGAAAATATAATGAAGTCCAAAAACAACTTAAAGCTTCAGGATTTAGAATTATTGATTTTGTTAATGACAAAGCTTATAAACCAACAAAAAAATCACTTATTGTTCCTGAAAATGTTGCCTTTATAGTAAAAAAATGAAACAACAAAGAAAAATATTAACTTCTCTACAGCCCATTTTTCGTGAAATATTTAAAAATAAAAAATTAATTTTAAAAAAAGATTTAAGTGCCGAAAATGTTAAAAATTGGGATTCTTTAAACCATCTAACTTTAATAGTGGAAATTGAAAAAAAATATAGGTGTAATTTTACCGTCAAAGAAATTAGTGAACTAAATAATGTTGGCGATTTTGTAAATCTATTACTAAAGAAAAAAGTTAAATTTTAATAAATATATATTAATATGATTTTAACTAAAAGTTTACTGGAAGTTCAAAAAGCAATCTCAAAAGATAAATATAAAAAGTGTAAAGAGAAGTTGAAATTATATTTGATGTCTAATTATTCTACTCAATTTATAGAACAATCAATGAAACTGTCAGCATTAAACAATCAAATAGACTTAAAAATAGAGTCATCAGGATATAATCAGTGGGAATTTTCAATTATTAATTTTGATAGAATTGAAAAAAATTATAAGCCAGATTTTATACTACTCACTCTTTCTTCGTTGCTATTAATTTTAGGTAAAAAAGATATTAGCTCTCACAATATTTATAAATATTTAAGTAATTTAATAAGTTCATTAGAAAAAAAAACAAAAGCAACAATTATTTTTACAGATTTAGAGATATTTGAGGAGGAAGCTTATTTTACTATTGATAAGAAAAATTTAAAAAATTTGAATAAAAAACTTCAAAAAAATTTTAAAAATAAAATACACTTTTTAAATTATGATCATTTTATAAAATACATAGGTTTTAAAAATTGGACTAATAAAAAGTACTTAATTACTTCAAAAATAAATTTTAATCCAAAGTATTCATTTACTATTGGAAATTATTTTTTTAAGTATATAAATTCTTTAAAAAATCCACCAATAAGACATATTATTTTAGACTTGGATAATACATTATGGGGAGGGGTTGTTGGTGATTTAGGTCACAAAAATGTTGATTTAAATTTCGAACAAAATGGATTGAGCTATCTTAATTTTCAACAATTTATTTTATCTTTAAAAAAAAAAGGAGTTATCCTATCAATCTGTTCAAAAAATACTGAGAATGTTGCGTTAGAAGTTTTCAAAAAGAGAAAAGATATGATACTAAAAATTCAAGATTTTTCATCTATTAAAATTAATTGGAAGCCAAAATCTGAAAACATAAGTGAAATATTTAGGGAATTGAACATTACAGAAACTGGTACATGTTTTATTGATGACTCAAAATTTGAACGTGAGGAAGTTAGAAAGAGATTTAAAAAAATTTATATACCAGAAATGCCACAGGAAACATCAGATTGGGTAAACTATTTAGAATTTTCAAATAAATTTATCTATACAAATACATATGACCGCAAAATTGACAGAACAAATTTTTATAAAAAAGAGGAAAAAAGAAAACAAGATAAAAAAAATTTTTCAAACATTAATAATTTTCTTAAATCTCTAAAGTTAAAAATTAATGTAAAAAAAATATCAACCAATAATGAAAGATCTTTAGAATTACTAAATAAAACAAATCAATTTAATTTTTATACAAATAGATACAACCCAATACAATTTAAAAACTTAATCTTAGGTAAAAAATATGCATATAACTTTTCATTAGAAGATAAATATTCAGATTATGGTGAAATTGCAGTTTTAATAGCCGAAATAGATGAAAAAAATAAGTCATCAAAAATAACAGATTGGGTCATGTCATGTAGAGCAATGTCAAGGTCAGTAGAAAATGCAATAATGGATCATTATTTAAAATATTTAAAAAAAAATAAAATTAAAATTTGTTATTGTGATTTAAAAATAACTAATAAAAATATGCCAGTTAATAAGTTATTGGAAAAATTTAATTTTAAATTAATAACAAAATCAAAAAAATTAAAAAAATATACTGCTGAAATAGAAAAAATTAAAACTTTTAATAAATTTGTTTCATTTAATTAGCCAATATATATATTTCGAAATTTTTGATTTAAAACTTTATAGATTTATTTTTAAAATTTTTATATAATTTAATTGCATATAGCGTACTAGTTTTTAATTCAACATTGTTGATGTATATTTTATAATTTAATTTGTTATTATATTAAATTTAAATTAGTTTAATCTTATCATTTTTTAAAAATTATGATTAATTATGTAAGTGTTAATAAATTATCAAGATCACAACTTAAACAGGTTATTGTTTTTTTTATAAAAAATTTTCATGGTAACAAAAAAAAACTCAAAAAACACTTTTCTGAAAATTTAAAAAATTCTGAAAAACAAAAATGGAACTTGGCGTTCTCCAAAAATACACTTTGCGGTGCTCATTTAATTAAATTCAAGATTATGAATTTTCAGGGAATCAAATTAAAAGTTTGTGGAAACAGCTATTTAGCGGTTGATAAAAGGTTTCAAAAATTTAATGTAGCTAAAAATTTAATAATTAAATTACTAAAAAGTTCTGCAAAGCATGACTTAATTTTAGGTTTTGCACGAAAAAAAATGGACAGGTATTGGATACCTTATGGCTTTTTAGGAATTACAGATTTTGGTGTATTTAGCATAGATCCTCTAAAAATTAATACAAATGTTTTAAATTCAAAAGTAAAGATAAATGATTTTAAACTGTACGACATAAATAATTTAAAAAAAATTTATAAAATTAACGATCCGTTTATTTCTGGAAATTTAATTCGTAATAATTCAGATTTTAAAAAATATTTAATTAATAAACCTATGATAAAAATAAAAATATTCAGAATAAAAAATCATATTATAGGCTATATGATACTCCAAAATGACGAAATTATTGAAATAAGAATTAAACCAAAACACTATTTTGAATGTTCGTATTCTCTAAAAAAATATTTTCTTAGAAAATCTTTTGAAATTATTAAGTTTAATACTAATTTGAATGACCCTTTTTTACTTTATTTAGCAAGATTCTCGCACGAAATATCAACACGTTATTTTTATGAAGGTGGACACATAATTCGTATTGTTGATTTAGAAAAATTCTTAAACAAGTTAAAACCAGTAATCAAAAAAAAATTAACTAATCTTGGTATAAATAAATTGTCATTAAATTATGAGGGACTAAAGATAACATATAGTAATAAAAAAGTTGCATATAAATTTTCAAAAAAAATTAATATAAATTTAGTAACTAAACTTATTTTTGGTATTTTACCGAACAATAATCATAAATTAAGAACTTTATTTGGAAATACCCATATTCAATTTCCAATATTAGATCAATTTTAATAATTCAAATTGTTAAATAAAGTTTTTTTTATCTAAAAAATTTTTTAATTCTAGTATTTTAGATAATGAAATATCTTGATTAATTGGTAGAAAAATTTTTTTTTTTAAATTCCATTTTTTAAAATCAAATGTTTGATTAATTGTTCTGCTATATAAAAATGGAAACTTAATTAAAAGCTTATCTAAAACATCTACAGTTACATTTAAAGAGACTGAGCTTGGGTATCTACCACCAAGCAATTTAGGTTTATCATCTATATAATCATCAATAATCTCAATCTTATTATTGATATCTTTTTCAAAATTTAAAGATTTAAAATATAGGTATTTTAAAAATTCAGAAACATTTAATGGTAATTTTTTTTCATAATGACTAAGTTTTTTTCTAAAGTCAAATTTTTCATCACCAATCATCATTAGATATAGCTGTATATTTGATGTTTCTTCTTTCTTTTCTTCCAAAAAATTAACAAGTTTATTTTTAAACTTATCCTCCCTGCAATAAATCAAAGATCCAAAACAAAAATTGGTTACTTTTGGTATGGATACAATTTCAAAGAGACCGTTATTAAGAAATAACTTCTTTTCGTCAAAAATAAATGTATCGGCACTATCTTCAATTGTGAAAGTTTTTAAATTTGATTTATATTCATATCCAAACATATGGTAGACAAGTTGAGCATCAAAATTTATATCTAGATTTGAAGGTATTGGCATAGAGACATATCCCACAGAATTATATATGCACTGGTTAGAAAAAGGACCAACAGCAATTTTTGATAATTTATTAAAATTAAAACATTTTAATATATTTGTTATTGCATATCTAGCTGATGGAACAAAAATATATTTAGTTGATATTTGTTTATCTGTTGAAGCTATTTTTTTTAAATGGAAAAATAATAAGTTTTTAAAACTATCCTTTATTTTATAACTTGGCCACATAATTCATTTAAGTATTTAATTCCATTTTTAATTTATTCTATTAATTGGTTTGAAACAAACTTTGGATTTAAGAATAGTACCAATTTTATTTAATGAAATATCTCTAAAAACTTTATCTAAAACTTTCACATATTTTTGAATATTTTTTTTATTATGAAAAATAGTTATGTAAATCAAATTTGTTGCTAAAATATTTTTTTTTAGCATCTCTTGAGTAAGAAAAGTTTTTCTTTTTTCGTGATTTTCACAAAATATAAATGATGGTATGGCGTTTGATCCCATAATTTGAATTGGGATATTGTATTTCTTTGATTTTTCTATCCAAATTTTCTTTATTCTTTTTCCATTAAGTTGAATTTTTTTAAAAATCTCTAATCTCTTAAATTCTTTTATTGATGATAGCGCAGCTGTATAACCAATACGTTCTCCCCAAAAAGTACTACTTATGAAAGTATTTTCAGCTTTTTTCATAATTTTTTTTCTCCCAATTATTGCATTTAAAGCAAAGCCACTTCCTAAAGCTTTACCAAATATAGCTATATCTGGGTTTACTCTAAATTTAAGATGTACTCCTCCCATATTTTCTCTATATCCAGAAGTACATTCATCAAAAATTAAAATAATTTTTTTTTTATTACAGAGATTTCTTACTTTCTGAAGAAAATTATCCTCAGGCTTTACATTTCTCATAACTTCCATTTTGATAATTCCTATTTTTTTTTTATTTATTAATTTTGATAGATATTTGAAATCATTATATGGAAAAGGAAATGCAGTATTTTTTAAATTTTTAGGTATCCCGTCAAAATTCAAACCTGGCATCAAATGTTGATCTAAATTTTTTTTTGAATTAATATTTGCGGATAAATACCAGTCGTGCCAACCGTGATAACCACAAAATGCAACATTTTTTTTATTAGTACAAGATCTAGCAATTCTTATTGCTAATGCATTTGCCTCACCTCCGCTTCTTGTAAATTTAGCCATTCCAGCCCAAGGGTGATGTTTAATTATTTGATTTGCTAAGGAAACCTCCTCAGGACAATTTAAGGTGGTTAAATTACCCTTATTTATATTGCTCTGAACTGACTTAATTACTTTATGATTACTGTACCCCAATATACTTGTTCCTACAGCGCAAAACATATCTAAATATTTATTTCCTCTAAGATCCCAAAGAAAAATATCTTTTGCTTTCAAATAGTATGCTGGCCATTTATCTGGTAAATGAAGTTCCGACCTTTTAGAAAATAAAGTTGTACCACCAGGAATTATAGTTTTTGCATAATTATATAAGTTTATTCCATTTTTTTTCATGCTATTTCCAATTTCTGGGATCTATAAGATTTATATCATTTATCCTAAAGTTTATCATTTTATTTTTATTTACAGTTTTAAAATTTATTACTTCATTCAAATTTTCTAAATTATTAATACCAACTATTATTTTATCAAAATCGTGACTTAAAAGATCAGTTAAACAATAATCAACTGGAGAAATATTACTTTTTTCCAATTTTTTAAACCACTCAGAAATTTTTTTATTCCATTTATTGAAATACTTTGTTTTATAGATTGACTTATTGACTAATAAACCTTGTAAAAATATAGAACGAACGTGAGTTTCGACACCTTTTTTTTTTAATTTTTTTAACCAACCAGAATTAATTAATCTTTTATCTAAAACATTATATGGACATTGAATTATGTCAACGTTATAATTTGATGTAAGAAATTTTAAACTTTTTATATCATAAATTGATAAACCGATCTTAAAAAAAAATTTCTTTTTTAAACTTTCAATATTTTCAAAAATTTTTTTTCCTTTATTTGTAAATAAAATATCTACATTATGAAACAAAAACGCACTAAATTTATTCCTGTTAAATTTTTTAGAATGATTAGAAATTTTTTCACGACAATAATCTAATGAAATCCATTTTTCATCAGGTTTCATCTTTGTTATTACTTCAAATTTTTTATCAATATTTTTAAATAGATTATCATTATTAAGATAACTTTCAGCAGTATCTATTGTATAAATGTTATTTTTTTTTAAGAAATTAAAAATTTTTTTTTTCTCTGTGTTATTGATTTTAATTTGCTCCACTCCATAGTTATTGGAAAAATTTGCTGATCCAATTACTAACCTTTTTTTAAATTGTATTTTATTCATTAAGTTTTGATTAGGTATATTCTTAATTTTTAAACTTATATAATTTTAAAGCATATTGCCAATCACTCTCGGTATCTATATCAATAGCACTATGTTTTTGCATTACATAAGCATAAAAATTGAAATAGTTTTTATTAGTTAGTAGCTGTTTTTTTGTGTAGATAACAAAAGAAGCACAGTCATAATATTTCTTTTTAATTTTTTTGGAGTCTTTAAATAAATATTTTTTATTTAAAGAATAATACTTGTTACCCTTTTTTTCAAAAGACCATTCGATAGGTACTTCAAATTCTTTCATTGACATCATTGGGTAATTTTTTGAAGTTTTTTCAAACTTATTTTTTGCTTGAATAATATCATTTTTCTTAAGAAGTGGATTACACGCATAAACTAACCAGATTTCATCATAACTCTCCCCTCTCTTTTCTAAATTAATTAAAACATTTTTTAATACTAAATTAAGTGGAACTTTATCTTTAGATAGTTTTTTAGATCTCAAAAAATCTACGCTAGCTCCATATTTTTCCGAAATCTTTTTTATCGAATTATTTTCAGTTGATACAAATATTTTTTTAAATAATTTTGTTTTTTTTAACTCTATTATTGGATATGAAATTATCGGTTTTCCGTTAAATAATTTTATATTTTTTCTTTTTATTCTTATTGACCCAAACCTTGCTGGAATAATCGCTAATCTCTTTATTTTTTTTTCTAATTTTTTCATTCTTTAGTTAGTTAAAATATTATGATTATTGATTATTATATATATTTTAAATATACGTTAGAACAGAATTAATAAATGTTAAATGAAAAAAATTAGTCAAAAAAAAATAGATAAATATCTAAGAACTATAGACAAGATAGAAAAAGCAAGAAAACAAAATAATGTTAATTGGATGGATGTTTTGAGGATAGCGTTACAACATGCTCCAGAAAAAACTATTCGACTAATGAATAAAATAAATAGAAAAGACCAAGTAATTACTAATTTATTTAAAAATACCAAATAAACAATGCTTGAAACAGTAGCTGTTTTTGGACTCGGAAAATACCAATTGGATGGTATTAAACAATTACAACAAAATAACTTTAAAATTATAGGTTTTGATGAACAAAAATATCCTTACTCAAGAAAAAGTGTGGATATATTTTATCATATACCATTTACAAATAGAGCAAAAATTCAAAATATTTGTTTAAAACATAAGGTAAGAAATCTTCTTTCCTTCAATACAGAAGCTCCTCTTAATTTAATATCTAAATTAAATGAAAATCTGAATTTATCAGGTTATAGAAATAAAGATATTGAATTAATCACTGATAAAATAAAACTAAGAAATTTTTTTAAATCAAAAATGAATTTGGAAAAGCCTAAATTTTTATCTTTTAAAAATTTTAATGAAATTTGTAATAAAAAAAAATTATTAAAATTTCCAATAGTATGTAAACCGAACTTTGGTAGTGGTTCGAGAGGCGTGTTTTTGGCTAAAAATTTTAGTGAACTTGAAAAATTATTTCAAGTAAATAAAAAATTTTATTTTACTCAAAAAATTCTATTAGAGGAGTTTATTAATAGTAATGAATATGCGGTAGAAGGATGGATTTATAAAAAACAATTTATATTCGGATGTTTATCGAAAAAAGTACGAACTAAACCACCTTATTTATTAGATAAAAATCTAATTATAAATTACCAGAATTTAAGGATAAAAAATAAAATTATTAATTTTCTAAATTTATTTGTAAAAAAAAGTAAGATTGATAATATGCCTGTTCATTTTGAATTTTTTGAAAAAAAAGGAAATATTATCCCAGTAGATATTTCATTGAGAGGTGCTGGCTTTGGAGTTTACTCAAATATTCTGAGCAAAATTGTGAGACAGTCAAGTGATAAAATATTAATTAATTTATTGATGAATAAAAAAATTGTTTTTAACAAACCTAATAAAAAAATCTTTTTTCTCAATTTTTTTTCTACAGAAAATAAAGGACTATTTAAAGGTATAAAAAATATTAAAAAACTTACCTCATTAAACACATTTAGTGAATTAGATTTATATAAAAAAAAAAATTCAAAAGTATTTCCTTTAAAAAAAGGCGGAGATAGAATTGGTCATGTTTTATTAGAAGGTTATTTAAATTCAATAATCAAGGATATAGAGTTTGTAAAAAACAATGTTGAGGCAAAAGTAATAAATGAATGAATTTAATCTTTGTGTTACATTAGATACAGATGCTGATCCAGTATTTGAAAATCATAAAAATTCTACAACTTTTAAAAATCTCGAATATAATCTTGAAAACTTATCAAAAAAAATTAATCAAATTGAAAAAAACTTACATTGCAATATACCAGTCAGCTGGTTTGTAAGAATAGACAACCAAGTAAAACATTTATATGGTGAATATGACTGGATATTAAATAGATATTCAAAATTTTGGGACAATCAATTAAGTAAAAAAAATGAAATTCATTGGCATGCTCATATTTATCAAAAAATAAATAATCAGTGGTTCTTTCCTGAAAATGATAACATTTTCATTGAGAATATTAGTGAGGTTTATAATTATATAAAAACCCATTATAAAGATTTTAATTGTATAAGAATTGGCGAAGCTTGCATGAGTAATAATATTATGCATTTTTTAAAGTCAACAGGACTTAAAGGAGATAGCTCATGTATCCCAGGAAGAAAAAGAGATGATAAAGAAAAGTTTTTTGATTGGTCAAATTCACCAAATAGGCCTTATTTTCCCTCAAAATCAAATTACCAAATAGAAGATAAGGAAAATAATAAATTTCTGGAGATACCTATGAATACAATAAAAACAAAATGTTCCTATGATAAGTCTTATTTATTGAGGTATGCAAATTTAGCTTTCAGAAACAAAGTGATTAGTGAAGGACTAAGAGAATATATTAAAAAGAATGATACTTTAGTAACAATTAGCCATCCGTACGAATTTGCTGATAAATTTATCACTAACAATAGTTTATTTTATGGCGACTTAAACATATTGGAAATAAATATAAATAATATAATTAAGATTTGTAAAGACCTCAATAAAAAAATAAATTTTATAACTATCAACGATATTATAAAAAAATTTGTAAATGCATAAATATAAAATTTTAAAAAATAAAATAGAAAAAAAATTAAACCTTTTAAGCTATAGAAGAAAAAGTAATTATTTTGGTAGAGCAAATTCAGCTATATGGTGTATAGGTGAATTTTTAAAAAAAAATTCAAATAAACAAACTATAATCTTACCATCTACTATGTGTGCATCACCTGCAATTATTTTTAAAGTATTAGGATTTAAATTAGAATTTGTTGATGTAAACAAAAGTAATGGATTATTAAATGTAGAAAAAGTAATAAAAAAAATTAATAAAAAAAATAATGATATTGTATGTATTTTTTATGTGAATCTATTTGGAAATAAGGATTTAGAAGCCCGTAAATTAAGAAATATTAATAACATTTTTATAATTCAAGATTTAGCTCAAACTTTTATGAGTAAGGAAAATGTTAAAAGTGATATTTTTGGAGATCTAGTAATACTATCATTTGGATACTCCAAAATATTTGATTTAGATCATGGGGGAATAGTGCTTTCAAATAACGATAAATTTTATAATTTTGGTCTTAAATTTGATGAAAAAATAAAAAACACAACCGTTTCAACTATAGGAAAAAAAAAATATTTAAAGTGGTATGATGATGTAATAATTAATAATAAAAAAAATAATCTTAAAAACTTAAAATCTTTTGCTTCTAAAATTTACTTGATAAAGTTTGATAATAAAAAACTAACTCAAATAAATAAATCAATTAATTTATTATCTAAAGAGTTTAAAAGACGAATCTTATTGCTCAAATTATATAAAAAAAGAATAAAAAAACTTAAACTAAATATTATGCATTCTAAAAATACTTTTATTCCATGGAGATTTACATTTCTGATTAACAATAAAGACTATTATTTAAATTTGATTAGAAAAAAAGGCAATGATGTGTCTTCATATTATCCTAATATAGGAAGAGCGTTTAGCAATAAAAAAAATAAAAACTCATATGCCAACTCTGATCTTATTCAAGAAAAGGTAATTAACTTTTGGTTAACAAAAGAATATAATAGGAATAAAATAAACAATATTTGTAATTTATTAAATGAAAAATAAAATAGAAATTCTTGATTGTACATTACGTGATGGATCGTATGTTTTAAATTATAATTTTAACAAATTTGAAACATCTCTAATATCTAAAGCAATATTTGAATCAGGAATTAATTTTGTAGAGGTTGGACATGGAGTTGGTATCGGTGCTAGCCAAAGAGACTCGAAATCTTATTGTTCAGATGAAGAATATATTGAGGCTGCAAGTTCTGTAAAAAAAAATGAATTATCTAAAGTAGGATCATTCTGTTTTTCATCAAATGTAAAATACAGTCAACTTAAATCTGCGAGATCATCAGGTTTAGATTTTATTAGATTTGGTGTGGATCCTTTAAAATATACTGGAGATCTTAAATATTTAAGATATTGTAAAAAAATAGGTCTTAAAGTTTTTGTAAATTTTATTAAATCATATAGTTACAATAAAAAATCCTTATCTAAAGTTACAAAAACTCTTTATAATGAGGGAGTTGATGGAGTATACATTGTAGACTCTGCTGGTGGTATGCTGCCAAACGATGTTAAAAACTTCACAGAAGAAATTAGAAGTGTCGTAAATAATGAATTTTATGTTGGTTTCCATGGCCATAACAATTTGGGTTTGGCTAATGCAAATTGTTTATCTGCAATCGAGGCGGGTGCAAATATTATTGATAGTTCATTAATGGGTATGGGCAGAAGTGCTGGAAATGCAATAACCGAAATGCTAGTGGCAATTCTTGATAGAGAAAATATTTTGAAAAATAAAATTAATATTCAAATGATTTTTGATCTTATAAAAAATGTGATTTATCCAATCTATCCAAAAAAAACATTCGATAAGGATGAAATTTTGATTGGTAAAAGTTACTTTCATAGCAGCAAATATCCACAATTATTATCTTTTAGTAAAAAATTAGGTATATCTGCTGATATAATTCTACAAAATTTTTCTTTTAAAAAAAAAGGGAGCATAAATGAAAATTTGAAAAAAAAAGTATTTAAATTAAAAAATAAAATAGAAAAGACTAAAAAAAATGGGAGCAATGATGAAAAAAATATTGAATATCTTGACTCGTCATCTTTAACCGAAATTCAGGAACTAAAGAAAATCATAGTTTCAGAAAAATTCAAAAAAAATTGCAATGTATGTATTTCAGTATGTAGAAGTAAAAATAATAAAATCAAAATTAAAAATTTATATAGTTTAGATAACATTGTAGTTGGACATATAGAAAGCCCTAATTCAAATTATGATAAAAAAATTGTCTCTACATTTGCTAAATATTTTATTTTTTTTGATAAAGAAATAAAATCTAATAAAAATTGGAATAATAAACTTATATTTAGATATGATGAAAAGAAAATATTTTACGATTCTATTGAAGATTTTATAATGTTTTCTAATTATAGAAAAATTATTTCAACAAGTAAAAAAAATAAATTCGTTAAGAATAATTCAAAAACAAAAAATAAAAATGATTTATTAATAGTCGATAATAATTTTAAAAATATAGAATCAATAATAAAAAAGATGAATTTTAAATTTGATATTTTAGTTTCAAATAAACTAGACAAAGATGTAAGTGATTATAAAAAAAAATATCCATTAATTAAGAATTTTTTAAAACCTAATTATGGTGCATATCTTTGTTCTGAATTAAATAAAAAAATTTCTCTTTATAAGCATATGAAAAATAACATAGGTAGCCATGATATAGGTGAAGATACCTTGGTATCAGGGGGTCAAATTGGTACTAAAGGATCTATTGTTGTGAATAGTATTAAATTTCCAAGTAAGATATTTGGTATTTCAGATGGTCGGGGTAGCCTACAAAAAAAAGATATTGGAAGTGAATTAAAAATAAAAACAAATAAATGGTTTTATTACAAGGTAATTAACTAGAGATGCATATATCAAACAGAGAAATAAATGATAAAGAAAAACCTTACGTAATTGCAGAATTAAGTGGAAATCATGCTGGGTTATATTCTAATGCAAAAAAAATTATTGATGCTGCAAAATGGGCTGGTGTTGATGCGATAAAATTACAAACATTCAAACCTGAGCTTATGACTATAAACTCAACTAAAAAAAATTTTATAGTTAATCATGAAAATTCAAAGTGGTCACACAAATCATTGTTTAGTTTATTTTCAAAGGCATATACGCCTTGGAATTGGTATTCTGGTTTAAAAAGTTATTGTAAAAAAAAAAATATTACACTTTTTAGCTCAGTTTTCGATTTAGAATCCTTAAATTTTTTAGAAAGGTTAGATTTTCCAGCCTATAAAATTGCATCCTTTGAAAATGATGATTTAAATCTTATTCAAGAAATAGCAAAAAGAAAAAAACCAATAATAATGTCAACTGGTATGGCAACATTAATAGAAATAAATAAAAGTTATAATACAATCAATAAATTTGTTAATAAAGACAAACTTGCATTATTAAAGTGTACAAGCAGTTATCCAGCTCCATTAGAATATTCGAATTTAAGAACTATTCCTGATATGAAAAAAAGATTTAAGTGCCAAGTTGGTTTGTCAGATCATACTATTGGAAATATTTCATCTATAACAGCTGTCTCTTTAGGTGCAAGTATTATAGAAAAACATATATGTCTAAACAAAAAGACTGGGATAGATTCTTTTTTTTCATTAACACCTACAAATTTTAAAAAATTAGTTGAGGATCTAAATTATTGTTGGCAATCTAAAGGAAAAATCTTCTACGGGGCAACTAAATCTGAGAAAAAATCTTTGAAGAATAAAAGATCTTTGTTTGCATCAAAAAATATAAAAAAAAATGAAAAGCTTACTTGGAAAAATATTGTTTCACTTAGACCAGTAATAGGTCTTAAATCTCAATTTTTTAACCAAGTTATCAACAAAACCTCAAAATTAGATATTAAAAAAAATGAGCCAATTAAATTGAAAATGATTAAAAAATGAAGAATGTTGAAAAATGGAATGAGAAAAATAGTTTTAAAAGATCTAAAGGTGCTAAATTTCCACCATCATATCCAAATGAAATGCTTGTAAAACTGTGTTCATCTAAATCATATTCAAATTTAACAAAAAATTTATTTAATAAAAAAAAAATTAATGTTTGTGAAATTGGATGTTTGGCGGGAAACAATTTAAGATTTTTTCTTGATAGAAAATGGAATACTTATGGTATTGAAATAAATGAAAAACTTACTCGATTAACAAAAAAAAATTTAAATAGATTTGGGAAAAATATTAAAAACCTAAAGATAGGAAATAATACGAAAATTCCACTTAAGGATAATTTTTTTGATTTATTTGTGTCTATTAACACTATTCATTATTCTTCAGGGAAAGAAATTAACAAAACTCTAAAAGAATATTCAAGATTAATAAAAAAAAATGGAATAGCCCTTATAGAGACACCCTCTGAAAAACATGATGTAATTATTAAAAGTAAAAAAATAAAAGATAATTTATGGGTATGGAAATGGGGTGGATTTAGAAATAATCAATTAATGGGATTTTTTGATAACAAAACTAAATTAAAAAAAAAATTAAAAAAATACTTTTCTGAGGTAGAAATATTAGAAAGATCTGAGATTTATAATAAAATAAATTTAAATTGGTATTTTGCTGTGTGCAAAAAATAATTTAGAAAAATTAAATTTTACCAATAGTATTTTTATTTCTATCAATCCATACTTTTAATTCTGATTTAGTCATCCAAACTGGATTATTGTCACTGCTATAATTAAAACCTTCTTCTACTTTTTTACCATTTTTTATACGTAAATCGTCTTTTTCCCATTCATTTATTTGAGGTAAAATTTTATAATAATCAGAATATTCATAAGTTGATTTGCTATCATAAGAACTAATCATCTCTTCATGTAATTTTTCACCTGGACGAATACCTATTATTCTATGTTTTGCATTTGGAGCAACTACTTTTGCTAAATCTACTATTTTTATAGATGGTGTTTTTTTAACATAAATTTCACTACCAATCATATCTTCAAATACTTCCCATACTATTTTTACACACTGATCAAGTGAAATCATAAAACGTGTCATTCTTTCATCTGTAATAGGTAAAACTCCTTTTTCTTCAAGTGATAAAAAAAAGGGAATTACAGAACCACGTGAACCCATTACGTTTCCGTATCTAACTACAGAAAAAAGGGTTTTGTGACCTCCTGCATATGATGAATTACTTGCAACAAATAATTTATCAGAGGCCAACTTTGTTGCTCCATAAATATTAACTGGGCTACTGGCCTTATCAGTTGAAAGAGATACTACTCTTTTTACTTTTTGATCAATGCAAGCATCGATCAAATTCATAGCTCCGTTAATATTTGTTTTAATACACTCAAAGGGATTATACTCAGCTGTAGGAGCAATTTTAGTTGCTGCAGCATGAACTACAAAATCTACTCCTTGCAGTGCACGATACATCCTATCTTTATCTCTAACATCACCTATAAAAAAACGTACTCTTGGATCGTCTTTATAAAACTGTGCCATATCCCATTGTTTCATTTCATCACGTGAAAAAACAACTAAACGTTTTGGGTTGTATTTTTTTAGAGTTAAAGGAACAAAAGCATTACCAAACGATCCTGTACCACCTGTAATTAATATAGAAGAGTTTTTAAGCATGGTTTATTAGAAATTATTAACACTTATACAAAAATTATCATTAAATTTATCTATTTTTTTACTTAAATACTTAATCATTTTTATAACTAAATTCCTAACGATAATTTTTTTGTAATTTTTTCATATAATCCTCTATTTCCATTTTCATAACCTTCTCTAAAATATGATCACCCTTTATGAAGCCTTTCATCCAGAAGGATTTCAAAATAATAAAATTTATAACTGGATCATGACCAACAAGTCCTTTAATTAATGTAGATTTTTCATCTTTTGTATTTCTTGGAAAGTAGTCTGAAATTCGCCTATGAGATAGCATTGAGTCAAAGTGATATAAATAAATCTCTTTAGGATTGCATCTTAATAGATCAATTATTATATGTGGTAACATTAATAAATTTCCATTAAATAAAGCATTGTCAAACTTTTCAATAGCTCTAAAATTTAAATTTTTTATAGAGATCCCATTTGAGGATAATTTATTTAGAATTATCTGAATATAATTCCAACCTTTAACAATTAACCACTTAGTATCCAATGACCAATCTGGATATCCATTTTTTTCGACATCAAGTGCTTTACCTAGATTAACGTAATTTACATCACACCTATTTCCTTTTATTAAAGTTTCACCAGGTTTATAATTTGTACGTACTACTACATCTGCATTATCAATTTTTATTCCATCTTTAATATTAACTGGTGATGGGCTCACAATAACAATTTTTTTATTCTCTATAAATTTACTAAAATTTAAATCTTGCTCAGAATCTTTAATAATTATAGAATTTTTAAATTCTGAAGTTTTAGAATTTCCAAGAACTTCTCTTAAATATTTTAAAAAATATATTTCTTTATTTTTACTACTTTCAAAAAATGGGATTAATTTGTCAAATTCATTAAAATTACCCATTTCTAATAGTGCTGATAATTTTGTTTTTAACCTCCAACTTTGATCATTTTTTGAAAGAGAGGAATAATTTAAAGCAATACTAAGAGATTTTTGACGTAAATTAAAACCTAAATCAAATAAACTTAAACGAATGCATAAAGAGTAGATATCCAATATTTCAAAATGCTCAAGAGAATTAAAGTTATTGTCTTCAATTCTATCAATCAAAGATTTATTAATTTCCTCAAATTCTACTCCATCCGGTAAATCAATTAACTTTATAAAATCAGACCACCAATTATCATCAATTAAATTACTTCTTACTAAGTGTTTTTTAAAAGCTTCATGTAAATATTGATGTTTTGAATTTTCATTTTTTTTTTCTATCTCTTTTTTACATGCTTGAAAATAATTTTCTACTCTAATAGAAATACTAGCTCTTAATCTATTTTTAGGTAAAGGATCTCGTAAATAACTAATTTTTACTTTTACATATTCAGGAAGAGTAGTTTCGAATATATATTTTAATAATTTTCTGAATTTTTTTTTAATTAAAAGCCACATATCTATTAGATAATTTAATCCTTTTTATTCAAGGAATAAGCTTCATTAACATGAATTAATTCTTCAAATTTTCCTTCATTTGTTATTTTACCTTTTTCAATTAAATAAATTTTATCACACCTTTTTACTGTGTTTAGACGATGCGCAATTATAATAATAGTGATTTCTTTACTTAGATTTTCTACAGCATCCATCACAGCTTGCTCGGTGTTGCTATCTAGTGCGCTTGTTGCTTCATCTAGAACTAGCAATTGTGGTCTGTGATATAATGCTCTAGCAATCCCTATACGCTGACGTTGTCCTCCAGATAGCCTTACCCCGCGTTCACCGATTGTTGTTTGATATTGTTTTGGCAATTCATCTATTACAAAATTATGTAAATTTGCAATTTTAGAAACTTGTTCAGCTCTTTCTATGTTAACATCTTTGTAATCTATTCCTAAAGCAATATTTGCTAAAACAGTATCATCAATTAAGTTTATATTTTGAGGTACATAGCCTATATTTCTTTGCCAAGATCTGAGATTTTGCTCTGTAATCATTTTTTCATCAACTTCTAAGCTTCCTTTTTGAGGCTCAAGCAAACCTAAAATAATATCAACAATTGTGGTTTTACCACTTCCTGTAGCACCTATTAAACCAATAGTTGACTTTACAGGAATGGTTAGCTCAATATCCTTTAAAGTTGTTCGTGATACATTGGGGTAGCTATAATTAATTTTTTTTAAAGAAATATTTTTTTTCAGAGATAAAATACTCTGGTCTTGATTTAAATTAATTTTTTTTAGGGTTATGATGTCTTCATATATCTTTTCAATTGAAGGGCCAACGAAAGTAAGTGTAACAAAAGATCCATAGAGTGAGTGAACTGCTGGCATCATACGATACCCTGCAAAAATATATAAGCTGATTATAGGGAGTGCATTATTTAAACTACCTTTTTGAACCATTAGATAGAGTATCAACAGTATGGCACCTCCAAAAACAATTGTCTCTAAAAAATATCTTGGTAATTGAGCCACAAGTCTTGAAATAGAAAAATTTGTAGCATAAATTCTAGAAGGTATAGAAAAACTTTGGATATAATTTTGTTCTAATCCACCTATTTTAATCTCCTTTGCAGAACCAAAAGCTTCGCTTACTGTCTTAAAACGTAACTCATTATTTTTTAATCTTTCTTCTCCAAGTCTAGAAAGGAAGCTACGCGAAAGATAAAAAATAATCAAATAAGATGAACTAAGAGTAAAACCAATTATCAATGAAAGTTTTGGATCAGCCAAAATTAATAATGTAATAAGGGATAGCAATACAATTAATTTTGCTAATATGTCTATTGAAGGTTTTATGTAACTTGAAATTACTAAAGTTACCTCTGATAAAATATTCTTTCCAAGATCAGCACTATGACGACCTAGAAACCAACTATAAGGCTGATATAAATATGCTTCCAATAGTCGTTTACCAATATTGTGCTCAAGCATTGCTGTAAATCGCAATAACATATAACTTGTTAAGGCTTTAAATATCTGTGAAGAAACTAACAATACAAATACCAAAATACCCAAACTAAATAAAAATTCTTGATCGTTTCTAACTCCAAAATGTTCTGATAATTGAAACATATAATTCAAGATTGAATTAGTCTCTATAAGACTTGGATTTGTGAGCACTGAAACAAAAGGCAATATAGAAGCAACACCAATCATGTCTATTAATGCCATTATTAAGATCATAAAAAGGAGTAAGAATGCAAATCTAATCTCGCGTGCAGTAAGTATAAATAAAAGTTTTTTAAATAAAGGCATTAATTTTATTTTTTAAAATTTTACTCATTAACTTCAATTAAACTATGACTTTTAAGAATATCTATAACATCATACAAATGCCAAATTGGAGTATTTAAATATTCTGCAATTTCAAGCAATGAAGTTTCTCCATCACAAAGACTGATAAAATTCATCATTAAGATGTTATCCTTACTTAGGTATTTTTTACTAGATATAGTTGATCTTAACCCTCTCTTACTCATATGGGGCTCACACAATATAGTAGCTTTATATTTTTTGTTACTTTCAAGTGCTTCAATAGCTTTTCTAATTGCCCAATAGCCACCATTTAAACCTTTAGGAGTTACGACATTTTCTAGATCATCCAATGAAGTATGATACTCTTTAAATTTTCCATACTTTGTTCTTAATATTGATGCTATCGGTAAGTCAATTCCAGGTGAACAATACTGTCTTTCATCACTGGCTCTATCAAGCCAGGTATATTCAATATAATCTGGGTCTATAAACCTAAGAACATGTTTTGCAATCAAATCACTTATTGTATTACCATTCCTTGATGGTAAATAAGAATAAGCTCTATCATCTCCAACACAAGATACATTGAAACCAGCAAATATTTTATTTTTCATATCTTTATAGTTAAGACTTAGATAAGTTATAGATCCAATAGTCTCAGGTATAAATATTATACGATAACTATAATGAGTTTGACCAATTTCTTGTAACCATTTTGCAAGAAATGTAACAACCGTAGGACCAGATAATTCATTATTAGCCATAGAGGGGTGACAGATATAAGTACTCAAAAATATTTCTTTATCAATTTTTCCTTTAATTAATAATTCCCCATAATTTAATTCACCCTCAAACAATGTTGATTTAATCACAACTTTATATTTACCTTTTTCTAAAGTGTTAAATTGCTCTTGTGTGAGACAAAATCCCCAGTCTTCCTTATAATAGCTCGTTACATATGGAATAGCATTAGGTTGATCTGGCAACGTATAGAGATTTTCTTTTAATTTTTCAAAACTAATTTCTCCTTCAAAAGGAAGACTGTATCCAACAAGATGAAGGTTGTTTTTAGAAAAGTCACATATTTTTTCTCCGCTTGGAGTAATTATATAAGCTTCTTTTACTTGCCATTCTTTGGGTACTGTCCAATCAAAAACCCTAGTCCCTGAAAGAACTGATTTAATTTCAAGTGATGGTAGATGTGCAGATATCTTTTGTAATGTTTCTCTTACACCCTCACCAGTAAGACTTCTGTTAATAGGCCACAATTCTTTTGCAAATTTATGAATTTCATTACCTATCATATTTATAATTATCTTTTTTAATCTATTTAACTGAAAATTTTTAAAAGATAAGAAAAAATTTAATTAAAAATACGTGATATATATGAAAATATCAACTTAAGATATGAAAACTTTTTAAGTTCTCAAATAGTAACTAATCTAAACTACTAAACTTAACTCTAGGAACAAAATAATAAAAAAAAAATTTACTCCTTTTAAAGGTGTTTTATAAAATAAATGTAAATAATAATTGAATTTGAAAATAAAAATAATAAACATAATTAAATTGATAAGTTAATCAAATAGACGAAAAAAATTTAATAATGAGAGAAAAAAAAAACAAAAATCAAAAAATTGTTTTTTTAGAAAACTATTTTTCAAAAAAAGAGGGTAAGCAAGTGTTAAAAAATATAAAAAAAATTAACTTGATTAAAACAGGGTATTTAGATTCTATGGATGTAGTTAACTTGGCATCATTAATTCAGAAAACTTTTAAAAAAAAAATAGATCTTTCAAAGGAAAAAGTGTTGAAGAGTTTCGAAAAATTTGATTTGATATTAAAATTAATCAAATAGGTCAGAAGAAGTGAAGCTACATCATATAGGTTATGTAATTTCAGCAGATAAACTAGATCTATATAAAAAAAAGTATAGCTTTGTTCTAGATGATGTTCAAAAAAATTATATTTTTTTTAATTTTTCAAAGAAACTTAAAATATGGAATGAATACATTATTCCATTTTCAAAAAAATCTACCGTGTACAATTATTTGTTAAAGAATAAAAACAAAAATAATATTCATCATTATGGATTTTTAGTCACAGATATTACGAAAAAAAAAAGTCAATTATTAAATAATGGTTTAATACTAATTGGAAACTACAAAATAAATGTTCCATGTTTTGGTGGTATTATAAATACAAAATTTTTTTACAACGGAAAAAATCTTATTGAAATTTTGTCTAATGGAAAATGATAATTTTATAGTAAAGCAAATTATATCAAATAGACAAAATAAAAAAATAATTATTTCTGATCATAAAAATAAAATTTCTTGGGCAGATTTATACAAAATTTCAAAATTAAACAATCATATTATAAAAAAAAATAAATCCTTAATCATTCCTATAATCTGTGATCGAAGTATTAAAACTTTTGTTTCTATAATTTCGGTTATTATGTCAGGAAAAACTTTTTGTCCTATTTCTGATAAAATTCCGGAGTTTAGGATAAAATATATTATGAAAAAAATTGGTTCAGATTTTTTGATAAACAATTCAAATTTAATAGTTAGGAATGTAAAAAACTATAAAATCAAAACAAAAGTAAACTCAAATTTAAATATAAAGTATAAAGAAATTTTAAGGCATAATCTTTCAGAAAACAAAATTGCTTATGTATTGTTTACTTCAGGATCCACAGGGGAACCAAAAGGTGTTAAGTTAAGCTATGATAATTTACTCAATACGATAATTTGGTCAAAAAAATATTTGGATTGGAAAAAAAAAGACATAATAGGTATTGCAACTAATTTTTCGTTTGACATATCTATGTTTGATTTACTTGCTTGTATTTATTTTAAAGTACGCGCACATATACTTTATAATCCTGAAAATCCAGTTCTAACTTTTAAAGAGATTAACCATAATAAAATTACTAGTATTTTTTCAGTGCCAGCCTTTTTTTCAAATTTTGTATATTACGACTTAATTTCAAAAAAATTTTCTAAACTAAGAAGAATAATTTCTGGTGGAGATTTTTTTCCTACAAAAAGTATTCTTGCATGGAAAAAATATAAAGAAAAAATTGATATTTTTAACGTTTGGGGCCCAACAGAAACCTCAATTGTAAATACGATGCATAAAATCAATAAAAATAACTTACGTGACTTGGTTGAGGGAAAATCTTTACCTGTTGGAAAAAGTGATAAAATGATGGAAATTAAAATTTATTCCAAAAAAAAATTTTACAATAAGTCACTTATTAAAGGACAAATTTGTATGTTTGGGAAATGTGTAAGTGAAGGATACATCGGAGATATAAAAAATAAAAAAAATTATATATATAACAATGGAGTAAGAGGTTTTTTAACAGGGGATATTGGATATTTTGATTTGAAACGTAGACTGCATATAATAGGCAGATCAGATACTACAATTAAAATATCAGGTTACAGAGTAGATTTAAAAGAAATAGAAAATATTACATTAGAAAATTCTCAAGTAGTTGATTGTAGAGCTTTTGTTATAAAAAAAAAAATATTTAAAACTTTAGTATTATGCATTCTTACAACAAAAAAAATGGATAAGAAAAATATTAAGTCTTATCTGGGAAAAAAATTACCGTCATATGCAATACCAAAATTTATTTTCTTTTTTAAAAAATTTCCTAAAAACAAAAATTTTAAAGTTGATATTAATAGATTGAAAAAAATATCAATTGAAAACATTCAAAATTTATAATGATAATAACCAAAGGAGTAATTAAAAAAAAAAACTTAGATTTTAATAATCATGTTAATATAGCTGAGTATATAAAGTTTGCAGATCAATCTAATAATAAATTATTTAAAGAGGTAAATTTGAAGAAAAATATTTATTTCGTTGCAAAAAAAACTTTTATAGAAAATAGATCTGAACTCTTTGAAAATGAAACGTGGAAAATAAAATCTTTCATAATAAAATTAGATTACATAAATGTTGTTACGAGACATGAAATGTACAGCTTAAGTCAAAAAAAAATTGTATCCATCTGTAATTTTTTGTTAATTCCTTTAGACAATGTAGATGGAAAAATAAAAAAAATTTCTAAAATTCAGATTGGTAAATTAAAAAAAAATTTTAAAAAAAATTATTATAATCCTTTTTGATGGTAAAAATTGCTTTATACATAGGAGACTCCACTGGTGTAAAGATTCTGAAAGATTACATTTATAAAAAATATTTCATTTCGTACGTTGTTTCTACAAATGTAAAATACGATAATATTATTAGAAAAACTTGTAAGCAGAATACGATAAAATTTTTTTTAAGAAGTGAAATAAATAACAAATTACATAATAGATATAATAAAAATACAGATTTGATTTTTAGTTTATTTTCAAGATACATATTTTCTAAAAATTTCATCAAAAGTTTTAAGGGTGAAATTTACAATATGCATCCTGGATTGTTGCCATTTTATCCTGGTACCAATAGTATTTCAGGAACTATATATAATTGTGAAAAATATACAGGCATAACTATTCATACTGTTACAAATAAAATTGATGGGGGAGATATTGCTTTAATTAAAAAATTTAGGATAAAACAAAATGATCTAGCTATTACAGTCTGGCAAAAAATTCAAAAAATATCTATTTTGCTTGCGAGAAAATTTTATGAAAAATTTTCAAATAAAAAAATTTTATTAAAAAAAAATAATAAAAATAAGAGAAAAAAATTTCCAAAATTCATACCTAATAATGGAGTTATAAAACCAAATATACATAATTTAAAAACAATACTTATTCTATATCGTGCAAGTTATTATTTTCCTTTTATATCACCATGGGGAAATCTTAAAATTTTGTATAAAAAAAAATTTCTTACAATAAATAATATAAAAATTTTTCATGGTAAAAATTATGTATTTAAAGATATAAAAAAGATAACTAATAAAACCTATTTAGTTAGACTAATGCGTGATAAAATAATTAAAGTCAAAGTGAATTGAAAATGCAAAATAAAAAATATCATATAGATAATATAAAAAAGTTACTTACATCTAGTGAATTTAAAAAATATAAATACGTATATATCTACAGTGATTTTCGTTTTTTTTTATCAGAAAATAAAGAAGATATTAATAAATTCATGAATTCATTTTTAGAAATATTTTTAAAAAATAATCAAACAATAATTGTTCCTGCATTTTCTTACAGTAAAAAAAAGTTTGAAGTTAAAACTACAAAGTCGTCAGTGGGGTTTTTTAGTAATTATATATTAAAATTTAAAGATTCGCTAAGATCAGAACACCCTATTTTTTCATACTTAGCATATGGTCCTAACAAAAAGATTGTTTATAAAGTTGGAAAAAGCGCATTTGGTAAAGACTCTGTTCATGAAAGATTATTACTAAATGGTTGTTGTTTTTTGCATTTTGGAAGAAAGTTGTCTGATGGAAACACAATAGTACATCATGTTGAACAAAACTTAGCTGCACCTTATAGATTTGAAAAAGTTTTTAAAACAAAAGTTTATAATAAAAAAAAATTTATTGGGACTAATTATTCTGCTTATGTTAAAAAAAAATTTAATAAATCATCATTATTTTCATTTGAAAAAGTTCAAAAAAAAATAAAAAAGGAAAAGATTATAATAAATTTGAATAATGAAAAAAACTTAAAGTCAATTTTTTACTATTCATATGATGAAATATATTTTTTTTTACACAAACTTTATTTATCGAACAATAAAATTTTTTTAAAACATAATTAATAACATAAGACAATATTTCAAAAATTTTTTTCAGTGCATAAATCAAGCCAATTGAGCTATTAGTACTGGTCAGCTGCACGCATTACTGCGCTTCCACATCCAGCCTATCAACGTGGTGGTCTACCACGGCTCTATAGGAAGAACTAGTTTTGAGGTGAGTTTCCCGCTTAGATGCTTTCAGCAGTTATCTCGTCCATACTTAGCTACCCGGCACTGCAGCTGGCGCTACAACCGGTCCACCAGTGGTATGTTCAACCCGGTCCTCTCGTACTAGGGTCAACTCCTCTCAATTCTTCTACACGCATAGCAGATAGGGACCGAACTGTCTCACGACGTTCTGAACCCAGCTCACGTACCACTTTAATTGGCGAACAGCCAAACCCTTGGGACCTGCTCCAGCCCCAGGATGTGATGAGCCGACATCGAGGTGCCAAACACTGCCGTCGATATGAGCTCTTGGGCAGTATCAGCCTGTTATCCCCGGCGTACCTTTTATCCGTTGAGCGATGGCCCTTCCACTCAGAACCACCGGATCACTATGACCGACTTTCGTCTCTGCTCGACTTGTCAGTCTCACAGTCAGGCAGGCTTATGCCATTGCACTCTACGAACGATTTCTGACCGTTCTGAGCCTACCTTCGCACGCCTCCGTTACTATTTGGGAGGCGACCGCCCCAGTCAAACTACCCACCATACAATGTCTTGATGCCGGATAACGGCAATCAGTTAGATACCAAGAAAAACAAAAGAGGTATTTCACTGTTGACTCCACAAAAGCTGACGCCTTTGCTTCAATGTCTCCCTCCTATGCTAAATATGTTTTTCCTAATACCAATGTAAAGTTGCAGTAAAGGTGCACGGGGTCTTTCCGTCTAACTACGCGAACTCCGCATCTTCACGGAGAATTCAATTTCACTGAGTTGATGTTGGAGACAGCGGAGAAATCGTTACGCCATTCATGCAGGTCGGAACTTACCCGACAAGGAATTTCGCTACCTTAGGACCGTTATAGTTACGGCCGCCGTTTACTGGGGCTTCAGAAGTTAGCTCTCACCAACCGCATTAACCTTCCAGCACCGGGCAGGCGTCAGACCCTATACATCCACTTACGTGTTAGCAGAGCCCTGTGTTTTTGATAAACAGTCGCTTCTCCCTGGCTTGTGCCACCTTCCTATAGTTGCCTACAAAAAGGTCTTCCTTATCCCGAAGTTACGGAAGTATTTTGCCGAGTTCCTTCAACATCATTCTCTCAAGCGCCTAAATATACTCTATTAATCCACCTGTGTCGGTTTAGGGTACGGTCTAATGATGGAGCTATTTCTTGGAACCTTTTCGCGGCAAGCTCAATCCATTAAGAACTTACAACTTACAAGATTCGTCACTACCATCTGGTTAAGGAATATTAACCTTATTTCCATCGACTACGGCTTTCGCCCTCGCCTTAGGTGCCGACTAACTCTGCGCGGATTAACCTTGCGCAGAAACCCTTGGATTTTCGGCGAAGAAGTTTTTCACTTCTTTTATCGTTACTTATGTCAGCATTCGCACTTCTGATACCTCCAGGATCCCTCACGGGTATCCCTTCACAGGCTTACAGAACGTTCCGCTACCGCTTATAAAACTCGAAAGTTTTATAAACCCACAGATTCGGTATATGATTTTAGCCCCGTTACATCTTCGGCGCAGAAACTCTATTAGACCGGTGAGCTGTTACGCTATCTTTAAAGGATGGCTGCTTCTAAGCCAACCTCCCGGCTGTTAAGGAATTTCCACATCCTTTCACACTTAATCATAATTTGGGGACCTTATCTGGTGGTCTGGGCTCTTTCCCTCTTGACCATGGACCTTAGCACCCACAGTCTGTCTGATGAAGAACAACGTTTGGCATTCGGAGTTTTATTAGGTTTGGTAAGAATCTCTTCCCCCTAGCCCATTTAGTGCTCTACCTCCAAACGTCTATTTATTCATCGCACTACCTAAATAGTTTTCGCGGAAAACCAGCTATCTACGAATTTGGTTGGCCTTTCACCCCTTACCACAAGTCATCCAAAGACTTTTCAACGTCAACTGGTTCGGTCCTCCGGTTGGTGTTACCCAACTTTCAACCTGCTCATGGTAAGCTCATTCGTTTTCGGGTCTAATTCATTAAACTAATCGCCCTATTAAGACTTGCTTTCGCTCCGCCTACACCTAGATGGCTTAAGCTTGCTTAATAAATTAAGTCACTGACCCATTATACAAAAGGTACGCCGTCACTCTAAAAAGAGCTTCGACTGATTGTAGGCATGCGGTTTCAGGTTCTATTTCACTCCCCTAATAGGGGTTCTTTTCACCTTTCCCTCACGGTACTAGTTCACTATCGGTCACTGAAGAGTATTTAGGCTTAGAGGGTGGTCCCCCTATATTCGAGCAGGATTTCACGTGTCCCGCTTTACTCAAGAATTTTGTTAAACATTACTCATACGGGACTATCACCCTCTATGGTTAGCATTTCCAAACTATTCAAATTTTTTTAACAAAACTGCTGGCCTAGTCCGCTTTCGCTCGCCACTACTAACGGAATCTCAATTGATTTCTTTTCCTCTGGTTACTTAGATGTTTCAGTTCTCCAGGTTATCTCTTTAAACCTATGTATTCAGTTTAAAGTACCACATAAAGTGGTGGGTTTCCCCATTCGGAAATTTTCGGATCAAAACTTACATACAGCTCCCCGAAACTTATCGCAGTATATCACGTCCTTCATCGGCTTTCAGTGCCAAGGCATCCACTACACGCCCTTAAACGCTTGATTTATGCACAGAAAAAAATTCTGTGTTGAATCAAATTTTTATTTTGAACATTAGCTAATAACATTTCTAATGTTCGGATATAGATATTGATATTAATTATTATTTTATTTACGATTTTTTATAACTAAGTGTTTTGGTGGAGGATAGCGGGATCGAACCGCTGACCTCCTGAATGCAAATCAGGCGCTCTCCCAGCTGAGCTAATCCCCCATGATCTTAAATTGGTGGGCCGAGAAAGACTCGAACTTTCGACCCCACCCTTATCAAGGGTGTGCTCTAACCAACTGAGCTACCGGCCCCCATGCAAGAGAAACACTACTTTAAGAAGAGAAATGAGGACGGTCAACATTATCCGTGTATATTATTTAGAATGAAATTTTTAATTTCATTCATCCTTAGAAAGGAGGTAATCCAGCCGCAGGTTCCCCTACGGCTACCTTGTTACGACTTCACCCCAGTCGCTGACTATACCGTGGTCAAGGGTTTAAAACCTTGCCTTAAGGTAGAACCAACTCCCATGGTGTGACGGGCGGTGTGTACAAGACCCGGGAACGCATTCACCGTGGCACGCTGATCCACGATTACTAGTAATTCCAGCTTCATGCACTCGAGTTGCAGAGTGCAATCCGAACTGAGGTATCTTTTAAGGATTTGCTAAACCTCGCGGTCTTGCTTCCTGTTGTAGATACCATTGTAGCACGTGTGTAGCCCAACACGTAAGGGCCATGAGGACTTGACGTCATCCCCACCTTCCTCCAGCTTATCACTGGCAGTTCTTTCAGAGTGCCCAACTTAATGATGGCAACTAAAAGTGAGGGTTGCGCTCGTTGCGGGACTTAACCCAACATCTCACGACACGAGCTGACGACAGCCATGCAGCACCTGTGTTTCGTCCGGCCGAACCGAAAACTTTAATCTCTTAAAGTCGCGACGAACATGTCAAGTGTTGGTAAGGTTCTGCGCGTATCTTCGAATTAAACCACATGCTCCACTACTTGTGCGGGTCCCCGTCAATTCATTTGAGTTTTAACCTTGCGGTCGTACTCCCCAGGCGGTGTGTTTATCGCTTTCGCTGCGACACTGAAAATAAATTTCCAACGTCTAACACACATCGTTTACGGCATGGACTACGAGGGTATCTAATCCTCTTCGCTACCCATGCTTTCGTTCCTCAGTGTCAGTAATGATCCAGAAAGCTGCCTTCGCAATTGGTATTCTTTCTAATATCTACGAATTTCACCTCTACACTAGAAATTCTGCTTTCCTCTATCACACTCTAGCTGAAAAGTTTTGATGGCAGTTCCAGAGTTAAGCTCTGGGATTTCACCACCAACTTTTTCAACAACCTACGAACTCTTTAAGCCCAGTAATTCCGAACTACGCTAGGTCCCTTCGTATTACCGCGGCTGCTGGCACGAAGTTAGCCGGACCTTCTTATTCGGGTACAGTCATTTTCTTCCCCGACGAAAGAGCTTTACAACCCAAGGGCCTTCTTCACTCACGCGGCATCGCTGCATCAGAGTTTCCTCCATTGTGCAAGATTCCCCACTGCTGCCTCCCGTAGGAGTTTGGGCCGTGTCTCAGTCCCAATGTGGCTGATCATCCTCTCAAATCAGCTATTGATCACAGTCTTGGTAGGCCATTACCCCACCAACAAACTAATCAAGTGCAGGCTCATCCAATGGTGCATAAAGCTTTCTCCGTTAAGACTTATCCAGTATTAGCACAAGTTTCCTCGTGTTATTCCAGGCCAAAGGGTAGATACCTACATGTTACTCACCCGTCTGCCACTAAGTATTGCTACTTCGTTCGACTTGCATGTGTTAGGCGTGCCGCCAGCGTACGTTCTGAGCCATGATCAAACTCTCAAGTTTAAAAACGGCGCACACTAGCTTCCATATAAATTCTAAGAATAAAATTTATATGATGTTGAAGTGTGTACGACAAATTTTGGTAACCTTAACCGTCCACACTTCTCTTCTTAATTTTTAACTTTTTAAATAGCTAATTGAGCTAAAAGGCTCAATAATCCTCACTTATTTATTGTATTTACAATATTTTATTGAGAAAGTTCAGTGCTTATAGGCTAAAAATAAAGGAAATCAAGCATTTAAGAATAAAATATTTTATTAAAATGCTTAATTTTAAAGGGTTTTTTTTGATTTTTGTCAATCTCTAAACTAATAATTGTAATCTTTTAGTATTTTAATGATCAAAAATTTAAGACAAAAAGTTAAAAAAAAGTTAGAGATTCTTGCTTTAATTTGTTTAGTTTTAACAACTGTTATCATTACTAGTCTTTTTAATTATAAAAAAAATATTTCAAAAGAAGTTTATGATGATTTTGTTGACAATATTTATTTTAAAAAAACATTAAGTTACCTAATAAATAACCTTGAACCCAAATACAAAAAAATCAAACATAAAATAAAATCCGGTGAAACATTTGATAAAATTTTAGAAAATTATTTTATCGAAAAAAAAGAAATTTTAAAAATTAAAGAATCTTTAAAAAGTAAAATTAATCTGAATAAACTTAACACAAATCAAATTATACAATTTAATGTGGACAAAACTAATAATAAGATTACTGAATTTATATTTCAAATATCAAATACTCAAAAAATTTTTTTAAAAAGAAATATTGACGAAGATAATTTTAATGGAGAAATTTTATCTATAAAATTAAATAAACAGGTCATTTATAAAGAAAACTTAATTTTACAAAGTCTATATAAAGCTGCAATGGATCAAAGCATTCCAGCAAATATAATTATTGAATTTGCAGCAATTTATGGTTTTCAAGTAGATTTTCAAAGAGATATTAGAAAACAAGATAAATTTCAAATTATGTACGAAGTATTTTCAAATGAAAAAAATGAAATCATTGAAACAGGAAAAATTTTATTTGCAAATCTGAGACTTAGTGGCCAAGATAATGGACTTTATTATTTTGATAGAACAGGAAGCGAAGGTCATTATGATAAAAATGGAAAAAGTGTAAAAAAAGCATTAATGAAAACTCCAATTAACGGCGCAAGACTTTCATCTCCATTTGGTATGAGAAAGCACCCAATAGATGGATATAATAAAATGCACAGAGGTACTGATTTTGCAGCACCTATGGGCACACCTATAATGGCCTCGGGAGATGGTGTGGTAAAAAAAGCAGGATGGTGTGGTGGGGGAGGGAACTGTGTTAAGATAAAACATAATTCAACTTATGAAACAGTATATGCACATATGTCAAAATTTGCGCGTGGAATTAAATCTGGCGTTAGAGTTAAGCAAGGTCAAACAATTGGTTATGTTGGATCCACTGGCAAATCAACTGGTCCACATTTACACTATGAGGTAATTGTAAACGGAAAAAAAGTAAATTCCCAAAAATTAAAATTACCCTCAGGTAAAATTTTAAAAGGAGATGAAAGAAAGATTTTTGAAACAAAAAAAATAAAATTGGAGGTACTAAAATCGGAAAAAATACTTGGAATAAATTAAATTATCTCAGCTTGAGACTTTAAACTTTTTTGAACTTCTTTTTTATCTTCTGCACTATCAACTAATTGATTATCAGAATTTTGATTAAAATTTCCAGTGTTTTCCTCAGCATTATCAGAACTACTTTCTAAAAATTTCTCTCTTTTATAACTTTCCCTTTCATTTAATATTCTTGTAAAATGATCTGCATGTTGTAAATAATTCTCTGATAAAATCTTATCACCATTTGATTGAGCTTCTCTAGCCAAATCGTTATATTTTTCGATTAATTTCGGAGCATTGTGATTATTTCTTCCTGGGGATTTTCTTTTAAAATTATCATTATTTGAAAAATTAGATCCAAACTTAGAGTTTTCACCGTTTGTTTTAAAATTTCTTGTATTTCGTCTAAAGTTACTTCTTCTATTACTATTATTGTTGTTATTTCTAAATGTTACCATAATACAAACTATTTAAATTTTCGTACTAACAATACATCTGTCATTATTAGCAAGATCTTTTTGAATACTATTAATATAAAAACCTTCTTTTTTTAATAAGTTAATAACTCTGCTTTTTTGATCAAATCCAATCTCTAAAACAAACTTACCTTTTTTTTTTACCAGTTCAGCTGATTTTTTAATCACTTTTCTGATTGCTGATAAACCATCTAATCCACCATCTAACGCTAATTTTGGCTCAAATTTAGCAACTTCTCGCTCCAAATATTTTAAACTACTTTTTTTAATATAAGGAGGATTAGATACAATTAAATCATATTTACCTAAATTGAATTTGTCAACATATGATTTATATAATTTTAGTCTAGAAGTAACATTAAGTTTAATTGCATTTATTTTTGTTATATTTAAACATTTTTTACTTATATCTATACCTGTTCCATAAAAATCTTTTCTATCCTTCAAAATAGACAAAATGATACAACCTGATCCGACTCCTATATCTAAAAAATTAATTTTACTTTTATATTTTGTTAATCTCATTACATTTTCAATGATCAATTCTGTATCTGGTCGTGGAATTAATGTCTCGTTTGTAACAATAAACTCTGAATTCCAAAAAAACTTTTTATTAATCAAATAAGCTACTGGATTACCTAAAGACCTCTGCTCTATTAATTTATAAAATTTACTTAAATCATTTTTGTCAATTAAATTTTTAGGATTCAATAAAATAAAATTTCTATCTTTATTAATACTTTTTGCCATTAAAATTTCACAATCTAATTGTGGATTAGGAACAAAATTATTTTTTAAAATTTTTGCTCCATGGATAATTGCTTTTTGAATATTCATAAATTACCTTAAATTAATTAGGCTTTCTTCCTGGGCCTGCAAAGTTAAGGACTCAATCATTTCATCAAATGCCTCTCCCTCCAAGAATTCTTCTAATTTATGAAGTGTTAAATTTATTCTATGATCTGTTACTCTTCCCTGGGGAAAATTATAAGTTCTAATTCTTTCTGATCTATCTCCTGTACCAATTTTTGTTTTTCTATCTTGTGACCTTTCCTGATCTATTCTAGATCTTTCCAGTTCGTAAAGACGGGCTCTAAGAATTTTCATACCTTTAGCTTTATTTTTGTGCTGTGATTTTTCGTCTTGTTGGGATACAGATAGACCAGTTGGTATATGAGTAATTCTAACCGCACTATCTGTAGTGTTAACCGATTGTCCACCTGGCCCTCCTGCTCTGAATACATCAATTCTTAAATCAGAATCATTTATTTTTAAATCTACCTCTTCTGCTTCGGGCAAAACAGCAACAGTAGCTGCAGATGTATGAACTCTTCCTTGCGTTTCTGTATCTGGAACTCTTTGCACTCTATGAACTCCACTTTCATACTTTAATGTTGAATAAATATTAGTACCTTTAATTGAGGCAATAACCTCTTTCAAACCTCCAGCATCACTTCTTGAAATTGATATTAATTCTAAAGACCATTTTTTTTTATGGCTAACCTTTTCATACATTTTAAACAAATCTGAAGCAAATAAGCTGGCTTCTAAACCACCTGTTCCCGCTCTTATCTCAATAATTGCATTTTTTTTGTCTGCCTCATCTTTAGGTAATAAAAATAATTTTAATTTTTTTTCATCAACTTCATGTTTATTTTGTAATTCTATTAACTCTAATTCTGCCATTTTTTTCAACTCTTCATCCCCCGAACTATCATTCAATATTTTTTCTAATTCTTCTTTTTCACTCTGAAAAGAAATATAATCTTTAGCATTTCCGACTATTTCATTTACATCAGAATACTCTTTTGATTTTTCTGCAAATAATTTCTTATCTAGTTCACCTGAAGATAGATCTTTTTCTAAAGATGAATGTTTTATTATTAAATCTTCAATCGTTTTTAGGGGAATCATAATTAGTTCTCTAGTTCAGAGGCTTTCTTCTCAACTTCACTAATTACCTTGTTGATTATATCTTCAGTTAAAACTTTTTCATTTTGAATACCAGATAAATAAAGCATATTATTACCTTTGCCCCCTCCTGTAATTCCAATATCTGTCATTGCGGCTTCTCCTGGTCCATTCACTACACAACCAATAATGGATAAAGTTATGGGTGTTTTAATATGAGCTAATTTCTCTTCTAAAATTTTAACTGTATCAATCACCTGAAATGCTTGTCTTGCACATGATGGACAAGATATTATCTTCACACCTCTATTTCTTAAATTTAGCGATTTTAATATTTCGTTGCCTATTTTTACTTCCTGAGTTGGATTATCAGATAAGGAAATTCTTATTGTATCTCCAATTCCATCCATCAACAAACTACCAAGACCAATAGATGATTTTATACTACCTGAAACAAAGGTACCCGCCTCTGTAATTCCAAGATGCAAAGGATAGTCTGTAACTTTAGATAGTTGCCTGTACGCTGCAATAGATAGAAATACATCTGATGATTTAACACTAATTTTAAAATTAAAAAAATCTTTATCCTCTAAAATTTTAATATTCCTCTGAGCACTTTCTACTAAAGCCTCTGGACAAGGCTCTCTAAATTTTTCTAAAATATCTTTTTCTAATGATCCTGCGTTAACTCCAATCCTAATTGAACAATTGTTACTCTTCGCAGCTTTTAATACCTCATGAATCTTATAAGCATCTCCAATATTTCCTGGATTAATTCTTAAGCAGCTAGCTCCATTTTCTGCTGCCTCAATAGCTCTTTTATAATGAAAATGAATATCTGCAACTACTGGTATTGATACATGTTTTATAATTTCTTTTAATGCTAATGTAGAACTTTTATCTGGACAAGAAACTCTTACAATATCTGCACCTTCCTCTGTTATATCATTTATTTGTTTGATAGTTGCTTTAACATCAGTAGTCAGAGTGTTTGTCATTGATTGAACAGAAATAGGATTGTCACCCCCAATCTTTATTTTACCAACATTTATCACTTTGGTTTTTCTTCTTTTAATATCTCTAAAAGGTCTAACACTCATTATAATCAGTCTAATTTAAATTCTTTATGTAAAGCTGCTATAGCTCTTTTAGCATGCTTAATAGAAACTAGAACCGAAATTTTTATCTCAGAAGTAGAAATAACCAAAATATTAATTTTTTTTGAAGCTAGTGCCTGAAACATTCTATATGTAATTCCTGGAGTAGTTATCATACCTACACCTATTATAGAAATTTTAGAAACACCTTTATCAAATGATATTTTTTTAAAAGATATTTTTTTATTTTGTTTAATTAATTTTTCTGTTTTTTTTAAATCTTCAGATTTTATTGTAAATGTAAGATCAGTCTCTTTTCCATCTAATGAAATGTTTTGAACTACCATATCTACATTTATAAGATTATTTGATAGTGGTTTAAAAATTGATGCAGCAACTCCTGGTCTATCTTTCACACCAACAATAGTAATTTTAGCATCATTTTTAGTTGATGAAATTCCAGTTATGATTTGGTCGCTAAAAGTTTTTTTAGAACTCGTAATTAATGTTCCAGTCTTTGAAACAAAGGAAGATTTGACCTTGATTTCAATTTTATTTAACTTAGCATCTTGAACTGATGTGGGCTGCATTACTTTTGAGCCAAGAGATGCCATTTCTAACATTTCATCATAAAAAATTTTTTTAATTTTTTTTGCTTTCTTATATTGTCTTGGGTCTGTAGTATAAACTCCATCTACATCAGTATAAATTATACACTCATCAGCATTTGTAAATTTTGCAAGCATAATTGCTGTTGCATCAGATCCACTTCTTCCTATAGTAGTAATTCTAAAATTGTTACTAATACCTTGAAAGCCAGTAATTATAGGTATGCCGCCTGACTTAATATATTTATTTAGTTCTTTGATACCTACTGAACTAATTCTTGCACGTGAATGGGGACCATCTGTTAAAATTGGTAATTGCCAAGACATCCATGATCTTGATTTAAAGCCATTGTGTTTGAGTCTTCCAGCGATAAGTGCACATGACACCTGTTCTCCTGTCGAAACTAATGCATCATATTCCGCTTTATCAAAATTATTACTAATCAACTTAGATTTATTTACCAATTCATTTGTCACACCACTCATAGCTGATGAAACAACTAATACTCTATTTTTTTTCTTTTTGTAAAAAGCAATTATTTTGCATACCTTTTTAATCCTATCTATACTGCCTACAGATGTTCCACCAAATTTTAATACGACTGTTTTCATGCTAGCTTTAATTATTAATATTTAATAAATAATGGATAAAATACATCTAAATTATTATGTCAACTATTTATCTGAATGACTAGTGTAAATAAAAAAGAAATAGATAAATTTTCTAAAATGGCCGATGAATGGTGGGATCCAGAAGGTAAATTCAAACCACTTCATAAATTTAATCCAACAAGAATTAAATATTTAAAGGAAAATATAGTTTATAATTTCAAATTAAAAAATAAATCCAAACCTTTATCAGGAATAAAAATTTTAGATGTTGGATGTGGTGGAGGATTGTTATCTGAACCAATGTCAAGAATGGGTGCTAATGTAACAGGTATTGATGCATCTGATAAAAATATAAAAATTGCAAAAGTTCATTCAAAAAAAAATAAACTAAAAATCAATTATTTATGTTCATCACCAGAAAAACTTAAAATTGAAAAGAAATTTGATGTCATTTTAAATATGGAAATTGTTGAACATGTAGAAGATATAGATTTTTTTCTAAAGTCCTGCTCAAAGCTTTTAAAAAAAAATGGACTAATGTTTGTAGCAACAATAAATAAAACTTTGAAATCTTATGTTTTTGCAATTGTGGGAGCTGAGTATATTTTGAGATGGCTTCCAATAGGAACGCATGAATGGGAAAAATTTGTTAAACCAGAGGATCTTAAAAAGATTTTAATGAAATACGATTTATCTCTCAACAAATTAGAGGGTATGAATTTTAATATTATTAAGGACGAATGGAGTATTTCTAGAGATTTATCTGTAAACTATATTGCGAAATTTATTAAAAACTAATTTTCTTTTTCGTCAATCCAAGGGATCATTTGAGCATCTATACCTTCTTCTTTTAATTCTTTTAAATCTTCCTTTGATGCTCTACCGTAAATACCCTTTGATTTTTTTTTATCATTATAGTGAATTGATCTCGCTTCATAAGCAAAATTATCACCAACATATTTGAAATTATCTTTAATAAACTTTTGATAATCTTTTATAGTTTTTTTTACTTTATTATATTTTTCTAAATTTATTTTTTCATCAGTTTTTGATTTATGACTTATTAGCCGAGGTGCCATTATTGTTTTTTCAACTTTTACTGAATTACAATTGTGGCAATTCAAAAGTTTTTTCTTTTTTAATCTTTCATACTCATTTGAAGATGCAAACCAGCTATCAAATTTTAAATCACATTCTTTACAAAAAAGCTTATATTTAATCATTATTATTAATTAATCATACAATTTAGATTTTCAATAAGTTAACTTCTATAGTCTGCATTAATTTCAATATATTTTTTCGTTAAATCCATTGTAAAAACTGTAAAATTTTTCTTTCCTGTAAAAATTTCAATATTTATCTCTATGTTTTCAGATTTCATATAATTTGCTGTTTGTTTTTCTTCGTAACTTTGATTTAATCTTCCACCTTCTACAATTGTTATATTCCCGAACTTAATTAATAATTTATTTAAATTGATCTTAGGCCCAGCTTTCCCTATTGCCATTATAACTCGTCCCCAATTTGGATCTTCGCCAGCAATTGCTGTTTTCACTAATGGAGAATTTGCAACTGAGAAAGCAATTTTTTTTGCATCTATCTCATTTTTACATTTGCTAACATTTATTGTTATGAATTTTGATGCTCCTTCGCCATCTGAAACAACTCTTTTAGCCAAATTCAAAAGAACATTATTTAAAGCTTTATCAAAATTTTTAATTTTATTTTCATTAACACTTTTTACTTGAAAATTTTTTACTTCATTGGTTGCAAAAATAGTTGCCATATCATTAGTGCTAGTATCCCCATCACAAGAAATAGCATTAAATGTATTGGTTATATTTTTTTTTAATAGTTTTCCTAAAATATCATTAGATAAAGTTGCATCAGTAAATATATACGCGAGCGTTGTAGCCATATTCGGATGTATCATTCCTGAACCTTTTGCAATTCCATATATTTTCACTTTTTCACTTCCTATATGACATTCCTCCATAGCTAATTTTGGCTTTGTATCAGTAGTCATGATTGCAAGCGCTGCTTTCATCCATATAAATTTATTTTGAGTATACTTAATTTTTTTTATTAAATTTGGAATATTATTAGAAATCTTTTCATATGGAAAAATTTCTCCAATAGTACCCGTGCAACCAAAAATTATATTTTTTATAGAAATCTTCTTAGGATATTCCTCGTCTTCCTCTTGTTTTTTATTTAATTGTTTTGCAGTTAAATCTGCTATTTTTTTTAAACTTTCATACCCTTGCTTCCCAGTAAAAGCATTAGCATTTCTTGTGTTTACAATTAAAGAATATATTTTTTTTGGTCTTTGATTAATATTCCATTTTATATTTTCAGATACTATTTTTGATTGTGTATAAACAGAAGCATAATTTGCACCTTCTCTAAAATAAAACATAGCTAAATCATCTCTGCTATCTTTATATAAATTTGCTGAAACAACTGAAATTGAAAGACCATCTAGATGATCAAGGTCTTGAAAATCAATCATTTTAGTATTTTTTGATTGAGATGATAAAAAATTTGTTAAATTAATTCCCATATTGTTTAAATTATTTATTTAATACATATATTAAACAATATAAGTAAAGAATAAATCAAATAGTAATGTTTAACCCATTAAATTTAATAACAAAATTTATCAAATCTGGTAATCAAAAAGAGCTAGATAGAATTGGTAGAATTGTTGAAAAAATAAACTTACATGAGGTAGATTTTAAAAATTTAAAAGATGCCGACTTTCCAAAAAAAACAAACGAATTTAAAAATCAAATAAAAAATGGAAAATCTTTAGATGAGTTGCTTCCAGAAGCTTTTGCTTTAGTTAGGGAAGCCGCTAAGAGAACAAGAAATGAAAGGCATTTTAACGTTCAGTTAATCGGAGGTGTAGCTTTGCATGAGGGCAAAATTGCTGAGATGAGAACTGGAGAAGGAAAAACTTTAACCATAACACTCGCTGCTTATTTAAATGCATTAAGTGACAAAGGTGTTCACATAGTAACCGTAAATGATTATCTTGCAAAAAGAGACTCGATTGAAATGGGACAAATTTATAATTTTCTAGGTCTTACATCAGGTTTTATTAACAACTATCAAGACGATGCTGAACGAAAGAAAAACTATAAATGTGACATTACTTATGCAACTAATAGTGAATTAGGTTTTGACTACTTAAGAGACAATATGAAATTTTCTGAAGAGCAAATGGTTCAGAGAGATCATAATTTTTCAATAGTAGATGAGATAGATTCATGTTTAATTGATGAAGCGAGAACACCTTTGATAATTTCTGGTGCAGCTGAAGATAAAACAGCCCAATATCTAGCAATTGATAAATTAATTAGAATCTTAAATAATAAAGATTTTGAAATAGATGAAAAAGAAAAGAGTATATTATTGACAAATGATGGAATTAATAATGTTGAAAAACTCTTTTCTAACGCAGGAATTTTAAAAAATAATAATTTTTATGATCCAGAAAATTTACATTTAGTTCATCATGTTAATCAAGCATTACGAGCAAATCATTTATTTGAAAAGGGTAGAGACTATATTGTTAAAGATGGAAGTCTTAAAATTATTGATGAACTAACTGGAAGAATTTTAGAAGGTAGACGTTTTGGAGATGGTTTACATCAAGCATTAGAAGCTAAAGAAAAAATTCAAGTACAGGCTGAAAATCAAACCTTAGCTTCAATAACTTATCAAAATTATTTTAAACTTTATAAAAAAATATCTGGTTGTACTGGTACAGCTGCTACAGAATCTGAAGAGTTTTTTGAAATTTACAATCTTCCAGTTGTTGTTATTCCAACGAACAAAGAAATGATTCGAAAAGATTTTAATGATTTAATTTTTAGAACAGAAAAAGAGAAGAATTACGCCATTATAGAAAAAATAATTGAAAGAAACAAATTGGGTCAGCCTATTTTAGTATTTACCTCTAGTATTAATAAATCTGAAGTTTATTCAAATTTATTAAATCAAAAAAATATTAAACACGTGGTGTTAAACGCAAAAAACCATGAAAATGAAGCCGAGATAATTGCAAATGCCGGAAAAGAAAATTCAGTAATTATTACAACAAGTATATCTGGAAGAGGAGTTGATATTCAACTTGGTGGTAAAAAAGGTTCTATTCCAGAGGATGAACTTAAAATAAATAAAGATAAAATTAAATCCTTAGGTGGTTTATTTGTTATTGGCACAGAGAGAATGGAGTCTAGAAGGGTGGATAACCAGGCTAGAGGGAGATCAGGAAGACAAGGAGATGAGGGTAGTTCCGTATTTTACGTGAGTCTAGAAGATGATTTAATGAGAATTTTTGGATCAGAGTCGATGAATAGTATGCTCGAAAAACTTGGACTTAAAGATGGTGAAAGTATTGATCATCCATGGATTAATAAAGCATTAGAGCGAGCTCAACAGAAAGTAGAAGCAAGAAATTTTGATATAAGAAAAACACTAATTAAATTTGATAACGTTCTTAATGATCAAAGGCATGTGGTATTTTCACAAAGAAAAAATGCAATGAATAGTGAAAATATCTTTGATTATTCAAATGAATTTTTAAAAGAAATAGCTGATGATTTAATAAAGTTAAAAATTTCAAATTTATCCAATCCTAAAAGTAATGAATTTAATAATAAAACTAAGCAAATAGTTGGTAAAAGCTTTGAAGAAACTGAATTTAAGGATTTAATTGAGTCAAAAGATAAAGATTTTAGAGAAAAGATTTCTAATAAATTTCAAGAAACTAGAAACGAACGAATTAAACTTCTGGGTGAAGATCATGCAAAAGAAATTGAAAAAAGAATTTTTCTTCAATCAATTGATTTAAACTGGAAATCACACATTCAATATTTGGAGCAATTAAGACAAGTTATAGGGTTAAGATCTTATGGTCAAAGAGATCCATTAGTTGAATATAAAAAAGAAGCATTTGAATTATTTTCAAATCTTCTAGAAAAATTAAAATTAGATTATGTAACTATCCTTATGAACTTAAAAGTTGTCTTCGAAAACAACCAAAATGATGAAAATAAAAGAGAGGATAAATACAACCAAATTGCAAAAAATAAAAAAATTGGGAGAAATGAGCCATGTTATTGTGGTTCAGGTAAAAAATTTAAGCACTGCTGTGGTGCATTATAAAATTTAAATTAACAATAGCGTTGTAGAAATTAAAATCAATCCACCAAGAATAGCTAATAACACTTTTTTTGATTTTAAAATTTTATCAAAATTATTTTCCTTAATTGTTAATGTACTTAGATCTTCAGTACTGGTCATAAAACCATCATTCCTTCCAATTTTAAGAAATTTGTTTTTTCTCTCATTCATTATTTCTTCAGAAGATAATTCATCAAAGTGATTTAAATTTTTTGTTAAAGTTTCTCTAACGTTATTTAATATGATATCTCTATCTCTATGTGCACCACCTAATGGCTCGTCAATTATTTCATCAATAACTTTTAACTTAAGTAAATCTTTAGCTGAAAGCTTCATAGCTTTCGCAGCATCAAGCATTTTTTTTGGATCTCTCCATAGAATAGTCGCACATCCCTCAGGGGATATTACTGAATAAATTGCGTTTTCTAACATAAGGACTTTATTTGATGAAGCTAATGCAATTGCTCCACCAGAACCACCCTCGCCTATAATTATTGCAATTGTCGGAACTTTAAGCTCCATACAGCATTCAATTGATTTTGCAATTGCTTCGGCTTGTCCTCTCTCTTCCGCTCCTACTCCTGGATATGCTCCTGGAGTATCAATAAAAGAGATTATGGGAATATTAAATTTGTTTGCTAAGTTCATTAATCTTATAGTTTTTCTATAACCCTCTGGTCTCATCATTCCAAAATTTCTCTCAATCCTACTATCTAAATCTTCTCCTTTTTCTTGACCTATAACTAAAACAGATTTTCCATTGAACTTTGCAAATCCAGTTAATACTGATTTATCCTCTCCATAATATCTATCTCCAGATAATGAAATGAAGTCTTCAAACAAATTATCAATAAAAAATTTTGCTTTAGGCCTATCTTCATGACGAGCAACCATAGTAGTCTGCCAAGGATCTAAATTAGAATAAATATTTTTTAATTTTTCATCTATTTCTGTTTGAGTGCTTGAAATTTTTTGAGTATCGACTTCTGTTAATCCCTCTTGATTGTAAGGATCTTTCAATTTTTCTAGTTCGTTTTCTAGATCTTTAATTTCTGTTTCAAAATTTAGATAATTTTTCATTTTTTATTTATAGCGGATGGTTAAAATACAAAAAAGGCAATAAAATGATATTAAATAAGGGGTAATTCTTATTAATTGACTTAAATCATTTAACAGATACAAATTCATTATCGGGAGAGACTATTTATAGCGCCGAAGGAGCAACCACCCCGGAAACTCTCAGGCAAAAGGACCGATTAAAGCATAACACTCTGGAAAGAGATTGATTTCCGCCGAAGGAGTAAAGCTCTCAGGCAAAAATACAGATGGGGTACGATTTAAGTGCTATGCAAAAAAAATACATTAAAATTAATAATCTTCAAGTATCTGAAAAGCTATCAAACTTTGTAAATGATGAATTATTAAAAAATACAAATGTATCTTCAGAAAATTTTTGGTCAGGTCTAGAAAAAACACTCGATGAACTTGCGCCAAAAAATAAAGAATTAATTAAATTTAGGGAAGATTTACAGAAGAAAATAGATGATTGGCATATCAAAAATAAAGGTAAAGAATTTAATTTAGATGAGTACAAAAAATTTTTATTAGAAATTGGTTATTTAAAAAATGAAGGACCTGATTTTAAAATAGAAACTGAAAATGTTGATGAAGAAATTGCAAATATAGCTGGGCCTCAGTTAGTTGTGCCTGTCATGAATGCAAGGTATGCATTAAATGCCGCGAATGCAAGATGGATGAGTTTATATGATAGTCTTTATGGAACAGATGTAATTGAACAATCTGAAGATAGCGTATCTGAAAGATATGATCCTTTAAGAGGTGAAATGGTTATAAAATATGGAAGGGATTTTTTAGATAAGTACTTTCCATTAGCTGGATTAAGTTGGAATAAAATTACAAGCTTTGCTGTAAAATATGGAAAATTAAAAGTTTTGAAAGGTGCCGATATTTTTGATTTGGAGGACGAAAATAAATTTGTTGGGCACAGAGGCGAAAGTGATAATCCTTCTGCAATTATTTTAAAAAATAATAATTTACATATTGAAATTCTAAAAGACTCCAGAGCTTTTGCTGCTCAACAAGATCATGCAGGTATTAGTGATATTATACTGGAATCTGCAGTGTCAACAATTTGTGATAATGAAGATAGTGTAGCAGCTGTTGACTCTGAAGATAAAATTATTTGTTATCGAAATTGGCTAGGCCTAATGAAAGGAGACCTTAAGTCAAAATTTGAAAAAGAAGGAAAATTATTTGAGAGAAAATTAAATCCACATAGAAGTTATATCTCAAAAGATGGTAAAGGTTTAAAATTACATGGAAGAAGTCTTTTGCTAGTAAGAAATGTTGGTCATCTGATGACTAACCCTTCAATTTTATTAAGTGATGGAAGTGAAATACCTGAAGGAATTATGGATGCTTTTATAACTACAGCAGCGGCGCTTCATGATATTAAAAATAAAAATAATTCAAGAACCGGATCAGTTTATATTGTAAAACCTAAAATGCATGGTCCAGACGAGACAGCATTTACAGATTTAATTTTTTCTAAAGTTGAGGAAGTTCTAAATTTACCTAAGTACACATGTAAGATTGGGATTATGGATGAAGAGCGAAGAACATCAGCAAATTTAAAAGAATGTATTAGGAGTCTTAAAAATAGAGTTTTTTTTATCAATACTGGTTTCTTAGATAGAACTGGTGATGAAATGCATACATCAATGGAAGCTGGTCCTATGATTAAAAAAGGTGACATGAAATCATCTAAATGGATTACTGCTTACGAAAATAACAATGTTGATATTGGTTTAAGTTGTGGGTTTTCTGGTAAAGCTCAAATTGGAAAAGGAATGTGGGCAATGCCAGATAAAATGAAAGATATGATGGAGCAAAAAACAGGACACTTAAAAGCAGGAGCAAACTGCGCATGGGTTCCTTCTCCAACAGCAGCTGCATTACATGCTTTACATTATCATGAAATAAATATTTTCAATGAACAAAAAAAATTAATTAATAGAGAGCCAGCTAAGCTTGATGATCTCTTAACAATCCCAATAGCAGACAGACCAAATTGGTCTGTAGAAGATATAAACAAAGAAATTTCTAATTCAGCGCAAACCTTATTGGGTTATGTTGTAAGATGGGTCGATCAAGGTGTGGGTTGTTCAAAAGTTCCTGATATTAATAATATTGGCTTGATGGAAGACAGAGCCACTCTTAGAATTTCATCCCAACATATAGCAAACTGGATTCATCATGGAATTACAACAAAAATACAAGTAACTGAAATAATGAAAGAGATGGCTAAAATAGTAGATGACCAAAACAAAGATGATCCACTATATGTTAAAATGAGTGGTGATTATGAAAACTCAATAGCGTTTCAAACGGCGTGTGATTTAGTTTTTAAAGGTAAAGAGCAACCTTCAGGTTATACTGAACCATTACTTCATTTAAATAGGTTAAAAAAAAAATCTAATCTGAGTTCGAAACCAAATTAGATCGATTTTTAAAAGCAGAAAATAAAGTCCCATCATCTAGACTTTCAATCTCTCCTCCTACTGGTAAACCTTGTGCTAATTTAGTAATTTTAACATCTAAATTTTTTAGACTATCTTGAATATAATATGCAGTTGTTTGACCTTCTACAGTTGCACTAGTTGCAAGAATTACCTCTTCAATTTTATCTCTATTAACTCTTTCAACTAATGAGTTTATTAATAAATCTTCTTTTCTTTGGCCAACTGAAGAAATTGTCCCTCCTAAAATATGAAAATAGCCCTGAAATATATTTGAATTTTCAATCGACCATTGGTCTGCAATATCCTCTACTACACAAATTTTATTATATTTTTCTTTTGTGTTCTCACAATTTAGGCATCCATTTGAATTTGACTTTAATGCACCACATGAATTGCATCTAACTACATTTTTATAAACTTGCGCCAATGTATTTGCCATAGGTTTTACAAGTTCGTCACGATTATTTATTAATTTTAAAACAATTCTTTTAGCTGATTTGGGACCTAAACCTGGAAGTTTTGAAATTAATTGAATTAATTCTTCTATCTCACTGATGTTTTGCATCTATTATAAAGGCCATTTAAAACCAGGAATCCCAAAACCTCCAGTTGCTTTTGAAATTTCCTCAGTTGTTTTTGATTTTAGTTGAGATTTAGCACTATTATGTGCTGCAACAATTAAATCTTCAATTATGGTTTTGTCCTCTTTCATAATTTCATCAGATAACTTTATTGTTTGCATCTCTCCCTCTCCATCCAAAGTTATCTTTACAGAATTTGAACCCGAAACTCCTTCAACTCTAATTTCCTTAATCTTTTGTTGGCTTTCTTTCATTTTTGCCTCAAGTTCTTTTGCTTTATCTAAAATTTTACTAAAATCAGTCATTATCAACTCCATCTTTGTTTGAATTTACATCTATTAATTCGGCATCAGGAAATTTATCAATCACACTTTTAAATATTTCTGAATTTTTCATTTCATCCATTAACTGTTTTTTTACATTTTTTTCTTTATCTTTTACTGACATTTGCCCTTTTAATTTACTAAACGTAATAATCCATCTTTCACCGGTCCATTCAAAAAGCTTTGATGATAAATCTTTTACAAAATCTTTATCTAAACTTTCATTAAAAGATATTTCAATTCTATTTTTTTCAAATTTTACTAGGTTAACATTTTTTTCTAACTCGTATTTAAGTTTGATCTCTTTTTTTTTTGTACAAATTTCAATTAAATCTTCAAATGCATTTATATTAATTTTATTTTCTGCTTTAATTTCTGTCTGAACTTCTGGTTTGATTTTTTCTTCCTGTGCAACATTCTTAATTTGATTTATTGTTTTAGAAGTTAATTCAGTTTCTGTATTCTTTACAAAATTTTCACTCTTCAAGTGAGCCTCAACATTTTCAATTTTATTTTCAGATTTTACAGAACTTAAATGCATTAGTCTTATTAAGAACATCTCAATTGAGAGGTGTTGATTAGAAACTATGTCTATCTCTTCGAGAGAAGAGATGGCAAATTGCCAAAATAATATTAATACCTCTGAGTCTATTTGATTTGATAAATTTTTAATTTTAGAGAATTCTTCATCATTTAATGAAAAGTTTGTACTTTCTAAAGTTAAAGAATTAATATTTTTAAAGTAGTAAAGTAACTCTAAGAAATCATTAATAAAAACCTTTGGTTCAACACCTTGGTCATAAATTTTTCTATAAATACTTATTACTTTTGTTTCTTCACCTTTTAAAATTAACTCAAACAAATCGATTAATTGAGATTTATCAAAATACCCAAAAATTTTCTGAGCTGAATTTAAGTCTAATTCTTTTCCTTCATCAAAACTTAATAGTGCTCTATCGAGCAACGATAAAGAATCTCTAACAGAGCCCTCAGAAATTTTTACTATAAGCTTTAAAGCATCATTGCTTATTTTTCCATTTTCCTTATCCTTAATTTTTTTAATAAACTCCAATAATTCTGAGGATTTAATTCTAGATAGATCAAATCTTTGACATCTAGATACGACTGTAATTGGAATTTTTTTAATTTCTGTAGTTGCAAAAATAAATTTTAGATATTCTGGTGGTTCCTCTAAAGTTTTTAATAAAGCATTGAATGCTTGTTTGCTTAACATATGAACTTCATCAATAATAAAAATTTTATATTTAGCCGAGGTCGGCCCGTATCTTGAAAATTCGATTAAATCTCTTACGTCATCTACACCTGTTTTGCTTGCTGCATCCATTTCAAGCACATCTATATGACTAGACTCACTTATAGATTTACAGCTTTCACAAAAGTTTTCTTTACATAAATTATCGATACCATTTGAACAATTAAGTGCTTTTGCAACAATTCGTGCTGTTGTAGTTTTTCCTATTCCCCTTATTCCAGTGAACAAATATGCATTAGGTATTTTGTCAGCTTTAATAGAATTAGTAATAGTTTCAGCAACAACCTCTTGACCAATAAGATCATCAAAAGTTTGTGGTCTATATTTAAGCGCTAATACTTTTGAGTTATTATTCATATATCTATAAGGAGACTAGAACCTGAATAACTGTCTCTACGACTGCTTCCGTTAAGATCTGGTCGGGTTCAAGCAGCATCCACCTCTAGCCTCCAAATCTATTATAGCAGTTAAAATTTCTAATCTACAAGAAAAGATTTTTATTTATTTTGTCTCAAACTATCAGCTTCAAAAACACCTAGAACGTGAAAATCCTCACAATGCAGGCCCAGCTCTTCAAGAGATTTTTGAACTTTTGAATCTTCAATATGTCCATCTAAATCACATAAGAAAAAATAAGAATCGAAACTATTTTTTTCTGGATAACTTTGTAGTTTAGTTAAATTTACACCATTAATAGCAAAACCTCCTAGTGATTGATAGAGAGCAGCTGGCTTACTTTTCAGTTTAAATAAAAAAGAGGTTATATAGGTTTTGTCTTTAAATTCTGGTTGAGAAATATTTTTCCCCATAACTAAAAACCTTGTCAAATTTCCACTTTCGTTTTCTATATTTTTTTTGATTACTTCCAAGCCATAAATTTCAGCACTTAATGAGGATGCTATGGCTGATTGCTTAATATCTTTTGTTTTAGAAATCATTTCAGCAGATCCAGCAGTGTCTGCTCTAATATGTTCTGCTAATTTATTTTCTTTTATAAATTTTGAACACTGAGACAATCCTTGAGCATGTGAGTATACTTCTTTGATATCTTTTAATTTAGCACCAGGTTGTCCTAATAAGTTGTGTTCAATTTTTTGAAAATGTTCTTTATAAATATTTAGCCTATGTTTAAATATTAAATATTCAATTCCAATATTACCAGTAATTCTATTTGATTCTGGAATTATAATTCTGCTATCTATCTCTTCGGATGCTTTGTTAAAACAATCATCAAAAGTTTTACAGGGTAATATTTCTGCTTTGGGATCAATAGAAAGCGCTGCTAAGTGAGAATATGCACCAAAGGTTCCCTGAAAATAAATTTTACTCATCAATTCTTATATTCCATTATTTTTTTTAAGGCTAGATAATCTTCCTCTGTATCTATCCCTATTGGAGATGACTTTGCAAGTGAAACATTAATATCAATATTATTATCTAATGCTCTTAATTGCTCTAGTCGATTTTCTATTTCATTTTTGGATTGATTCAAGTGAACAAATTTTTCAAGACAATCTCTCGAATAACAATAAATTCCAATATGGTGATAAATATTTTCTATCTGCTTAGATTTTCTTAAAAAAGATACTGCCTTTGGAAAATGATCCCCTTCTAGGCTGTTTTCAGTGATGACCTTAACAATATTAACATTCTTGAGGTTTTTATTATCTTTTATTTTTGCGGCAAGAGTTCCTAAATTAGAATTATTTTTTACCATTTTTTCATTCAAACTTTTTATATCATCAATCTCGATTGCTGGTTCGTCGCCTTGTAAATTCATAATAAAATCAACATCCTTAATATTTAATTTTTTAAGCGCTTCTTGAATTCTATCTGTACCAGTTTTGTGTTTATTGCTGGTTAAAATAGCATTGAAACCGTTTCCTTTAACATCATCAATTATTTCCTGGTCCTCTGTAGCTACAATCACATCTCCAATATTGGCTTCCTCTGCTTTTTTAGATACGTGTGAAATAATTGATAAACCGTTTATTTTTAACAATGGTTTGCCTGGTAGCCTTGTTGCAGACATTCTAGAGGGTATAATTACTAAAGTTTTCATTTAATATTCAAATTATTATACTCATTAAACAACTATAGAGGCAAATTTATACATTAAATTTTAGCTTTTTTTTAATTTATCGTGTTATACGTTCACTACAAATTTTAGAAAAAAATGGATTCTTTTGAAATTAACAAAATAGTTGCTGCAGTTTTAATGGTTGCTTTGCTTGTTATTGGTATAGGGAAATTATCAGATGTTATATTCCATGTAGAGAAACCTGAGACACCTGGTTATTCAGTTGAAGTAGAAACTGCCACTACTATATCCACAACTAGCTCAAATACGACATCAGACAAAATTGATATAGTAGCATTAATGGCGATGGGAGATATTGCACATGGTGAAAAAGTTTTTAAAAAATGTGCTGCTTGTCATTCAATAGTTAAAGGGGGGAAGAATGCTATAGGACCCGCTTTATATAATGTTGTAGGTAGAAAAGTTGGAGGTGTCGAAGATTATAAATATTCAAAAGCATTAGCTGCATATGATAAGAATTGGACTTTTGAAGAACTGAATGGGTTTTTAATCAAACCTGCTAAATGGATAAAGGGAACAAAGATGGCATATGCAGGTCTTAGAAAAGAAAAAGATAGAGCCTCTGTAATAAAATATCTAAATGAAAATTCAGACAGCCCTTTGCCACTACCTTAATTTTCCAAAACAATATAATAAAATACTTTTTTGCACATGAACTCTATTAAGTGCTTGTTGCCATACATGAGATTTTTTACCTAAAAAAACCTTGTCACTTACTTCATCTCCTCTAGGCAAACAATGTAAAAAAATGCAACTTTTTTTTGCATAATTCATTAATTTTTCATCAATTTTAAAATTTTTAAATGCTTGTGTTTTTTTCTTTTTATTAACTTTATCATTTAAAGAAATAACTTTATCAGAAAATATTACATCTGCACCAGATACAGCTTTTTTTGTATCGTTATAAATATAAATTTTTTTATTATTTCTTTTGACCCAAGCTCTAACCTTTTTTCCTGGCTCAAATTCTTTTGGACAACCGATACTTAGCTTGAAAGAAAATTTCACTGATGCTGCTATTAAAGAATCCAAAACATTATTGGAATCACCTATCCAACAGATATTTAAAGTAGAAATAGGTTTGTTTTTTATTTCCTCAACTGTAAAAATGTCTGATAAAACTTGAGTTGGATGAGATGAGGGACTTAAACCATTAATCACAGGTATTGATAAATATTTTTTGAACTTTTCAAACTTTTTATCACTGTCAGATCTCAACATAAATCCATCACCATAAGTTGAAAGAATTTTAGCCGTATCAGCAATACTTTCGCCACCTTGGCCTAAATGAAGTTCATTAGGTCTCAAGGTCAAAGTACCACCGCCTAGTTGTCTAATAGCTAAATAAAAGCTTAATCTTGTTCTCAAACTAGATTTTTCAAACATTTGAATTAATAATTTTCCTTTTAAAGGTGCTCCTTTATCAGCCTCAAGTGTACTTAGTTTTTTTCTTAAATTTTTTCTTTTCTTAGCATCAATAATAATTTTTCTAAGATCTCTTGCAGGTATATCTTTTAAATTTATAAAGTGTTTCATAGTTATTTAATTTCTGAACAAACTTTATTAATAACTCTTAGTGCTATGTCTATTTCTTTTCTCTTAACATTTAAAGGTGGTAAAATACGAACAACATTTTCAGCCGCCCGGATAGTCAACAATTTATTATCCATTAATTTTTCAATAAACATGGCTTGATCAATATGAAGTTGTACTCCAATTAATAAACCTCTACCTCTTATTTCTTTAATAATTTTTGGATATTTTGCCTTTATCTTATTTAAATTTGAAAAAAAATATTTTGAAGATTTTTTTACATTATTTAAAAATTTCTTGGTAGAAACTATATCCATTACAGTATTTCCAATAGCCATAGCAAGAGGATTACCTCCAAAAGTTGAGCCATGAGTACCTGGTGTCATACCTTTGGCAACTTTTTTATTCATCAAAACAGCACCAATAGGAAATCCGCCACCAATACCTTTTGCAATGGGAACTATATCTGGTTTTACTTTAGATTTTTCAAAAGCAAAAAAATCTCCAGAACGCGAGATGCCACATTGTACCTCATCTAAAATTAACAATATTTTTTTTTTGTTACATAAATTTCTCAATTCTTTTAAACACCAATCTGGAATAACTTTAATACCACCCTCACCCATGATAGTTTCAACCATAATTGCTGCAGTATTTTTTGTGATTTTTTTCTTTAATGACTTATGATCTCCAAAATTAAAATGATCAAAACCACCTACATGCCCAAATCCTTCTGTCATTTTCTTTGAACCACTAGCAAAAATAGTAGCTAATGTTCTTCCATGAAAAGAATTTTTGATACATAAGATTCTTGTTCTATTAGGTTTACCAATTGAATAAAAATATCTTCTAGCAACCTTAATAGCAGCTTCTGTAGCCTCTGCACCACTATTTTGAAAAATTACATAATCGGCAAAAGTTTTTTTACAAAGTTTTTTTGCTAGTTTTTCTCCTTCTGGAATTTGAAACGCATTAGAAACATGCCAAAGTTTTTTTGATTGTTCCCTTATTGTTTTAACTAATTTTGGGTGAGAATGACCTAATGAATTAACCGCTATACCGGATAACATATCCAAGTATTTTTTTCCATCTGTTGAAAATAGATAACTTCCTTTACCGTGATTAAAGGAAATTTTTTTTCTGTTATAGTTTTTTGCTAAATAACTCATAAATCATTTTGTTTTATAAAGTTTAATTATTAATACAAGTTAGGATTGAAAACATATATATACTTAATTTTATACTAATGTTGATAACTCTTGATTTTTGATTGTTTAATTTAATTTAATATCAGTATATTGTTGTTATATATTAATAAGATACAACATATTGATTATGAGTTGGACTGAGGAAAAAGTTACAAAATTAAAAGAACTTTGGGGCAAAGGTAATACAGCTAGTCAAATTGCTGAAATAATTGGAGGAGTAAGTAGAAATGCAGTTATCGGCAAAGCACATAGATTAAATTTATCTGCGAAGATAAAAACTAGGACAGCTACTTCAAATCATAATTTTGAAAACTTAAATAATGAAAAAAATATTCGAATAAAAAGGGGACGTAAAAATAAATTTAAATCTCTAATTATAGATAAAAACTTTGAGCCAGAAAATCCAAAACAATTAGAGGAACTTGATGATAATTCCTGCAAATGGCCAATTGGTCATCCAGATGAAAAATCATTTTATTTTTGTGGTAGATCTTCTTTAAAAGATTTTTCATATTGTAAATTACATCTTTTATATGCTTACCAACCTAAAGGTAAGAAAGACGATGTAATAGAAAAAGAGGAAGTTCCTGAATTTATTGAAAAAAAAATAAAATCAGCTTAATTTAATTTTATTAATTCTCTAAATTATTTTTGATTTGTATTTATCTGTAGAGAATTGGCCCCCTTCTCTCCACATATAAGAATATTTTTTAACTTCTTCATCAAAATATCTTAAACTTGGAACACCAATATCAAAATTAGTTTTATATTTACCTGATGGTAAATTGTCATACTTTAAAAGTCTTAGTTGATCTTTTGTTATTAAAGGATTGGGCATTAATTCAAAAAGACCTGCAGAAAGTTGAGCTATTTTAATAGGGAAAGGTATCAACAATCTCTTCTTTCCTATTGATTTTAACAATTTTTCTACTATTTGTTTAAAAGTAATTGTTTCTGGACCTACACATTCGATTATTTTTGAATAGATATTCTTTGAAATTACATGAAAAATTATATCAGTTAGATCAGAACAGTGTATTGGAGAAAACTTTGTATCACCTTTGTAATAAAGAGGAAAAAAAGGTAGTCTACTTAACAAACTCATAAAGTTTGTTGTAAAATTATCATCCGAGGAATAGACAATTGATGGTCTTAGTACTGTAGCAAGTGGAAAATTTTTAAATATATTACTTTCACCATCAAGCTTACTTTTAGCATAATGAGAATCTGCTGCTTCATTAATACCTAAAGCTGACAAATGTATTAAATGTTTAAGATTATATTCTTTACAAAGTTTTGCTAATATTGATGGAAATACAGAGTGAATATTTTTAAAAGTGTTTCCTTTTTTCTTTTCAAATAAAATCCCAATCAAGTTTACACAAATATCTGATTTTTTAAAAAGTGCTCTTATTTTTTGTTCATCAAATATATTTGCTTCCACAATATCTATATAACCAGCATTCGCTTGGGTTTTAATTATATAGCTTTTTTGATGTATATTTCTTGTTACTACAGTAACTTTAAAATTATTCTTAGTAAGCTTTCTTATTAAGTTTCTACCAATTTGGCCGCTTCCACCAAAAATTAGACAATTTTTTGCTTTCATATATATATGTTCAAAATGAATAATAAGATTCAATTACATAAAAATGATCTACCAGATGAATTAAATTTAGGCAATATAATTGCGGTTGATGGAGAATTTATGGGTTTAAATGTGAGGCGCGATCCTCTTTGTTTAATTCAATTATCCTCAGGAAATTCTGATGCTCATATAGTGCAATTTGATAGAAATAGTTATAATGCACCGAACTTAATTAAAATATTAAGTGATGAAAAAATAACAAAAATTTTCCACTTTGGAAGAGCTGATATGGCTCATATAAAACACTATTTAAAGACTGAAACAAAAAATATTTTAGACACAAAAATTGCATCGAAACTTGCAAGATCATATTCTGATAACCACTCGCTCAAAACTCTAATAAAAGAATTTATAAATATTGACATAAGTAAACAATTTCAAAATTCTGACTTTGGGGGAGATTTAACTCCAGCACAACTGAAATATTGTGCTAATGATGTAATATATTTGCATAAAATTCATTATGAATTAAACAAGATATTAAAAAGAGAGAATAGAGTTAATCTATATCATGATTGTTTAAAATTTTTAAAAACTAGAGTTGATCTTGATTTAGCTCTATTTAGAGATGATATCTGGTCACACTAATGAAAAATAAAAAATTATTTGATATAGCTAATGATGTAATTAATTTAGAAATAAAAGCATTACAAAAACTAAAAAAAAATATAAATTTATCCTTTTGTAAAGCTGTCGTTAAAATTTCAAAATGTCAATCGAAGGTTATATTATGTGGGGTAGGAAAGAGTGGTTTAATTGCATCTAAGATTGCAGCAACACTTGCATCAGTTGGAACACCTTCTTTCAATTTAGCTGCAAGTGAGGCCTCACATGGAGATCTTGGTATGATTTCAAAAAATGACATTTTGATTTTAATAAGTAATTCTGGTCAAACAAGTGAGCTTAAAAATATAATACAGTACGCAAATAGAAACAAAATTTTACTTATTGGTATAGTTTCAAAAAAAGAATCTATTTTATACAAAGCATCAGATATTAAACTTTTAATACCTCGGGTTGATGAAGCGGGTGGTATAATTCCAACATCTAGCACAACATCACAACTTGCTCTAGGAGATGCTCTTGCAATAGCTACAATGAATTATAAAAAATTTGGAAAATTAGATTTTAAGAAACTCCATCCTGCAGGCACTCTTGGAACTCAACTTAGGACTGTTGAGGATATAATGATAACAGGAAACAAAATACCTTTTGTTAGAGAAAACTTACACGTCAAAAAAGCTTTACAAATACTAAGCAAAAAAAAACTAGGTTTTTTGCTAATTCAAAATAAAAAAAAAATTACAGTAGGAATTATAACCGATGGACAAATAAGAAGATTTAGTGAAAAAAAAGAAAATTTATACGACTTGTCATTAAAAGATATTATGACAAAAAATCCTGTTAGTATTAATAAAGATTCGCTTGCTGTAAAAGCCTTAAGTTTAATGAGTGACAAAAAAATTACATCTTTATGTGTTCATGGCAACAAAAATAAGCGAAAAACAATCGGAATTTTGCATATTCACACACTTTTGCAATCAAGCATTAATTAATGAAAATTTTTAATTTAACCCTCTTAATAATATCATCCTTCATTTTATTAATTTTTTTTTTGATTTATTCAAAGCAATTAAATAATAAAGAATTGTCACAAAATCTTAATGTAGAAATTAAAGAAGAAAATTTTACAAATTCAAATATAATTAAAGATATAAAATACACATCAAAAGATTTACAAGGCAACGAATATATAATCTTAGCTAAAGAGGGAGAAGTAGACTTAAATAACACTGATGTTATTTTTCTTAAAAAAGTAAATGCTTACATTAAAATGATTAAAAAAAATGAGACGATTACAGTTTTTTCTGATTTTGGTAAATATAATACAATAAATTATGATACAATATTTTCTAAAAATGTTAGAATAAAGTATATAGATAATAATATAACTTCAGATTATCTTGATTTTTCAATGTTAGAAAATAAATTAATAATTTCCAAAAATGTCATTTACACTAACCCAGAAAATATTCTAAAAGCAGACGTAATTGAACTTAATACTGTTACAAAAGATACAAAAATTTTTATGCACAACATAAAGAAAAAAGTTAATATAGAAAGTCGAGACTAAATGGGTTTAATAAAACAGTTTAGGATTAAATCTTATAAAAAACCTAAATATATTATATCTTTTGAAAATGTGTCCCTCTCTTATGGAAATAGACTAATATTGGATAATATAAATTTCAAAATAAATGAGGGTGAAATTTTTGGAATGCTTGGACCAAATGGAGTTGGTAAATCAACTATATTTAATTTAATAACCGGGTTAATCAAACCAGATAATGGAAAAATTAAAATTAATAATGAAGATGTACTAAATTACCCAATTTATCTAAGAACAAAAAAATTTAAAGTTGGGTATGTTCCTCAATATGGCGGGTATTTTAGTGATTTAACTTTATATCAAAACTTAAAGGCTATAGCAGAAATCGTAATTGATGATAAAAATCTCGAAGAAAGCAAAATAAATGAGCTTATTGGCAGATTTGAACTTGAGAATCTTAGGAGTATAAAAGCAAAATTTTTATCTGGTGGTCAGAAAAAAAAATTAGTAATTGCTTTGTCCTTACTAAGTGATCCAAGTGTGCTTCTTTTAGATGAATGTTTTGCAGCACTTGATGTTTTGACAATAAAAATGTTACAGGAAATTATTGTTAATTTGCAAAGGGAAAAAAAAATAACAATATGTATTTGCGACCATCAAGCAAGAGATTTATTAGCTTGTGTGGATGTTGGTATGATATTAAGTAATTGTAAAATTATAGCAGAGGGATCACCATCTGAATTAGTAAATAACATTGATGCAAAAAGTGCTTATTTCGGCGAGTCATTTAGTTTTAAATAATCATCAATGTCAAAAATAACAATTGTAAAGAAAAAATTAAACTATTTTAAAAAAAAAATCTTTGTGCCTGGTGATAAAAGCTTAAGTATTAGATGGGTTTTATTTGCATCATTAGGCAATGGTACATCTACAGCGAAAAATTTACTAATGTCTGATGACGTGTTTGCTGCAATAAATGCAATAAGAAAACTTGGAATTAAAGTAGAAATAAAAAATTTTAAAACAAAAATTTATGGCAAAGGATTAAAAGGATATAAATATAAAAAAAATATAATAATTAACTCCAAAAATTCAGGCACGTTGGGAAGATTAATATCTGGAATATTGATAGATACACCATATCCTATTAAAATTATCGGCGATAAAAGTTTATCAAAAAGGGATTTTAAAAGAATTTCAGATCCTTTAAGTAAATTTGGTACGAAATTTAAATTAAATAAAAATAAAAATTTACCTATGACTATATTAGGTAGTACAAAAATAAGTCCAATTAGATATGTCGAAAATAAAGGTTCTGCGCAATGTAAGAGTTCAGTAATTTTTGGGGCGATGAAAGCTAATGGAACAACAATAATTAAGGCAAAAAAATCAAGAAACCACACTGAGCTTCTTTGTAAATATTTAAAATTACCAATAAAAATTAAAAAGAAAAATAAATACGATGAAATTAAAGTAAAAAAGGTTACTAAAATCAAACCTCTTAATTATAATATACCTTCTGATATTAGTTCTAGTGCTTTTTTTATTGTTCTTACAGCCTTGTCTAAAAATTCCAAATTAACAATTAAAAATGTCAATGTTAACGAAACCAGAACAGGTATAATTACAATTTTAAAAAAAATGGGTGTTAATATAGTTTTAAAAAATAAAAAAATTTATAAAGGAGAAAATAAATCAGATATTATTATAAGAGGAGGTAATTCAATTAGGCCAATAAATTCTCCTTCGAAATTAAATAGTAATGCAATAGATGAATTTTTAGTTATATTTTTAGTTGCTGCTAAGGCAAAAGGAGTTTCTTCTTTTAAAAATTTGGCTGAGTTAAATCAAAAAGAAAGCCCTAGACTAGAATGGGCAAAGAAAATTTTAAATTTGATGGGTATCAAAACCATTATAACAAAAAATTCTATTAAAATTTTTGGAAATCCAAATTTAGAGATAAATAAAAAAATTATAATTAAAAATTACATGAAAGACCATAGAGTTTTTATGACTAGTGTAATTGCAGCATTATCCTTTGGTGGAGAATGGAAAATTTATGATACAGACTCTATAAAAACATCATTTCCAAGTTTTCTTCGAATTATCAATAATTTAAAAAAATGATTAAAAGAAAAAATATTATTAAAATAGCAATAGATTCACCTGCTGCTGCAGGGGCTGGAACTTTAGCTAAGAATATTTCTAAACATTATAATTTAGTTTATCTGGATACAGGCAAAATATATCGATTAATTGCATTCTTAAAACTTCAATATCCTAAAAAGTTTAATATTAAATTTATCAAAAAAAAAATTAAATATTTAAAAATTGAAGATTTAAAGAAAAAAACTTTATTATCTGATGAGATTGGAACTGAAGCATCAATAATTGCAAAAAACAAAAATATAAGGAAAGTAATTCATGCTTTTCAAATTAACTTAGCCTATAATCCACCAAAAAGATATAATGGTTCATGCCTTGATGGGAGAGATATTACTTACAATATTGTTCCAGATGCTGATTTTAAATTTTTTATAACAGCTAATGTAAATACTAGAGCTAAGAGAAGGTTTAAAGAATTAAAAGTATTAAAAAGGTCTGTGACTTTTACAGAAGTATTAAAAAGTATTAAAAACCGCGATAAAAGTGACTATAAACGGAAAATTTCCCCTCTAAAAAAAACAAAAGATTCTATATTGATTAACACTACAAAGTTATCTAAAACAGCGTGTTTTTTAAAAATAAAAAAAATTATAGACAGGAAAATAAAAGTTAATGGAAATTTATAAAGATCTATCAAGTCAAGCATCACAAGAATTTGAAAAACTACTAAACAGCCAACTGTCTAAAATCCAAATAGAAGAAGGAAAGATAATTGAGGGAAAAATAAATAAAATTACTGAAAAATTTGTTTTTCTTTTTGTAGAAGGATTAAAATCTGAACCAATCCTAGATATAAATGAACTTAAAAGTATGGGTCTTACTGACAAAATAAAAATTGGTGAGACAATATCAGTATTATTAGAAAAAATAGAGGATAAAAATGGAGAAGTATTAGTTTCTGCCAGTAAAGCACAAAAAATAAAAGGCTGGGATAAGCTTGTTGAAGCTTACGAAAAAAAAGAACCAATTATGGGCAAGATTACTTCAAAGTGCAAAGGAGGTTGTATTGTAGAGCACATCGATACTGGATCATTAATGTTTCTACCAGGATCACAAATTAGCGATAAACCACTTAAAGACATATCTCATTTAATGAATGAGCCTCAAAAGTTTGCACTTATTAAATTAGATAAAATTAGAGGTAATGCTTGTGTATCAAGAAGAGAAATTATTTCATCATTTAAAAAAGAAGATAAGGCAAAAATAATTGAAAAATATAAAATTGGGGACATCATTAAGGGAGCTGAAGTCAAGGGTTATAGTTCCTTTGGTTGTTTTTTTAGTGTTAATGGAGAATTAGATGTTTTAGTTCATTTACAAGAAATATCCTATTCAAGAGTTAATCATCCAGACGAAGTATTTAATATTGGGGAAAAGCATGATCTAAAGGTAATTAGTGTAGATAAAGAAAAACTACAGGTGGGATGTTCTGTAAAACAATTGTCACCTGATCCATTTGAACACATTGAAAATTATGAGCTTAATAAAATTTATAAAGTCAAGGTAGTTAAGATTATGGATTTTGGAGCATTTTGTGAGTTAGAACCAGGTTTAACAACTTTGCTTCACTCAAGTGAATTAAGTTGGAATAAAAAAAATATATCAGCTAAAAAAATGTTTAAAGTTGGAGATGAAATAAATTGCGTAATTACCGAAATAGATAAAGATAAAAGACGTGTTGCAATTTCACATAGATTGACTCAGGAAAATCCATACGAAACTTTTGAAAAAAAATATCCTGTGGGTAGTTTAATAGAGGGAGAAGTAGTAAATAAAAATGAATACTCACTATTTGTTAAAATGCAAGATATTGATGTTGATGCCTTTTTGCATTGTAATGATTTGACATACCTTAATAACGGCGAGGAAGAATTAGCGAAGTATAAAAAAGGAGATAAGATAAGAGTTAAAGTTTTAGAAATTAAAGTTCCAGAGCAAAAAATAAGAGTTGGATTAAGACAAACACAAAAAGATCCTTTTGATTGGTTTAAAGATAAAACCAAAAATCAAACTGTAACAGTTAAAGTTATATCCACAGATAACAAGGGATTAATTGTAAGACCTGAGGGATGCGAGATGGATTTTCAAATTAAGAAATCAGCAATAGCAATAAATTCTGCTGATGCTAGACCCTCAAGGTGGACCGGCGGAGAAAAGTTAGATTGTGCAATAGCTGATCTAGATATGAATAAAAGGAAAGTAACACTTAGTATTAAATTATTAGAAGAAATTGAGAAAAAAGAGGCTCTTGAAAAATATGGATCTGAAGGTTCAGGGAAAAATCTACCATTCTCTTCACTATCAGATGATTTAAAAAATAAAGATATAGATAAAAAAAAATAGAAGAAGATTAAAATTGGCTGTTGTAAAATCTAAGCTCTTAAAGCAACTATCTAATGACTACCCAAACTTTGCAAAAAAAGATATTGAAAAATTTACTGAAATAATTCTAAGTGAGATAAAAAGATCTCTAAGGAGAGGAGATCGTGTAGAACTAAGAGGTTTTGGGGTTTTTTCAACCAAATTTCAAAAAGCTAGAATTTCAAGAAATCCTAAAACTGGAGAAAAAGTAAATACACCAGAAAAAAAAACTATTCACTTTAAAATGTCAAAAGACTTGTTTAAAAAATTAAATAATGAGGAATAAAAGTATTTTTGTCGCTTGCGATAGTTCGGATTTAAACAAGATAAAAAAAATAATTAATCTAACAAGAACAAACAAAGTTAAAATAATTCCGAAATTTGGACTACAGTTTTTTTATTCTAAACAAGGTAGAAAATTTTTAGAAAAGATCAAAAGTGATTTCTGGTTAGATCTTAAAATAAATGATATTCCTCAAACTGCTTTATCAGCAATCAATAGCATAAGAGATTTAAAAAAATGCAAATATATTACAGTTCACGCTAATGGTGGGCTAGAAATGCTTAAGGCGGTTAAGAGAAAAGCAAAGAAAATTAATAAAAATTTAAAAGTATTAGGTGTTACAGTTTTGACAAGCCTTAATAATAAGTCTTTAAAACAAATAGGTCATATTAATAAAATCGAGAAATTAGTTTTAAAGCAAGCAGAACTGATAAAAAAATCTAATTGTGATGGAATAGTTTGTTCAGCTCAAGAAGCTATTAAAGTCAGAAGAAAATATAAAAATTTATTAATTATTACTCCTGGTATAAGGTTGCCTGGCGATAGCTCTGATGATCAAAAAAGAATTATGACTCCTAAAGATGCTTTTAAAAATAAAGTTTCTGGGATTGTTATAGGAAGGTCTCTCACGAAAGGTAATATAAAAAATAATGTAAAAAGACTTTTAGATCATCTTAACAAATGATCAAAGGATGCAAAATTTGTGGTATAAAGGACTCTGACACTTTAAATTTTATTATCAATCACTCCCATCCTCCTAACTTTATTGGTTTTATTTGCAATTACCCAAAAAGCTCAAGATATATTGAACCTAACTATTTAAAAAAATTGTTAAATGTTAAAAAAAACAAAAGTAAATTTGTTGCTGTTTTAGTAAAACCTAATAATGAGATTTTAGAGGAAATAAAAAATTTACCTTTTGATTATTATCAATTGTATGACTGTACTCCTGATTCAATTGTAAATATAAAACAGAAATATCAAAAAAAAATTATTACAGCTTTAACAATCAAAGATAAGTCTGATATTCTCGGATATAAGTCATTCGTTGATGTAACAGATATCCTTTTATTTGATAGTAAAGGTTATGAAAAAAGTCAGAGCTTTGATCATAACTTGATTAAAAATATAAATTTTACCAAGGAATTAATGCTAGCTGGCAATATAAAATTTGATGATGATCTTAAAAAATATGAGAAAATTGCAAATTTTTTAGATTTATCTGGAGGCTTGGAAACTTCTGGATTAAAAGATACATCCAAAATAGATATTTTTTTGAATAATTTAAATAACTTAAAAAATGAAACTTAAAAAAAAAATTCCTCTAATTGACCAGCATGATCGTAACGGTTTTTGGGGTGGTAGGTTTGGAGGAAGTTTTATTCCTGAAACTTTAAAAAAACCTGTAGAAGATCTAACAGAGGAGTTTTCAAAATTAAGAAATAATAAGAAATTTTTAAAAAAGAGAGATTATTACTTTAAGAATTATATAGGATCACCCACATCATTTGTAAAATTAGAAAATTTATCTAATCATTTGGGTGGTGCTCAAATATGGGCAAAAGTTGTATCGGAGGCTAATGGTGGTGCCCACAAGATATACAATGCAACTGTTCATGCTTTAATTTGCAAGGCTATGGGGAAAAAATATATAGTTGGTGACACTGGTGCTGGTTATGCTGGTAAAATGTTAAGTATGGCTGCAAAGAAATTTGGTCTCAAATGTAAAATTTTCATGGGTGCAAAAGACATCAAGAGGCAAAAACCAAATTGTGATGCTATGAGAAAAAATGGTGCTGAAATAGTTCCTGTATATTCAGGCAGTCAAACCTTAGTCGATGCAGTCAGTGAGTGTATGAGATATTGGGTATCAAATTGTGACACTACACACATGTGTGTTGGAAGTACAGTGGGTCCAAATATATTTGTAAAAATTTGTGGATGGAGTACAGCACAAATTTCAAGAGAATTAAAGACACAAATTAAACAAGAATTCAAAAAAATTCCAAAAAAAATTAAATTAATTAATTGTGTGGGAGGTGGAAGTTCAGCATACGGTTTTTGGAGTGAATTTATAGATTTTAAAAAATCGCAAATAGAATTAGTTGGTGTGGAAGCTGGAGGTCCAAAAAAATCAAAACTCCATGCTGCCCCTTTAAGTAGAAATGCTAAAATTGGAATTTTACATGGTGCAGCTTCTTATGTTTGTCAAAACAATGAAGGTCAAATTAATGAGACTGAATCAATAAGTGCTGGATTGGATTACCCAGGCGTTAGTCCAATACATTGTTTTTTAAAAGATACTAAACGAGCTAGATACACCTATGCAACTGATGAAGAGGCACTAAAAGCACATGTGATGGTAACTAAATTTGAAAAACTTAATCCAAGTTTAGAACCTAGTCATGCATTTGCTGAGGCAATAAAAATTTCTCCAAAATTAAGCAAAGACACAATTATAATCGTTAACTCTTGTGGTGATGCTAAAAAAGATAGAGATATTTTAAGAGAGAGGTTGGGTAAAAATTAGTGAATTCATTAATCAACAAAGCTTTCTCAACTGCAAAAGAAGAGAATAGACCAGCTTTACTTACATACACTGTCGCGGGAGATAATACTAAAAAAAAATCTTTAGATATATTAAAATCAATCTCAAATTATGCAGATATTTGTGAATTAGGTTTTCCACACAACACACCTATAGCTGATGGAGGACAAATACAAACAAGTGCTTATCGAGCAATTAAAAATGGTATTAAAATTAATGATGTATTTTCAATAGTAAAAAATTTTAAAAAAATTAAAAAAAATAAACCAATTATACTAATGGGCTATTACAACATGATCTATCAATATAATGAAAATAAATTTTTAGAAAAATGTAAAAAGTCAAAAGTTGATGGTTTAATAGTTGTTGATTTACCTTATCCTGAAAATAAAAATTTTGCATCAAAATGTAAAAAAAAAAGAATTAATTTTATTCAATTAGTTTCTCCAACTACTTCCCAGATAAGATTAAAAAAAATCATAAAAGACTCACATGATATGATTTATTATATAAGTATGTTATCCACAACAGGTGGAAAGCTAAAAGTATCCCCAAAGAAAATATTAGAAAAATACAACAAAATAAAAAAACAAAATAAATCGAAAAATGTTGTTATTGGTTTTGGAATTACAGAAAAAACCATCCAATCTCTTAAAAAAGCTGATGGTTTGGTGGTTGGTAGCGCAATTTGTAGAGAAATCTCTAAATCCATTGAAAAGCGACAAAATGCTGTCACAAATGTTACTAATATCGTAAAGAAATTAAAGAACAAAATTCTATGAACTGGATAACAAAAATTATTAAAGCAGGTGAAAAAATTAAAACTGCTATACGTGAAAGGGCTACAAAAGAAGATATTGCAAAAAGTGATTGGACATCGTGTTGCAAAGGTCCAATTTTAAAAAAAGATTTAGAAGAAAACTTGTGGGTATGTCCAGATTGTAAACGTCATCATAGAATAAAACCACATCAAAGATTTGATATATTGTTTGGAAAAAATAATTATGAGATTTTCAAAACTCCAATACCAAAAGACGACCCACTAAATTGGACAGACTCCAAACCTTACAAAGAAAGATTAAAAAGCGCCCGAAAAAAAACAGGATTAGAGTGTGGAATGATGGTTGCCTCTGGAACTATAAATAATATTAAAATTACTGCTGTAGCTTCTGATTTTGATTTTTTAGGAGCTTCAATGGCAGCTGCAGAAGGTGAGGCTTTTTTATATGGAATACAACATGCCATAGAAAATCAAACACCTTTTTTATGTATAAGCGCAGGTGGTGGAATGAGAATGATGGAAAGTTTAATTTCATTATCTCAAATGACAAGAACAACTCTTGCAATTAATGAATTAAAGAAAAATGGTCTCCCATATCTAGTTTGTATAACTGATCCAACAGCAGGAGGTATAACTGCATCATACGCTATGTTAGGTGATATTCATATTGCAGAACCAGGAGCTTTGATTGCATTTGCAGGTGCAAGAGTAATTCAAGGAACTGTTAAAGAAGAACTGCCTGAAGGTTTCCAAAAAAGTGAATATGTTGAAAAAACTGGTTTTGTTGATTTAATCGTTGAACGTAAAGATCTCGCCTCTAAAATTGGAACTTTATTATCAATATTGTTAAAGAAAAACTCTGATATAAGTGCTGAACAAAATGAAACTTCAGAAGATAGTCAGTCGCTTACAAGAGCTGCATCCTAAAGAAATAGATTTAAGTCTAGATCGTATTCAGAGTCTCTGCAAAAAATTAGGAAATCCTCAAGATAAAATCAAAGCAATTTCAATTGTTGGTACTAATGGAAAGTACTCAACTATCCAAGCAATGTTTTCTATTTTAAAGGAAGCAAATTTCAATTGTAATATTTACACTAGTCCACATATCAAAAGTATCAATGAAAGGTTTGTTTTTAATAATAAAGAATTGAATGATGAAGATTTGGCAAATTTACTTGAAGAAATTGAGGAAGCTAACAATGGTGAACCAATTACTTTTTTTGAAATACTTACTGCGGCTTATTTTTTAAAAGCATCTCAATACCCAGATAGTATAAATTTAGTTGAAAGTGGATTATTCTTTAGATTTGACGCTACTAATATCTTAAAAAATAACCTTGCTAGCGTCGTAACATCTATTGGCCTTGATCATTTAGATTGGCTACCTGAAAATGAACAAACTATTGAAAAAATTATTTTTGAGAAAACATCCAGCTTATTAAACTCAAATATTATAGTTGCAAAACAAAGTACTAATAAAATTAAAGAAAATATTAAAAAAACAATTTCAAATAACAGATCAAATAAGTTTTTCCATAATGAAAATTATAGTTTTACACTGCAAGAAAATGAATTCTTTTATTATGAAGATCAATTTGGGGGAATAAAATTACCTATGCCAAATGTTAAAGGTCAATTTCAATTAGAAAATGTCTCAACAGCAATTGTGACCCTAAGAATTTTGAAAGACTTAAAAATTAAAGATGACCACATTAAAAAAGGTATTTTAAAAATAAATTGTATTGCAAGATTACAAGAAATTAAATCTGGAAAACTTAAAGAGCTTGTAAAAGATCACAAACTTTTTGTTGATGGATCTCATAACCCATTGGGAGCAAAAGTTTTGAATCAATACTTGGAAAGTTTAGATTGCAATAAACACATCATTCTTGGAATGATGGCAAATAAAGATCATAATGAATATATGAGTTTCTTTAAGGATATTTCTACATTGACTACAATAGATATACCTAATCAACCTAATTCAATTAAAGGAAGAGAGCTTAAAGATAAGCTAAATAGCTTTTCAAATATAAATTATAAGGAAAGTATAGAGGAAGCCATAAAGTCAATCCCAGTAAAAGAAAACGATATAATACTAATTACTGGATCGTTATATCTTGCGGGTGAAGTTTTAAACTTAAATTAGATATTTTTATCTAAAAATTCCTTCATGTGACTTTCGGGAACTCCACCAACTTTTCTGTCTACTTCAACACCTTTTTTATAGATAATAACTGTTGGAACACCTCTGATCCCTGCTGCACTTCCTGTGTTTATTCCACCATCTTCAACATCAGCATAATAAAAACCAGCCTTATCTTTATATTCGTCAGATAATTTATCCATTACTGGTTTTAGCGCCTTACATGGACCACACCATTCAGCTGAAAACTGAATGACTGAAACATCTTCATTTTTAATTTTAGTATCAAAATCTTCGTCTTTAAAATTTGTAAGCATATATCCTTTCTATTAATTAGGGCCTTAAAGTCAACTAGCCAATTTCATATTTTTTTTCTATAGACATAATAAATTCATTTATTTCATCTAATTTTTTTAGTTCTTCTTCATCATCTCGATTTGATGCTTGATCTCTTAAGGTATCAATTTCTTGATAAGCCATTCCTATAGTTTGCCATTTTTCTCTATTTTTACTCAAAATTCGTCTAGCAATTTCACTTTTTATATTTTTATATAAATCTGGTGGCAAAATATGTGGTGCTTCTTGATAAATAATTTTTTGCCCAAACCAACTACATCTTTTATCTTGAAACTTATCCAACATTCTTAATTTATCTTCCCAAGAAGAACTATGCCAAGTTTTAAACAATTGGGTATCTTTATTAGGAATAAATTTTTCATATAAAGTTTCTTCTGGTAACAAATCTTCTTGAGTTTGAGTTTGAGCTTTTTCTTCAGCTGCTTCTCTATTAATGATTTGAATATTTTTACAAAAATTTTCACTATTTCTAATCATTTTTGCTCTTTTTTGAATGGTTTCTAAATCTAATTCCGCATATGCCTTTTCCTTTAATGCAAACTTTTTATCTAGCACAACAGGAGCTTTGTTGGTTTTGATCACTCTAAGTGCTTTTGGACTAAACTTTTTTAAATAAACTTTAAGATCATTTACTGATAAATTCAATAATGGTTCAGGATCTCTTCTTAAATCAAATAAATATCCCCAAGATGCATATGATGGATGAAAACAGTGGTCTGGATGCAGTGTAGAGACAAGATACATCATATTTTTTCCTTTAACATTTTCAAATATTGAATAAATCCCTTCAGTTTTTAAAATAGTTTCAACACTATTTTTTGTCGAAGTGCTTAAGAAATTTTCCCAATTATCTTTGTGTTTATCTTTTATAATTCTGAGAATTTTTAAACTTGTGAACGCATCATGATAAGCTGTGTGTTGTTGAGATGTATCAAATCCTTGTTGTCTAGCTAAACCTTCCAATGCTAGACTTTCATTACCAGCTTCCGTTAATTCAGTCTTTAATGTTTCAGGATTCAAGGTTTGAGCTACTCTTGCAACATGTAAACCATCATGTTCTTTATTGGGTGAAGAATGTGTGATGTAAGGATATCTGTTTCCTTTGAAAAAATTAAAATGAAACATTCTCCTATCAAAATTTAAGTTACTCCAACCCATAAACAATGCTGGACCAGCTTTAGAGAAAAAATTTTCTACTGCGCCTAAAAAATCGTAATGCGAGTAATTGCCTTTAGTAAGTAAATCAATACTTGTTGAATTAACTAATAAGGCCTTTGCACTTGGAACCTCACCCTCGGGCATTCTACCACGAATATTTAACTTACCAATTTCTTTTAAGTTTTTATCAACAACTACAGCACCTACTTCAATTATTGAGCCCCAAATTGTACTATTTGTTGTTTCTGTGTCGTAAATTACTATTTTATCCATAAAATCCTAAGTTAAATCCGATAGCTCATTAAATTTTTTTAATCTTCCCAAAAACAAATTTTGATAAACAATTAAATCATGCCCTTGAATTTTAAACTCTTGGAATAATTTATCTACTGTGCAAACCAAAATTACACAAGAAGTGATATTGGAGTTATACACAATGTTATGTGCTAACGAATATGCACTTGTTTGAAGAAGCCATGAGTCTATGTATTCAGCCTTTTTAGGTTTATTACTTTGTTTAAAATCTATTATTGTTTCTTTTCCTTCATAAACTCCAACACAATCAGCAGTACCTGCATACTTCTCTGGGTAATAAAGAGTGCATTCAACACCCCAAATTTCATCCAATCTATTTTTCAAACCTTTTTCTATAATTTCTTTAGCCATTAATTTGTATTGTTCGTTATCTTCAAAAAAACTCAAATTTTCTCTTCCAAGTAAATAGGACTCTAAATAGTTGTGCATTTGAGAACCTCTACTACTTGCTGCTTTTGTAATTGCCTCAGCCTCTTTTTGCCCAGTTCTTTCTCTCCAATTTGCTAATGCTGCTTTATCTTCTTCAGATCTAGTTGCATCTAAAATTGAAGTGACACTTGGTAATTTTGTTTCCCCTAATAAGTATCTTCTAATGCCATCAACTGTTGCTCTTGATGATTTTGGATAATCATATTTTTGATTCCACTGCATGAGATTTCTTATAGACGTTATTAAGGAAAAAAAGAAATTAATTTTTAAGCTGCCTATTTCGTTCAACAAATTTTTCCACGTTTTCAGTTTGTACAGCTTTCTCAACCTGCTCGGGATCTTTAATATTTTCTAAGGTTCTTGAAATTGATCTTGCATCTGTTCCAAATTTATCAACAACTCCCATAGCATCTTCTAATTTTTTTCTAAGAACTATAATGTTGTCAAAATGTTTAGAAAATCTTGTACTGATTGTTTTTAAATGATTATAAATTTCCGTTGCACCTTTTTGTACCTTCAATGATTGAAATCCCATATGTAAAGACTGTAAGTAAGCAGAAAGAGTATTAGGTCCACATATTACAACTTTATATTTTTTCATTAACTCTTGAGTTAATAATTCTTTTGTACTTGGATCTTGGTATTCAGTTAACTCTTTGTATAAACTTTCTGTAGGAGCATATACGATTGCAAAATCAGTAGTTTTTGGTGGAACAATATATTTTTCATTAACACTTTTAGCTTTTGCTTTAAACACTGATGCTAATTTTGCTCTAGCATCTGCTACAGCCCTTTTGTCTTCCGCGTCATGACCATCGGTAATTGCTTTGAATTTTTCTACTGGAAAATGACTATCAACAGGAACCAAAACATCTCCTTGAAGCTTTATTGCAAATTCAACATTTTCACTGGTGTCCTCTTTCATTTTAACATTCGTCATGAATTGAGAAGCTGGTAGCAAATCTTTAATTAGAGCATCTAAGCTAAATTCTGCAAGAGTTCCATATTTCTTAACTCCAGCTAAAATTTTAGTTATCCCCTCTTGGCTTTGATTTAATAGTTGAACTTGATGATTAAAATTACCAACCTTTTCCTCTACCTTAGTTAAAGTTTCAGTCATATCTTTAGTAACCCCAGTTGATAGATTATTAAATGAAGTCGACATTGCACCAAGTGAGCTATTGATTGTAGTGTTTAAGGTATCTTTTAAACTTAATATTTCTGTTTTTAAATTAGCTATTTCCTCAGCTTCTTTGTTTTCATTTTCATCTTTTGGCTTAGTTTTTAAATTAAGATAAAGAATAGCTAAAACACCGCCTGATAACAAAACTAGTAAAATTAACAACATATTATCCATGATTCTAATTTTTTATTTTATCGTAAATATTTGATAAATGTATTTAAATATTTAAAAATACTTTATGGAACTAATTTTAGTATTAAAAATATTCTTTATTATTTGTGTTATTGTTGCAGTTTATGCAATTATTAGAAATCTAGATATTATCAAAATTATACTAATTTATTGGAAAGACTTAATTTTTAGAAAGTAATTTTACTATTTTTTTAAGACCCATTTTATTATTGGATGACTTAGAAATCATCATGCAGGCCTCTGATCTTAATATTTCTCCATCCTTTAAAATACGTAGATTGTTTGCTTTTAACGTTTCTCCGGTAGAAGTAATATCTGTAATTATTTCCGATGAGCCTGTAAAAGGATAAGCTTCAGTTGCACCCAAACTATCAATTAATTTGAATTGGGTAACGCCCTTTGAAAACAAAAATTCCCTTGTTAAGTTTGGATATTTTGTTGCTACTCTTAATCTTTTCTTTTTCTTATCTTTAAATTCAAATGCAATTTCTTCTAAATCTGCAACTGTTTGTACATCTATCCATGGATCAGGAATTGCGACTACTAATGTAGCCTTACCAAAATCATATCTTTTTAAAACATTAATTTTCTTTTGAGTGTTAATTTCACTTTCCTTTAATAAATCAAAGCCAGAAAAACCTATGTCCAAAGATCCGTCTCCAAGTCTTTCGATGATCTCTCTTGCATGAAGATATAAAATCTTAATATTTTTAAATTGTTTTATAGATCCTAAAAGATCTCTTTCACCTCTTTCAGAAATGAGATTTAATTTATTTTTTTTAAAAATATTTAAAACATCTTTTCTAAGTCTACCTTTGCTTGGAACTCCAATATTTAAAATATTTTTCGTCATAAGTAATTTAAATTTAAAGCAGCACCTACTGCTGGAGTTTGTTTTTTTGATCCTAAGTCTGAAATTAGACCATCATAACGACCACCATTAATAATATTTTTTAATGAGTTTTTAGATTTTATATCAATTTTAAAAACCATCCCAGTGTAATATTCTAATTGTCTTCCAAAGGATGCTGAAAATACTACATTTAATTTT
>CACPPD010000001.1 GCA_902635865.1 uncultured Pelagibacteraceae bacterium | reverse complement strand
TACTTTAGTTTTTGTGACTTTATTTTTTTCATCTACTTTATAAATAAAAACATTTTCACCTTCGACAATTGTACTCGTATCTGGAGCACTTAAGCCATTTCTTACATCATATTTAATAGATATTTCTAAAAATGAACCAGGCAGTATTTCACCAGATGCATTATCCATTTTAACTCTAGTTGCCAAAGCCCTTGTATCTTCACTTATCCTGCTAGCAAAAGAATCTACCTCGCCTTTATAAATTTTATTTTTATAACCAGAAAATTTAATATCAACTGGCAGACCAACTTTAATAAATGGTACAAAAATTTCAGGTATATCTACATCACAATATATTGAGCTAGTATCTTCAAGGTTAATTAATATAGAAGATTTTGAAACCTCAATATCTTCTGAAAATTCTCTTTTTCCAATAATTCCATCAAATTGTGCAATAACTTTTCTATTTTTAAGTTGAGCAATTACATCACCTTTTTTAACTTTTTGATTATAACTTATGGGTTTTAATATTTCGTATTTTTCAATTTTAAATGATTGTGTTTGAATTGGAGCAGCAGTCCCGTAAGTACTTACAACATTTTCAAAAACCCTTTCTTGAGTAGTAGTGATTATTATTCCAGGAGGCGGTCTTTTACTGAATTTTTTTTTGAAATGATTTCCAATCATTGTTCTTCCTATAATCACTGTTGCAATTATTAGAAAAAATATAATTACTATACTTGTTATTTTGGTGGATGTTTTCATAAGTTAATTTTTCCATATTCGGCCCAAGAGCCATCGTAAATGGTCGGCATATATTTAGCATTTATTAAAGAATAAGCTAGTGCCAATACACTTGCGGTCACTCCAGAACCACATGAAAATACTAGATTTTTATCATGGTCAAATTTAAAGGACTTAAATTTTTCCATTATTTTATCTTTACTAACGAAAGTATGGTCTTCGTTTACTAATTCAGAAAAGGGTAGACAAAAAGAATTTTTTATTGAACCACTTCTAAGACCTTTTCTTGGTTCAGCAACTTTGCCCTCAAATCTTTCTCTACTTCTTGCATCAACAACATTAAATTTACCTGTATCAATATTTTCATCTATTTGTTTTTTATTTTTAACAAGTTCTTTATTTTCTTTACATTTATACTTTGATGTTTGAGTGATCACTTTTTTGTTATCTGTAGATTTATTTTCTTTTTTCCATTTTTTTAATCCACCATCTAGAACATGAACTAGCTTAGCGTCATGTCCATAATAAATTAAATTGTACCAACATCTACAAGAACTAATAACATCAGAGTTATCGTAAACTACTATTCGATCATTATTTTCTATACCCATATTGCTCATTATTTTTTCCCAAGATTTAGTATCGGTAAGCATATGTGGTAAATCAGTATCTAATTTGGAATTTTTATCTAAATCAAAAAAAATAGCATTTGGAATATGTTCCTCTGTATATTCCTCAAAACCGTTTCTTTGAGTTTGAGGCATATGCCATGAGCAATCAATAATTTTTACTTTATCAATATTATTTTCTAACCAACTTGTATCAACTAAAGACATTTTATCTTTTTTCTAAATATCTTTGATGATACTCTTCAGCTGGGCAATAATTTTTAACTAAAGAAGTTTTTGTTACTACTTTTCCTGATAATTTGATGTTTTCTTTTTCTATTATTTTTTCGGCAGTAATTTTTTGCTGATCATTTAAATAAAATATTTCACTTCTATATTGGGTTCCAAAATCTGGTCCTTGAGAATTTAGAGTTGTTGGATCATGAATTTCAAAAAAATATTCTAGAATTTTCTCGTAAGATATTACTTTAGGATCAAAATCTAATTTTACTACTTCTGCATGATTTGTTGTTCCTGTGCATACTTCTTTGTAATTGGTTTCAGCATTATGACCTCCACAATAACCTACTTCTGTTTTTATAACTCCATCAAGTTTACTAAACTTAATTTCTGGTCCCCAAAAACATCCTAATCCTAAAATTGCTATTTCCATTGATAATTTACTTAATTAATTTAAAGTTAATCATATGCTATCAAAAAATCAATTAGGCTTTTTTTACATGTTCATATCAGTATGTGCATTTTCGCTTATGGATGTGATTGTTAAATGGTCTGAGGATTATCCCGTTGGACAAGTTTTGTTTTTTAGAGGATTTTGTGGAATAATTCCTATTTTATTTCTTATTCCTAAAGATAGATATTTAGATTTTTATAAAACAACTAGACCATTTCTTCATTTTAAAAGATGTTTAGCAGGATTGATTGCGTTGGTATCTATATTTATCGCTTTAAGAAATTTACCTTTGGCAACAGTTGTTAGTATAACTTTTGCAGCACCAATATTCACAACTATATTTTCAATTTTTTTGTTAAATGAAAAAGTTGGTTTATATAGGTGGTTAGCGGTTTTAGTTGGTTTCGTTGGTATAATTATTATATCGGAACCTGGGTTTAGCTCACTTAACTTATATTATATTTATCCAATAATATTTTGTTTAGGATTATCATATGTTGCAATAGCTATAAGAAAATTATCTTCAACAGAACCAGTATGGTTAATTAGTTTCTTTTTTTCATTTTCTATAATGCTTTTAAGTTTTTTATCTTTTTATCAAAACTGGATTCTTCCAAGTTTAATTGATTTATTTTTGTTATCTTTGATCGGTATATTGGGTGGTCTTGCAAATTTATGGTTATCCCAATCTTATAAATTATCAGAAGTAAGTTTAGTAACACCTCTAAAATATCTAGCACTAGTATTTGCAATAATTTTTGGTTATTTTATTTGGGATGAATTACCAACATTTAAAACATTGTTAGGTGCTGGATTAGTAATTTTATCCTCATTTATTATTTTTAGACGTGAGCTGGTATTAAAAAAACGTTTATCGGTATCTAGACATGAGTAAAGCCCCATCATATTGGATCAAAGCAAAAAAATATTTATCTAAAAAAGATAAGGTAATGTCATCATTAATTAAAAAATACAAATCTCCTTCAGAGACAGTGCTTACCTCAAGAAGAGATGTTTTTTTTTCACTTTGTAAAAGTATAATTGGACAACAAATTAGTGTTGCAGCTGCAAATTCAGTTTTTTTAAAATTTAAGAAAAAATGTAAAAATAAAATTAATGCAAAAACAGTTAATAAGTTATCTTCATCTCAGCTAAAAAGTTGTGGCTTAAGCAGGCAGAAAGTAAAAGGAATTAAAAGTTTAGCTAAAAAAGTACTGAACAAAGAATTTAATCCAAAAATTATTTCAAAATTGTCTGATGAAGAAGCGATTATTTATCTCTCTCAGTTAAGACAAATTGGAAGATGGTCAGCAGAAATGATCTTATTGTTTACATATAATCGTCCTAATATTTGGCCAATTCAGGATATTGGCTTGTTAAGAGCTATTTCAAAAAATTTTAATAAAAAATACTTACCACCAGAAAGTTATATAACATATTTAAACAAAAAGTTTTCACCTTACTGTTCTGTCGCCACTTGGTATTTATGGAGAAGTATAGATCCCGAACCTATTCAATATTAAATCTTTATTATCTTACATTCCCTCAAAAATTATATGTTCTCTTGTAGCATTGTTTTCTAGATGTTTCCTAGCTTCAACATACTCTTCAGAATTGTAACAATTTTTTGCAGCTTCTATATCTGGAAATTCTGCAAGAGCCACTCTGATCATTTCCCTACCATCTAAAGTTATATTATTTGCACTTCTTGCCAATATTCTTCCAGAATATTTTTCAACCGCTTCTTTTGCTTTAACAGCATATTTTTTAAGTCTTTCGTCATCCTTTATTTCAGTGTAATTTGCAACCCAATAAGCTTTCATAATTCTCCTTTTTAAATTTTTTTAATTATGATACCAAATTTAAGTGAAAAAATTATTTTTAAATTTCTGTTGCAACTTGTTTTTTTTAATATTTGTATCAATTATACAAGCTAATGCTGATGAATTATTTATTAAGGGAAAAGAAGTTTTTCTAGGAGCTGGAAATTGTGCAGCGTGCCATATGCTCTCGGATGCTGGATCAAACTCAATGGTTGGTCCAAATTTGAATGAAATCAGACCTGATATTCAAAGAATTATAATGGCAGTTAGAAACGGTATAGGAGTAATGCCTGCGATGGAGGGTATACTAACTGATGATGAAATAGAAGCGGTTGCTCATTATACTTCTATAGCTGCGGAACAATAATAAAAATTTTAACTATAATTTTTTATCCAATGTTTAGCTATGTCTACTCTTTTGCAGATCCAAATATCCTTAAATTTTGTAATGTAATTTAAAAATTTTTTAAGAGATTGTATTCTACCAGGTCTTCCAATTAATCTACAATGCAAGCCAACCGACATCATCTTTGGTGAAGTTTTTCCTTCCTCATAAAGGGCATCGAAACTATCTTTTAAATAATTATAAAATTGTTCACCCGAATTAAATCCTTGATTAGTTGCAAATCTCATATCATTGTTATCGAGTGTATAAGGAACCATGAGTTGTTTTTTACTACCTTTTTTTATCCAATAAGGAAGATCATCACTATATGTGTCGCTACAGTATAAAAAATCACCATTTTCGATTACTAAATCTAAAGTATTTGTGCTACACCTACCAGTGTACCAACCAGCAGGTTGATAGCCAAAAATCTTTTTTATAGATTTGACTGCAAGTTTCATATCATTCTTTTCTTTTTTCTTTGATACATTTTGATAATCAATCCATCTCCACCCATGACAAGCAACTTCATACTTTGCTTTTTTTATAGCAGAACAAACTTCTTTATTTCTCTCCAATGCCATACCAACTCCAAAAATAGTAAGTGGAATTTTTTTTTTGTTAAAGAGGTCGTGAATTCTCCAAAATCCTCTTCTTGATCCATATTCATAAATTGACTCCATATTTAAGTGTCGACCTTTAATTGCTTTTGCTCCTATAATTTCTGATAAAAATACTTCTGAAGTTTTATCACCGTGGAGAGTACAATTCTCTGCTCCTTCTTCATAATTTAGTACAAATTGTAAAGCTAATTTTGCATTACCAGGCCACCTTACCTTAACTTGTTTGGAACCATATCCCACTAAATCTCTTGGATATTTTTTTTTCATTTCTTCAAAATAATTTTATCTTTTTTAAACTTATAAATTACAAGATTGTTTCCTTTTCCTTTTCTATCAACAATTAGAAAATTCATATCTTTCATAGAAATCAACGGAAAGTGCCAAATACCAGCATTGTAATTAACCCCAGTTTGTTTTGGTACTAAAAAGGATTGGATTTTATTTATATCTGGTTTATCTCCTTTTGGTGCTACAAATACTAAAAATTTTGTATCTTCCATTGGTATAAAGGCTTGGCTTCCTAAAGGATGTTTTTCCATCATATCAATTTTCATAGGAAAACTTCTTTTTTTTGCTTTAAAAATACTAACAATTGCTTTCCCTTTGTTTTTAGATGCATCTAGGTTTATCAAATTATCAAATCTTTTTGCATACCCATCATTAATATTTATAGGATTTTTTTTTGATGTATTTATTAATTGACCAAATTTAGAAAAATTTTTTTTAGTAATTTTTTTTGCTTTTATTATTTTCATTTCACAAAATTTCCGAATGCCCTTATTCTTGAAATTCCACCGTCTGGATAGATATTAATTCTAAGATAATTTTCTTTACTTCTATTAATTAAAAATTTTTTAAAAATATGTTTCTTGTGAGCTGACAGTTTTGACTTATTTAAAATAAACTTCCAATTTTTTGAATTGTTGACAATTGATTTATTGGAAAGATCTTTTGAAATGCTTGCAGTTTGAATTGAGCAACTATCGGGATAGTTTCCTTTAAAATGATGGGTATCTATCTCTAGCTTTTTTATTAATCCTGGTTTTCCAAATTTTATTATAAGCCAATCAAAGTTTTTTCCTCTACTTCTTCTTGTTTCCCAACCATCTCCCATATTCTTTCCTTTACCAGGTGCTATGATATTTTCAGCTCTGCCGAAATGTTCATTATTACAACCAATAATTGAAGCGCCATTTAAAACAGATGTAAGGTTAATAGTTTTGTTATTTAAAAAGTTTTTCTCCATTTCAATTTTTCCATAAAGCCTTAGTCTTGCAACTCCACCATCTGGAAAAATGTTTAGTCTTATATAATTAAAAACAGATTTGTTGTTTGATTTGAAGCTATGGTTTCGGCTTGGCCCAAGTTTTTTTTTGCTCAGTACGGAAATCCATTTTGTCTTCTTATTAGGCTTTGTTTTACTTAAGCAACCCTCTAAAGAAGCATGTGTGGGTTGGTTTCCATTGAAGTGTGTCGTGTCAATGTCTATATCAAATATCTTCCCAGGTTTACCAAGTTTTAAAATTAAATAATCAAAACCTTTTGATCTTCTTCTCCTTGTTTCCCATCCATCCATCCATTTACCATGTTTGTCAAATAGTCCGTCTTTAAAAACTGGAGTTTCGATGTTTAATATTCTATGAGCAGCTGCAAAAAAATCGTCAGTCTTAAATATAACTTTTGATCCAATTCTTGGATCCGCTAAGTTAATCATTTTTGCACTTATAAATTTTCTCATTTTTTATTTATTTCATTCAAACGAAAGGTTGCGATTTTTTTTACTTGTTTTTTTGCTTCAAGGAATTCACTTTCTACATCACTTTGTATTCTTTGTCTAAAATTATTCAAAATTTCATTTTTATCTTTACCTTTTACGGCAATTATAAAAGGAAAATTAAACTTTTTTTTATATTCTGAATTTAATTTTTTAAATTCTTCATATTCATCATTAGAACATTGGTTTAATTTTGCAGAGGCTTGTTCTGATATAGATTCAGAGGTCATTTTTTTTGCTACAGCAAGCTCAGGATGAGCATTCAAAATCTCTAAAATTTTATTCTTTTCATAATTTTCATAAATATCAAGCATTTTAAACATAATATCTTCGAAGTTTTTAAATGGTTTTGACTCAAATGCTTCCACTGCAACTGACTCAGTTTTTTCAAAAACATTACCAAATAAAGACAAAAAATCAGACTTGTTAAGATCGTTAATGTTATCTATTGTTCTCATATAACTTTAAAATAATTTAAGTTTAAAATTAAATGATATTATAATTTTATGACAAAGCTCACAACTCATGTTTTAGATGTGTATTCTGGTAAACCTGGCAAAGGTATCCTAGTTGAGTTGTTTTATATTAATAATTCAGAACGAAAAAAATTAACGTCAACAAAACTCAATGACGATGGTAGAGCTAATTCACCATTAGCTGAGGGAGATATTTTTATTAAGGGTAAATATGAATTAGTTTTTCATATTGGTGATTATTTTAAAAATACATCTGCCGCTAACGATGTTCCATTCCTGGATGATGTTATTATCAGATTTGGTATTTCAGATCCCTCACAGCATTATCATGTTCCTTTACTTGTTTCACCTTGGAGTTATTCTACTTATAGAGGTAGTTAAGTGATATCGAGCTCTGTTAAATTTTTATTAAATGATAAACTTATAGTAATCAATAATCCTGATCCAAATCAAACCATACTTAATTATATTAGAACCGAATTAAAAAAGACTGGAACCAAAGAAGGATGTTCAGAGGGTGGTTGTGGCGCGTGTACAATTGTTTTAGGTGAATTAGTCGATAATAAGATTATATATAAGGCAATTAATTCCTGTATTTCATTTGTTCCATCATTAAATGGTAAACAACTTTTAATTGTAGAAGATTTGGTTTCCAAAGATGGCAAACTTCACCCTGTACAAGATGCGATGGTAAAATTTCATGGTTCCCAATGCGGTTTCTGTACACCAGGATTTGTTATGGCTTTATTTTCAATGTTTAAAAATAACAAAAGTCTTAATAATGAATTAATAACAGATTCTATATCAGGTAATTTATGTCGCTGCACTGGATATAGACCTATAATAGATGCTGCAAAAAGTTTAGACAAGAAAAACAGGAATGATCAATTTAGTAAAAATAATAATAAAGTTATTGAATTATTAAAAAAAATTAAACCAAAAAATATTTATATTAAAAAAGATGATAAAATTTATTTTTCACCAAAGAATATTAAGGATTTAAAAAATATAATTAAAAAATACTCTAATTTTAGTTTTCTTGCAGGTGGAACAGACTTATCTTTAAAAGTTACAAAAGAAAGAAAAGAAATTCCTTTTATAATTGATTTAAAAGAAATAAAAGAATTAGACTTTATAAAAGTAAATAAAAATTACCTTGAGGTTGGCGCCTCTACACCTTTAATAAAATTTGAAAAAGAAATTAAAAAACATTATCCAGATTTTTATTTAGTTCTTAAAAGATATGGTTCTGTTCAAATTCGAAATGTAGGAACTATAGGTGGTAACATTGCAACAGCATCTCCGATAGGTGATACATTACCAATTTTGTTATCTTTAAATGCAGAAATTTTAATTGAAAGCTTCAATCAAAGAAAAGTTATTCCTATAAACAATTTTTTCCTCAATTATAGAAAAACTAAATTAAAAAAGAATGAATTTATTCACTCAATAAAAATACCATTATTTAAGAAAAATATTTTTAAAGCATTTAAAATATCAAAAAGATTTGATGATGATATTTCATCTGTTTGTGGATCTTTTAATTTTGAAATTGATAAAAATAAAATTAAAGAGGTTTTTATTGCTTTTGGAGGTATGGCAGCTGTACCAAAAAGAGCTAAAGCCTGTGAGAAAATTCTTAAGAATAAACCTCTTAATTTAAGTACTTTTAATCAAGCCAAAAATTATCTTGATAAAGACCTAAGTCCTATAGGGGATATGAGAGCAAGTAAAGAATATAGACTAGAGATAGCAAAAAATTTATTGATGAAATGTTTCGTAGAAATACATTCTAATAAGCTAACAAGAGTTAATTAAATGAGCAAAGAGAACTATATTAATGATGTAAGACCACATGATAGTGCTTATAAGCATGTAAGTGGATACGCTGAATACACTGACGATATTAATGAACCAAAAAATACAATTTATGGTGCTATTGGTTTAAGTAAAAAAGCTCATGCAATAATCAAAAAAATAGACTTAAGCGATGTAAAAAAAAGTGAAGGGGTGATATCAGTAGTCACTCAAAGTGATATCGCAGGAAGGAACGACGTAGGCCCTGTTTTTGATGGTGATCCAATATTTCCAGATAAAAAAGTTGAGTTTTTTGGTCAACCATTGTTTGCTGTAGCTGCCACAACTACTGAACTTGCAAGAAAAGCAGTATTAAAGGCAAAAATCACTTATAAAGATTTAAAACCAGTTATCACAATAAAAGATGCTTTAAATAAAAAACAGTTTTTATTTAAGCCTAGAAAAATTAAAAAAGGAAACCCTTCTAAGAAAATTAAAAATTCAAAATATAATTTGAAAGGAAACTTTACAACTGGAAGTCAAGAACACTTTTATTTAGAGGGTCAGGCAGCGTTTGTTATACCTAAAGAAGATGATAATTTTTTAGTTTACAGTTCAACACAACATCCTTCTGAGACACAACAATTAATTGCAAAAATGTTTAATCAGAAAAGTAATTCTATAAATGTTGAAGTAAGAAGAATTGGAGGTGGATTTGGAGGGAAAGAGACAAATTTTATGACTGCATGTATTTGTGCGTTGTTGGCAAAAAAAACAGGTCAGCCTGTGAAATTAAGACTAGATAGAGATGATGATATAATTTTGACTGGTAAAAGGCATGAATTTTTATCTGAATACGAAGTTGGATTTAATGAAGAAGGAATTATTGAAGGATTAAAAATTAACTTATCATCAAATTGTGGAATGTCGCCTGATTTATCAGCAGCAATAAATGAAAGAGCTCTTCTTCATATAGATAATGCGTATTACATATCAGATATCGAGGTAACAAATAATTTATGCAAGACAAATATTCCAACTTCAACTGCATTTAGAGGCTTTGGTGGAAATCAAGGAATGATGGCTATAGAAAATGTTATTGATAATATTTCAAGGTATTTAAAAATAGATCCTATTCAAGTTCGAAAGAAAAATTTTTATCAAAAAGATAAAAAAAATATAACTCACTATGGAATGACTATTGAAGACAATGTGATTAATGAAATATTTAAAAATTTAGAAAATAAATCTAATTATAAGAAAAGATATTCAGAGATAAAAAAATTCAATGAAAAAAATAAATTTAAAAAGAAGGGTATAGCTATTACTCCAGTAAAATTTGGGATTTCATTTACAACAATTCATTTAAATCAAGCTGGTGCTTTAGTGCATATTTATACAGATGGAAGTGTGTACTTGAACCATGGTGGTATAGAAATGGGTCAAGGGACTCATACAAAAATAGCTCAACTAGTGGCCAATTCCTTGGGATTACCATATAATTTAGTTCATATTTCATCAACAAATACAGCTAAGGTTCCAAATACTTCAGCTAGCGCTGCATCTTCAACCACAGACCTTAATGGTGCTGCAGCATTAAATGCAGTAGCAAAAATTAAATTAAATTTAGAAAAATTTATTAAAAAAAAATATAAGATTTACAATCAAGAAGCAATTTATAAGGATCAATATATAATATTTGGAAACAGACAATTTGAATTTAAAAATATCATTCAAGAAGCATATTTAAATAGAATTTCTCTTTCATCCTCAGGTTTTTATTCAACGCCAAAAATAAACTTTGATAAAAAAAAATTTAGAGGAAGACCATTTTATTATTTTTGTTATGGTGCAGCTGTTTCAGAAGTAACTATAGATACGCTGACAGGTGAAAATATCCTAGAAAGAGTTGATATTTTGCATGATGCAGGAAAACCAATAAATCCTGCACTTGAATTAGGTCAGATCGAAGGGGGTTTTGTTCAAGGACAAGGTTGGTTAACTATTGAAGAACTAAATTGGAAATCAAATGGTCAGATTACAACTTTCTCTCCATCAACGTATAAAATTCCTGCTGTAAGTGATATTCCAAAAAAATTTAATGTAGAAATTTTTAAAGATGGAATAAATAAAGAAAAAGTTGTTAATAAAGCAAAGACAACAGGCGAACCTCCTCTAATGTTAGCTATGAGCGTTTTTTATGCAATTAAAGATGCAGTTGCTTCAGTTGGAAATTATCAGTTTGCACCAGAACTTAATGCGCCAGCAACACCTGAAAGAATTTTAATGAGTATTAACAAAATTAAAAATAAAATAAAATAAAAAAAAATGGAAGATAAAAAAAAATTTATGGCAAAAGCCATTGAACTTTCAATTAAAAGTGCGAATACTATAGGAGGTCCCTTTGGAAGCGTTATAGTTAAGGATCAAAAGATTATTGCAGAGGGCTCTAACAAAGTTACTTCCACAAATGATCCAACTGCTCATGGAGAAATAGTAGCAATTCGAGAAGCTTGTAAAAATTTAAATACTTTTGATCTATCTGGATGCGAGATTTATACATCTTGTGAACCTTGCCCGATGTGTCTTTCAGCAATTTATTGGTCAAGATTAGGTAAAATATATTATGCAAACACTAGAGAAGATGCAAAAAATATAGATTTTGATGACTCTTTTATTTATACAGAAATTCCAAAAAAAATTGATGATAGAAAAATTAAAATGGTACAAATGCTTAGAGAAGAAGCTTTAAAAGCTTTTGAAATTTGGGATAAAAAAGTAGATAAAATAAAATACTGATGGAATTCTTACCTTATACAATTAAATGGTTAGAAGTTATTCTAAGATGGGGCCATGTAGTATTTGCAATATTATGGGTAGGTAACAGTTTTTTATTTAATTACTTAGACAACAATTTAAATAAAAATATAACAAGCAATGATGTCGATGGAGAGGGATATCTGATGCATTCTGGTTTTTTTTATAAACTTTCAAGGTTAAAAACCTCACCACCACAGGATTATTTAAATAGATTAGTAATTTTTAAATGGCAAAGTTACCTAACTTTTGTAACAGGAATGTTGCTTTTAGTTGTAATTTATTATTATAACGCTGGTGTATTAATGGTCGATAAACGTGTCCTGTTGATGCCTCCTAGTTACGCCATTATTATCTCGCTTTTATCATTAATTATTTTTTGGTTTATATATGATCTATTATGTAAATCAAAATTGATTGAAAATAATGTACTATTTATATCTACAGCAATTATTTTATTAGCAGCCGTTTCCTTTGGTTTAACAAAATTGTTTGGACCAAAATTTGCAATTTTAAGTGTTGGACTAATTATAGGAACCAATATGTTTGGTAATGTTTTTACAGTAATTATACCCAATCAAATGAACATCATCAGCAGTAGTAAAAGAGGTGAAAAATTTGATATGAGTTTATCTCTAGCAGCTAAACAGAGATCAATTCATAATAATTATTCCACTTTTTTAGTGTTGTTTATAATGCTTTCTGGACACTCAAGTTTCTTAGTTTATCATCAGTATAATTGGTTAATATTATGTGCATTAGCAGTTATTACTGGAGTAGCACGACATTATTTTAATTTAAGAGGAAGAAACATTCATAGGTTGTATATCTTAATATCTTCAATAATTGCACTTATCGTTCTTGCAGTTTTAGTTTTATTATTTAAATAAATAGATATTAAAAAATTATGACAGAAAAAATGATTGTCAGTTGGGATGAGTACAACCAAACTGTTGAAAAGTTAGCAATCCAAATTGATGAAAGTGGATATAAACCAACAATACTGATTGGCATCATGCGTGGCGCAGCACCAATGATAGACGTATTAAGTAGAATATTTAAATTAAAATGTGCATATCTTGCAGTTGAATCTTATAGTGGCAAAGGAGTGGAGGATGAGCAGGGTGATATTGTGTTCTCCAGGGAAATGAGTTCTATCGCACCTAATATGGGTGGCAAAATACTATTATGCGATGATTTATCTGATACAGGAATAACTTTTAACAAAAGTATAGACTGGTTAAAAAAATATGAACCAATAAAGGATAAAATAGAGGATATCAAAACTGCTACTTTATTTAAAAAAAAGAAATCAACATTTGAGCCAGATTTTTGTGCAAAAAAACTTCCTGATAATCCTTGGATTGTACAGCCCTTCGAAATTTATGAAGAATTAAGAATTGAAGAAATTAAAAAAAAACATCAAATATAAAAAAGGCCAGTTAAAAAACCGGCCTTTTAAATTTTTATAAGTTGAAGAGCTTATTTCGGTATATCTCCTTCAACACCCTTAACATAAGTCATCATACCTGCTAGCATACCATCATCTGCAGTTTTCCCTTCTGCTACCATTAAATTCCCTTTTTGGTCATAAATTGGTCCAGTGAAAGAATGAACTTTCCCAGATGCTAAATCTGCTTGAAGTTTTTTAACTTTTGCCTGTAGGTCATTAGGCATTTGAGAATCTAAACCTGAGATTACTACCATACCATCACCTATACCGTGCCATGTATCTTTTTGACTCCATGTACCATTTGCAACAGCTTTAACTCTATCAACATAATATGGTCCCCAATTATTCTCAACTGAAGTTAATACAGCCTTTGGTGCAAACTTATCCATATCACTTGCTTGTCCAAATGCATATACTCCTGCTTTTTCAGCCATTTGAACAATAGCTGTACTATCTGTGTGTTGAGCAATAACATCAGCACCTTGATCAATTAAAGCTTTTGCTGCTTCTGCTTCTTTACCTGGATCGTACCAAGTGAAAGCCCAAACAATTTTAGTTTTAATATTTGGGTTAACTTTTTGAGCTGCTAAAGTAAATGAATTGATACCTCTGATTACTTCAGGTATTGGAAAAGATGCAACATATCCAATCACATTAGATTTAGTCATAGTTCCAGCAATTGTTCCCAAAATAGTTCTACCTTCATAGAATCTAGCTGCGTAAGTTGCAACATTTGGATGTTCTCTTTTATATCCAGTAGCATGTTCAAATTTTACATTTGGAAACTCTTTTGCAACTTTGTTAGTAGGGTTCATATATCCAAAGCTAGTTGTAAAGATAATGTCATGACCAGAATTAGCTAATTGTCTAAGAACCCTTTCAGCATCAGCACTTTCCGGAACCCCCTCCACGTATGTTGTTTTAAATCCGGCAGCTTCAACAGCTTTTCTACCTACATCATGCTGATAAGTCCATCCATGGTCACCAGTTGGACCAATATAAACAAATGCTGCTTTTACATCTTTTGCAATTGCAGCCACAGTTAATGTAAATAATAAAACTAAAGAAGAGACGAAAGAACGAATTAAAAATTTATGCATAAATTTATTTCCCCTTTTGATTTTTTTAATTAATTAAATTTAAATTAAATTATCTAAAAAAAAATGATTATTTTAAAATTAATTGTCTTTATGAAAAGATTTCCCCAAGGAACTAGGAGTACTTAGTCTTATTTTTCTACTATCACGAGAAATTACAACTAAAACTATTATTGTAACGATGTAAGGCAGGGCCGTTAAAAATTGAACAGGAATTCTTACTCCGATTGCTTGCATATGAAATTGAATAATGGTCAATCCACCAAAAATCATCGCACCGATTAAAATTTTAATAGGGTTCCACGTTGAGAAAACCACTAGAGCAAGTGCAATCCAGCCCCTGCCACCTGTCATATTTTCAATCCACTGCGGAGTATAAATCATTGACAAATACGCCCCTGCAAGACCACACATTGCGCCTCCATAAAGTATACAAGCGTAACGCACAATCCTTACATTTATTCCTTGATTAGAGGCAGACTCGGGCGAGTCTCCTACAGCTCTTACAATTAATCCAATTTTTGTTTTTTTTAAAAAGTAGCTAGTTATGAAGGGTAGTGCAAAAGCAAAATAAAAAACTATTGAATGACCAAATAATATTGGACTTATAAGTGGTATTGTGTCTTTTAAACCTTCAAACAAAACAGGAAACTCTTTTCCAGGAATACCTACAAAGTTTTTTCCAATCATTGCAGAAATTCCAATTCCAAATATGGTAAGCGCCAAACCAGTAGCGACATGATTTGTAATTAATGTTTGGGTAAGAAATGCAAAAATTGTTGAAATTAAAACTCCAGCTAACATTGCCCCAAAAACTGCTATAATTAAACTTCCAGTAACCGTCATTAGTGCGAAGCCTGAAATTGCTCCAATGATCATCATTCCTTCAACACCAAGGTTTAGAACTCCAGATCTTTCAGTAATTAATTCACCACAAGACGCCAAAATCAAAGGAACAGCGGAAGCCATTATTGATGCAATTATTAGTCCAACAAAATTTATATCTATTATCATTTTTTTGAACCTATAAATTTAAATTTGAAAAAGAGTAAATAGTCAGAAGCAAGAAGAAAAAATAAAATCATCCCTTGAAAAACCTGACCTGTATATTTTGGTATTTGCATAAAGATTTGTGCCGTTTCAGCACCCAGATAAGTTATTGCAACAACTAGAGATGCAAAAATTATTCCCACAGGATGTAAGCGACCTAAAAATGCAACAATAATCGCAGTAAATCCATAATCTGGAGACACTTCTCTATGAAGCTGTCCAATAGGTCCAGTTATTTCTCCAACTCCAGCTAAACCTGCGCAAGCACCACTTATTAAAAAAACCAGGATAATCATTTTTTTACCTTTGTATCCGGCATATTTTGCTGTCTTTAAACTAAAACCTGAAACTTTCATTTGGAACCCTAAATAAGTTTTATAAAAAACAAACCAACTGATAACCACTGCAGCTAAAGCTAAAAATATTCCTGCGTGAATTCTTAATCCTTCAAATAATAAAGGAAGTCTTGCAGAGTCACTGAACTGTCTAGTTTCAGGAAAATTAAAACCTTCTGGATTACTCCAGGGACCGACAACAAGATAATCTAAAATTAATTTTGAAACATATACCAACATAAGACTTACTAATATCTCATTAGTATTGAAGTAAGTTTTTAATATTGCAGGTATTGATGCATATATCATACCGCCAATTGCGCCAGCTAATATTACTATTGGTAGAATATAGAAACCTTTTTGATCATAAAATAATAATGCAACTCCTCCTGAAACTATAGCCCCAAAAGTTAATTGACCTTCTGCTCCAATATTCCAATTGTTACTTTTAAAACAAAAAGATAAACCAATAGCTATTAAACAAAGTGGTGTGGCTTTTAATAGTAATTCACTGAAACCATATTTATCTGCAATTGGAACTATGAAAAAAAATTTTAGGGCTTCAAATGGTTTAAAACCTAAAATATAAAATATTATACCTCCCGCTAATAATGTAAGAAAAATAGCTAGGACAGGTGTAAAGAAAAATATAGCTTTTGAAGGTTGATCCCTTTTTACAATTTTAATCAATTTCCTCCTCCCATAAGTATCCCAAGTTTCTCAGAGGTAACATCCTCAGCATTCATTATTTTTGATAATTTTCCTCTATGGATTACTGAAATTTTGTCACTTAATTTTAACAACTCATCAGTGTCTGTTGATATTAATATTATTGATTTATTTTGTTCATTTATTTTAATTAATGTTTCATGAATATAATTTATAGCTCCAACGTCCAAACCCCATGTAGGATTAAAACAAATTAATAAATCTGGAGATGTTATTAGCTCTCTTCCAATAATTAATTTTTGTAAATTTCCTCCAGATAAAAATTGGCTTTTTAAATCTATATTGTCAGTGTTTACATTAAATTCTGAAATTATTTTTTTTGAATGCTCTTTAATTTTGCTTTCATTTATTAATCCATTATTAAAAAAATTTGAGGATTTAAAATTGTTTAAAGCTACATTTTCAAAAATCGCCATTTGTGGAATAGCAGCTTGTTCAAGCCTATCTTCTGGAGAAAAAGCCATTAAATATTCTCTTCTTTCTTGAGGATTTAAATCCCCAATAAAATTTTTATTAAATTCTATGGAATTCTTATTTGATATAATTTCACCACTTAACACTTGAAATAATTCACTTTGGCCATTTCCTGATATACCAGCGATTCCTAAACATTCCCCTCGATTTAGAGAAAAATTGATATCAATTAAGTTTGTTTCAAAAGGATCCTCACTTGTAAAATTAAGATTTGTTATTTTAATTAATTGTTCTGACGAAGTATTTTCCTTTTTTTTCTTAATTGTTTTTAAATCCTGACCAACCATTTTGTTAGCAAGAGATTCTATATTTTCATTATTGATTTGGCTTACAGAGACCAATTTTCCTCTTCTCATCACAGCAACTTCATCACAAAGTTGCATAACTTCCTTAAGTTTATGGGTAATATAAATAATTAAAATTCCTTCCTCTGAAAATTTTTTTAATGATAAGAATAATTCACTGGTTTCTTGCTCTGTTAATACCGATGTGGGTTCATCCATAATTAAAACTTTTGGGCTTCTAATTAGGCATCTTATTATTTCTACTTTTTGTTTTTGACCTGCTGATAAATTGAGAACAGGAACATCAAGATCAACTGAAAAATTGTATTTTTTCATGATTGTATCAATTTTTTCTTTTAAATTTTCTCTTTGTTCACCTGAGTCTATTATTAAGTTTTCAAATACAGACAAAGTTTCAAAAAGATTAAAATGCTGGAATACCATTCCAATATCATTTTTTTTTGCATCTGATGGTGAATTAAGTTTTAGAATATTTTTATTTAAATAAATTTTACCTTCATCAGGAATGACTACACCTGAGAGAATTTTAACAAGTGTAGATTTCCCAGCACCATTTTCTCCAAGAAGAGCATAAATTTTACCACTATTAAACTCGAGTGAAACATCGTCGTTTGCAACACACCCAGGATATATTTTAGTTACATTTGAAATTTTAAGGTTTGTATTCATTAATTAATTTAATGGTATAGAATTTCCATCCTTATTTTTCTGATATTGATTCGATAAATTTAAATATCTTTTTTTAATTTCGTCTAATATGTTTAAAACTTTTTCTTTTTCTGAAGTAGATAAATTGTCAATAAGTAAATTTATGTTTTGACTTTTCCAATACAAATTTTCTTTATTATATTTTCCATCACTAATATTAAAAACTTCCTTTAGTATATTCAGGTCATGAGGGATATTAAAATCATCATTTGTTGCTGCGTATGGAAACAAATAATAAAAATTATCAAATCCAGAAAAAGTGATTGCACTTAAGCACATACTACAGGGTTCATGTGAACTTAAAAACATGCAGTCTTTCTCATTGGGCCTTATGTTTGCATCTAATTCATAAAATTTTTTAAGAGTATGCATCTCACCATGCCACAATGGATTTTCTATTTCATTATTTGTTTCTGCGACTACAAGCGATAAATCATTTTTTTTAATTATTGCGGCACCAAATATTTTACTACCTCTAGCAACACCCTTTTCAGTAAGGGGTAAGATTTTCTCTAAAAATATATTAAGTATTTTTTCTAGGGCTTTTTCATTCATATGCTTGAACCATCAAATAAAGAACACAATTGTTACTATAATTAAACTTAAATGTAATAAGAAATAAATTATTTATACAACTTAAAAGTTAATAATTTATTAAAGCAAAAAATGTTAATTTGAACTTATGTTAAAATTTAAATCAGCAATAAGCCTATTAATTATCATAATTTTTTTTTCAGGGTGTCAAACTGTAAAGGAAAAAACAGATGCAATTGTTGAAAAAGAAAATGAAAAATTAAGTAAATTCTTAGGAAAATCTGCCAGTGAACTTCAAATGGAACTTGGAAAACCAGACGAAGATTTTAAAAATGCCAAAGGTAATTTTGAACTAGTTTATAATAGCAAAAAATACCTAGTTCCATGTGAACGAAGGTTTGAGATTAATTCAGAAAACATAGTCGTTGGTTTTGTATCAAACGGGTGTTTTTAAATTCGATGCTAGAAAAAAAATCTGCTCATTATAGGTTTTTTTGTAATACAAAACGAACTTGTATAAATTAATCAGTTTTTAAGATTTGTTCATACCTGTGGGGACTACTCCCCACAAGCAAGGTTTAAGACTTATTTAATTTCAATAAGTTTCTTTTTTTTATGTTCTGGAATTATTCTTTCACAAGATATTGTTAAAAGACCATCCTTGAGTTCAGCACCATTAACTTTTACATCATCAGCAATAGTGAATGATCTTGCAAATTGTCTTTGAGAAATCCCCTTATGAATTATTTCTCCATCAACATCACTGTTTTCAGACTTATTAACTTGTTTTGTTCTGACTGTTAATAAGTTGTCCTCAAACTCAACCTCTACGTCTTTTTTGCTAAAGCCAGCTAATGCTACCTCAATTGCATAGTTGTCTTTGCCTGTCTTTCGTATGTTGTATGGTGGATAATTTGACTGCATTGTCAAATTCCCATTTCCCAACATATTTTCGAATTGGTCGAACATATCATCAAAACCAATTGAAAAAGGTCTAAGTGAGTTAAATATAGATAGATCCTTACTTGTCATTATATCCTCCTTTGTTAAGCAAGTTTATTTATGTAAGCCCCATTAGGCGACCCACATAGTTTATATGGGAATTAATTTGTTTTTTTCAAGATTAAAAGTGTACTAAATTTTTTTTGAAATTTTTAATGCAAATGCATAGTCAATTGCAATTTCTTCTATTACTCCATCTCTTCCTGATTTTCCACCATGACCAGCATTCATTTCGGTTTTCAAGAGAAGCAAATTATTATCTGTTTTATAATCTCTAAGTTTTGCTGTGAACTTTGCTGGTTCATCAAATAAAACTCTATTATCACTTAAACTTGTTGTAATTAATATATGTGGATAATCCATTTTTTTAATATTGTTGTAGGGTGCATATGAAAAAATATAATCAAAGTGTTCTTTATTCGCTTTCGCATTTCCAAATTCGTCAAATTCTCCCACAGTTAAAGGCAAAGAATGATCAAGATTTGTTGTTAAAGAATCCACAAAAGGAACTGCCATAATAATTCCTAAAAATAATTCAGGAGATTGATTAACTACAGCCCCCATTAATAATCCTCCAGCTGATCCACCCATTCCAATAATATTTCCTTTTGACGTATAATTCTTTTCGATCAAATATTTTGCTGCGTAAATATAATCTTCAAAAGTATTTTTTTTGTTTGTTAATTTCCCTTCTTTCCACCATTTCATACCTTTTTCCATACCCCCTCTGATATGGGCTGTTGCCCAAATTATATCTCTATTTATAAGACTTAATCTTGCAGAAGAAAAACTTGGGGACATAGAATTTCCATAAGACCCATATCCATACAATAAAACATTTGCAGACCCGTCAATTTTTGTTTTTTTGTGTCTAGTAATTGTTAATGGAACCATTCTTCCGTCATGAGATTTAAACTCAACTCTCTCAACAATATAGTCATCTTTATTATGACCAGATGGGATCTCTTGCTCTTTAACAAGTTCTTTAGATTTTGTCGCTAAATTATATTTAAATACTCTAGAAGGAGTTTTAGGTGAGGAGTATCCTAAATGAACTTCATCAGTATTTCTATCTTTTTGAGTTAAGCTTACTCCTGGAACATAAACAGATTCATCAGAAAAAATTAATTCTTCTTCTATATTTGTAGAAATATTTTTGACAAATAATTTATCTAGCGCATCTGACGTTTCACTACGAATAATCCAATTTTTAAGGAATGTTAATCCACCAATTAAAACTTCATCTTTTGCTGTAATATATGTTTTCCAATTTTGATTTCCTAAATTGTCACAAATATCAATTTTAAAGTCTTCAGCATTTTTATTTGTATGATTATAAAATTTACCATCCCATGAATTAACAGAATACAGAACACCTCTTTCTCTTTTAATAATAAGTTTTGGAGATGGATTTAATTCGTCTGACTTAAAGTAATATTGCTCTGAAGTATTATGGTCAGAAGTATTTATAAAAAAATATTTTTCATCTGAGCTTTTTCCAATTCCTACTGTAAAAGCCTCGCTTTTCTCCTCAAATATTAATTCATCTTTGCCCTCAAAATCACCTATTCTGTGCCTGTATATTGTTCTTGCTCTATGATTTTCATCAAGTTTAGAATAAAAAATATATTTATCATCCAAACTAAATGTTATTCCCCCTGATGTTTCTGCAATTTCTTTTGAAATAATTTTGTTTGTTTTTATATCTCTTAAATAAATTGTATAATATTCAGATCCTTTAAGATCTAAAGAGTATCCTAGATATTTATCATTGTTACTTACTTCTAAATCTCCAACCCCAAAATATTCAGTTTTAAGTTTTTCTTTTTCTTTATCTCCATTCCATATTTCCTCAATATTTTCTGCACCAATTTTTTTTCTAAGTTTTATAGAATAATTTCCTTTTGTTGTAGTTTTTGTCCAATACTCATAGGTGTGATCTTTATAGGGCAAAGATTCATCATCTAATTTAATTCTTGCTTTAATCTCATCAAATAATTTTTTTTGGATATCTTTTGTATCTTTTAAATGATGCTCTGAGTAAGCATTTTCATCTTCTAAATATTTTTTTACTTCAGGATTTAACTTGCTTTTATCTCTAAGAACTTCCAAAATATTATCTTGATGAATCCAGCTATAATTGTCTTCCCAATCAATATTGTGACAAGTTTTTATCTCTAGTTTTTTTTTAAGTTGTGGTACTTTCATCTAATAAGGAAATATATGAATATTATTATTTATCTACTTGTAATTTTAGTAATCTTATATTTTTTATTAAGATGGTGGTCAAATATTTCTCCAAAAAAAATGTCAAAAGGAGTGAGGCTGATAACAATTTTATTGTTGGCTTTATTAGCAGTTTTATTTGCTATCGGTGGAAAATTTCTACTCACATTACCATTAACTCTTGCAAGTCTTGCTTTAGTTAAACTTAAAGGTTTATCATTGATACAATTGCTTTCTCTTTATAGACTTATTCAAACTTTGAGGAATTCTGGAAGATTTTCTTTTAATAAGTATCAAAATAATAACTCTTCATCATTATCAATATCTGAGGCATATAAAATTTTAAATTTAGATATTAATAAAAAACCAACCAAAGAAACACTAAATAAAGCTTACCAAAAAATTCAAAAAAAAATTCACCCAGATATTTCTCCAGAGACTTCAAGATTGTCAGCTATAGTCAATGAAGCTAAAGAAATAGTTCTAAAAGATATTTCTTAATTCATTATTGATAATAGTTTTTCGTAAATCTTATCTGGATTTATTTTATCTTTACCATGAGTATTATGAGAAACAGTTGTTTCTCCATCAGGAATTATCGGATACATATTTGTATTATAAGAACCATAGATTAATGGAGTATCAGCCATTAATGTAATTGTTTTAATTCCTAATGCTGATGATAAATGTGAGAAACTTGTATCATTACAGATTGCAACATTACAATTTTTAATTATAGGCAATGTTTCTTTTATACTGAGGTTATCTAAAGCAACACACTTTTCCTTAAATTTTGTATTTAATATTTCCATTAGGATTTTTTGTTCATCTCGATTTTTACCTGTAGCTAAAAAAAACTTACATTTTTCAAAATTTTCTAATCTTTCCATTACGTTTAGAAAAGTTTTTGATGGTATTCTTTTTGTTGGGCCTGAGCCACCTATACCCAACAAAACATTGAGTTCATCATTATTTATATTAAATTTAATTATAGATTTTTGGACTAATTCATTATTAATTTGAATTTCTGGATTATCATTAGTTTCAACATCTAAATATTTTTTTATTAATTTTTTAGCTGAGTCTGTAATGTGTTGATTTTGTTTTTCAAATAAAGGGTATTGAAATATCTGTTTAATTCCAGCATATCTACAAATTAAGTTATATCTCAAAGAAGAATTAAATATAAAAACTTTATCGAAATTATATTTTTTAATATCAGATGTTAGTTTGAAAAATCCTTTTAACCCATCATGTTTTTGTTTTATTTTATTGTCTCTTTCTAGGTGAATTATTTCATCAATATAATTTGTTTCATTTAGAAAATCTTTAGCTTTTGAATTTTCTTTCACTAGCAAACTAACAGGCACTCCAAATTTTTTTGAAATAGCTTTAATAAAAGGTAGAAAAATTACTGTATCACCAATGCCCATCCTGTTTTGAATAGCTAATATTTTCATCGTTTATTTATAAACTTTACTAATTAATATTTTTATATAAATTTTTACTATGAGTAAAATTAAAGGTATTTATGCAGCCTCAATGTCAATTTTAAATGATGATTTGACGCTTGATATTAAAAAAACCATTCAGCACGCAGAAATGGTTATAGATAAAGGTTGTCACGGAGCAGCTATATTTGGAAGCACGGGGCAAGCTCAACTTATACCCGTCTCTGAAAAAATTAATCTTTTAAATCATCTGACCTCAAGTAAACACAAAGGAAAGTACGTTATTGGCACTGGTTTAAATTCTTTAGGTGAAACAATTAATTTGATGAGAGTTTCAAAATCTTTAGGATTTAACAGATTCCTAATTATGCCACCTGCTTACTATAAATATGGAGATAAAGAGGTAATAGAATTTTATAGTAAAATAGTAGATGTAATTTCTGATTGTGAAATAGTACTATATAATTTTGAAAAACTATGTGGTTATAAGTTCAGTATTAAATGTATTGAAGAGTTAGTAAAAAAATATCCAAAAAATATAATTGGAGTAAAAGATAGTTCATATAATCTTTTTGAAAACTTAAAAATCGATAATTTTTCAGTTTTACCTGGTTCAGAATCTAAATTATTTAAAGGACTTCAATTAGGTTGTTCGGGAATTATTACAGCTACATGTAATGCCACTTCTACTCTGGCAAGAAAAGTCTATGATGATTTTAATAATGGAAATGATCAGACAGTAAATCAAAATCTTTGTGATGTAAGAGCAGAATTTGAAAAATATAACTTGATTTCAGGTTTACATACTTACTTTAGTAAAAAAGAAACATATTATAAAAATCTTTTGCCACCACTTAGTATATTAAACTCTAAAGAGGCATCAGATTTAATAAATAATTTAGAGAAATTAAATTTTTCATTAAATAATAATAAGGCGGCCTAGATGCAATTAGCAAGATTTTTGAATAATGTTTTTAAAAAAGATGGATTTATCTTAATTGATGCTAACTCTAAAAGCTATATTATTGGTAACCCAAAAAGTGAAAACCCTATTAAGCTGAAAATATTAAATAAAAACCTCCATTACAAATTATTATTTCATCCTGATTTATATTTAGGCGAAGCTTACACTGATGGAGAAATAATTATAGAAAATGGAACATTGACAGATTTTTTAGATCTTTCTTTAATGAATTTTGGTAGAGGTGAGATAAATGTTTTTAGTTCTTTAATCAATAAGTTTAGAGGTACTTATAGATATTTCACTAATTTCAATTTTATAAAAAAATCTAAGATGAACGTTTCACATCATTATGATATTTCAGATGATCTTTATGATCTGTTTTTAGATCCTAAAAGACAATATTCATGCGCGTACTTTAAAAACGATACCGACACGCTTGAAACTGCGCAAAATAATAAAATCCAACATATAATTAAAAAACTTAATATAAAACCAAATCAAAAAGTCTTAGACATCGGATGTGGATGGGGATCTTTGGCAATTGATATTGCAAAAAGTGCAAATTGCGAAGTTACGGGAATTACTCTTTCTGAAAATCAGTTTGATTATTGTAAAAAAAGAGCAAAAGAACTTAATTTAGAAAATCAATTACATTTTAAATTAATTGATTATAGAGAGCTTGATGAAAAATTTGATAGAATAGTAAGTGTTGGAATGTTTGAACATGTAGGAAGAAAATTTTATAGAAAATTTTTTTCACAAGTAGAAAAACTTTTGAAAGATGACGGGGTATCTTTAATTCATACAATAGGATCAGTGAATCCACCAAGAGATCCACACCCCTGGATTACAAAATATATTTTTCCAGGTGGATATACACCAAGCTTGAGCGAGGTAAGTCCTCAAATAGAAAAATCTGGATTAATTGTTGCAGATATTGAGGTTTTAAGACTTCATTACATGCACACTTTAAGGCATTGGAAAGAAAATTGTCTTAAAAACAAAGAAAAAATAATTGAAATGTTTGATGAAAGATTTTTTAGAATGTGGGAATTTTATCTTGCAGGTTGTGAGATGGCATTTAAATGGGGTGATCAAGTTGTTTATCAATTTCAATTAACAAAAAATTATTCTTCAACACCAGTTACAAGAGACTATATTTATCAATAAATTATTGATAGATATAAATTTCCCTAGATGAAAAAGAAAAAAAAAAAATTTAAAAAAAGTATTTCTAAAAATCAAAGAAAAACTAAAAAAAGAGTTAAAAAAATATCTAAAAAGTTAAATAAATTTAATATTAAAAATAAATCTGTAAAAAAAATTAATAATCGAAAAAAACAAAAAAATAAAAAACGAAAAAAATCAAAAAATCCAAAACAATCAAAAAAAATTTCAAAAAAATCTCAATCAATTGTATCAAAGAAACCAGATTTTCTTTTAAAAGTAGTTAATATTCAAAATTCTTTAAAGCCTGAATTTAAGTTTAGATTGAATTTTGGTTTTGAAAAATATATCCAAGCATTTTTTGATAAAATAGCAGACACAATTTCACAGTATAAAATTCTAAAAAAAGATGAAGCAAGAAGATTAAAAATAGAAAAACAAGAAAAAGAAAGATCAGAAAAGATTAAAGCTGCAAAAGAAAAGCAAAAAGAGACTGATTTAAAAGTTAAATTAAAAGAACAAGCTTTAAAAGATGAAATTAGATTGGAAAAACAAAGAACAAAAGAAATAAAACTATTCTTAAGAAAAGAACAAGCTCTTTTAAGAATTGAACAAGCAGAAAAACAAAAGCAATTTTTACAACAATTAAAATTAGATAAGCAAATTGAAAAGTTTAGAGTTAGAGAGGTTAAAGAACTAGAGAAATTGGAAAAAATTTCATTAAGAGAAAAGAGAGAGGATTATGCGGGCTTACAACAAAGAATAGAAAAATTAAAAGAAAAATATCGAATTATTAGAGATCAAAAAATTAGAGAAAGAGTAGAGGCATTAGGAGTTAAAATTCAAGGAGATGAAGATAGAGAAACACTTTTACAAAAAGAAAAAGAATATACTTTAGCTAGACAGAAAATTGAGTTTGCTCTCGAAAGTTTTTACAGAAGTGCTAGCAGTTTAGTATTTCAATTAAATAAAAGACACATAACAAGACATATGTCTATCTTTAGATGTATAGATAGAAGATTTGAAACTGGAGAAATATTTGTTAAATGGGACGAAGCCTCAGATGATGAATGGCTTTTATTAATTTATATAAAAAATAATTCACCAGATGAAGGAATAGTTATTGAAGACAAAACTAACCCGGAAAAAAATATTTCTCATGAGTTTAAAAATAATGAAATATTTAAGGCCTCAGATACTATGGTTGATGCTCTTACGCAGTTAATTGCAAGAAAAAGAGCCAAAAATATCAATTAAATTATCATACATAATTAAGTATCATTAAGAATGTTACTTTCTTCAACACTAATGATTATTTTGTATCTAGTATTAAAATATATTCTTGCTTGGATAAGGTATTTTAACAGTCTCGACTCTAGATTAGGCCAATCTACATGGCGATGGAGCTATGATTATCCCGTAGTTGGTGAAAGGGATATTTCAGATCTAGATGATAAAACTTTTGTTAGACTGAGGAGAAAAAGAAATAGAGTTATAACTCTTATGTATTCAATTTTATTAATTATGTTTTTATTATCTATGTCTTTACTTAGTGAATTTTTAATATTTTTTTTAACTTAGTTTTTTAAGTTGTTTTTTATTTTTTAAATATAAAAAAAAGGCAATTATCTCATACCCATATTTAAAGATTGTGAATATTATTGGTAGTTTGAAAAATTTATATAAAAATTTATATTTTGGAATTTTTTTCCAAACATAAAGGAATGCCTCTGCACCTTGAATAATTTTACCATTCTCCTTAACATGTAATCTTCTTAATAATTCTTTATCATTTCTAGATGTTTCTTTTTCAGCATCTGAGTTATTTGTTATATCTATCCAGTCAATATCTTTGATATTTTCTTTTTTATATAAGTTAATTTCTGATCTACAGATTTTACAAGAGTTATTAAAAAATACTTTCATTTTACAATAATTAACTTTTAGTGAAAAATTGTACATGCGTAAAATGATCAGTTGAAAATTATCAACAAACCACTATTTAAGACGAATGAGTAATTTCTTTAAAAAATCTGATTTAACAAGACAAGATGTAGATAAAATAGTATCCGAAACACTAAATAATTGTGATGATGGTGAGCTTTATTTAGAGGAGTCTAAATCAGAGTCAATTTTGTTAGATGACAATAAAATAAAAAGCTCAAACTATAGTTCTGATTTAGGATTTGGCTTCAGAGCTATTTCAAACGAGGTTGTTGCCTATTCATATTCAAACGAAATATCAAAAGATTCATTAAAAAATTCCTCGGAGAATCTTAAATCAACTCTTAAATCAATTAAAGGCACATATAATCATGAAATTCCAAAATCAAATAAAAAATTTTATGAAGATATTAATCCAATTGAACAAAAAACTTTAGACTCAAAATTAGAAGTTTTAAATAAAGTAAACGATTTTTTGAGAAAAAAAGATGGATCAGTAAAACAAGTGACTGCTAGTTTTGCTGGAGAGCAAAAATCAATTGAAATCATTAGATCAGGTGGAGAAGCACTCACCGATGTTCGTCCATTAATTAGATTTAATGTCTCTGTAATGTTGGAGAAAAATGGAAGAAAAGAAACGGGAGTATATGGAATTGGTGGGAGACAATCTTATGACGATTATTTAAAAAATGATAATTGGAAAAATGTTTGTGAAGAGGCTTTTAGAATTGCATCAGTAAATTTAGAAAGCAAACCAGCACCCGCTGGTGAGATGAAAGTGGTCTTAGGACCTGGCTGGCCTGCTATATTAATTCATGAAGCAATTGGTCATGGGCTTGAAGGAGATTTTAATAGAAAAAAAACATCAGCATTTCATGATCTTATTGGAGAAAAAGTTGCGAGCGAGGGAGTAACAATTGTTGATGATGGTACGTTAGATAATAGAAGAGGCAGTTTAACTATTGATGATGAGGGAACACCAACTGAGCGAACAGTCTTAATTGAAAATGGTATTCTTAAAAATTTTATGCAAGACAGGCACAATGCAAGATTAATGAATACAAGATCTACTGGATCTGGAAGAAGAGAAAATTATAGACATATTGTTTTGCCAAGAATGAGAAATACAATGATGTTAAATGGCAACCAAACTCAAGATGAAATGATCAAATCTGTTGATAAAGGAATTTTTGCAGTAAGTTTTGGAGGTGGCCAGGTGGATATTACATCTGGAAAATTTGTATTTAATTGCACTGAGGCTTACGAAATAAATAATGGTAAAATTGGATCTCCAATTAAAGGCGCAACACTTATTGGTGATGGACCATCAATACTTAAAGAGGTATCGATGGTAGGAAATGATATGATGTTAGATCCAGGCATAGGAACTTGTGGAAAAGCAGGACAAGGAGTTCCTGTTGGAGTTGCTCAACCTTCAATTTTGATCGATAAAATGACAGTTGGTGGAACAAAACTTTAAAGTATTATGGTTAAGGATCAAGAATTTCTAATATCTAAAGCTTCATATTGTTTAGATTTGGCAAAAAAAATGGGAGCAACTGATGCAAGTGTTACAGTTGGTCACTCAATTTCAGAAACAGTTAATTTTAGAAATAAATCCCTAGAAGCCTCAGATAGATCAGATGGGTTGGCATTAAATATAGAAACTTATTTAGGTAAAAGAAGATCATCAATTTCATCATCAAATTTACTAGATGAAAATATAAAAACTTTAATTGAAAAGTGCTTTGAAACTACAAAAATTACACCAGAGGATGAATTTAATTCTTTGCCTGATAAAAATTTATTAGCCAAACAAATTAGTAATCTTAATTTGTATGATGAAACAAGATTCGAAAACGATAAAAAAATAAAATATCTAAAGGATTTAGAGGAATCTGCTTCATCAGATAATCAAATCATAAATACAGAGTCTAGTTTCACTGAAAATAAATCAAATTTTATATTAGCTAATAGTGAAGGTTTTTGTGACGGTTATAAAACTTCTTCTTTTGCGGCCTCTTGTGTAACAGTTGCAAAAGATGAAAATAGCATGGAAAGAGACTACGAGTTTTCTAGTAAACGTCATTTGTCTGATATTAAGCAAGCAACAGATCTTGGAAATAAAGCCGCCAAGCAAACTATTAGAAAATTGAGCCCTAAAAAAATTGGAAGTGATAAGATCAGCATAATTTTTGATAAAAGAATTTCAAAGGGAATGTTAAGTGCTTTTGCAAGTGCAATATCTGCTTCCGCAATTGCAAGAGGCACTTCATTTTTAAAGGATAAAATTGATCAACAGGTTTTTGCTAATTCGATAAATGTAATTGATAAACCCGATATAATTAAAGGAATGGGTTCTCAAAACTTTGATTCAGAGGGTGTAAACTCAAATACATTACAACTTATAGAGGATGGAATACTTAAAAATTATTTTGTCGACACATACAATGGAAAAAAATTAAATTTAAAATCGAATGGAAGAAGTGGCGGAACTACCAATTTATATTTTGAAAAAGGAAAAATAAGCTATGAGGATCTTATGAAAAAAAATTCAAGAAGTCTTTATATTACCGAAACTATTGGTCATGGGTCTAATATTGTAACTGGAGATTATTCAGTAGGTGCAACTGGTTTTTTAGTTGAGGATGGAGAATTTAAATATCCTGTTAATGAAATAACAATTGCTGGTAATTTTAAGGATATGTTCAAAAATATAATTTTAGCTAATGATTTAGAATTCGAATATTCAATCAATTCGCCAACTATGATGATAGAAGGTATGACTGTTGCAGGAAAATGAGTAGTTATTGCATAATTGGCTCTGGAATTTCTGGAGCAACAATAGCTAATTTATTAAGTAAAAAAAATTCTGTACATATTTATGACAAAGCTCGAGGTCCAGGTGGTAGATCTTCTTTTAAAAGATTAAATAAGTCAAAAGGATTTGACCATGGGGCACAATATATTTCTCCAAAAACAATTAAATTTAAAAAATTTGTTACAAATTTACTTAAAAAAAAAATTCTAAAAAAATGGGGTGGCAAACATGTTTTTTTACATAAGTTAAAAAAAGAAAATAAAAATCATGTTAAAATAATTGGCTGCAAAGGCAACAATGATATTAGCAAATATTTAATAAAGAATATAAATTGTAATTTTCAATGTGAGTTAAAGAAGATAAAATTTGTAAACAAAAAATGGAAGCTAGTCTTTAAGAACAATCAAACAAAATATTATGATAAATTAGTATTAACTTGCCCATTCCCGCAATTAAAAAAATTATCAAAAAAATTCATTAAGGATCCATTCATTAAGCAAAAAATCAAAATGGATGCGAATATTACAGTCATGATTGAAATTAAAAAAACAAATAAAAACGTTTCAAGCTATTTATTTAACGATAAAATTTTAGGGTGGGCCGCTAAAGAAAATAGTAAAAAAAGATTTAAAAGTAAAAATGATTTATGGACTTTACAAAGTACAAACCTATGGGCAAATAAAAAAATAAATAAAAATAGAGAAAATAAAGAAAAAAATTCAAAGATTTTAATTGATCGATTTTTTAAATTTACTGGAATTAAAAAAACAAAAATATTAACTTCATTAAATCATGGTTGGAAATATTCTTCAAATTCTAGATCTTTAAAAATTAAAAGTTATTGGAGTAATAAATTTAATTTAGGAGTGTGTGGAGACTGGTTTGTGGGTCCTAGAGTAGAGGCAGGATGGATAAGTGCAAACGATCTTTATAAAAAAATAAATAAATAATTTTATTCAAGTTTTTTTAAGCGATACTCCCAATTTCCCATTCTTTCATATGTGACTTTGACAATAACTGAGGTTTTTTTATCAAGCCAAATATCAAAATTTAATTTTTTATCCTCTGGAAGAGACATATCTTTAGATGTGAGTTTGAAATGATCTGTTTCGTATTGTTTGCCATCAATTGAAATATTTTCCTTACCAATAAAAGTAACTATTTGTTCTTTTATACTTCCAGAAATAGGACTTATTTGGCTTTCTGCTTGTAAAATTTTATGACTCCACCAATTTCCAATAATATTTTTTACTGAAGCTTCACCTGAATATGAAGATCCTTTAATATCAAACTTTTCATTATTTTTATCTAGTTTTAAGTTTACAAATTTTTCTTTTTTATTTTGAACTGTCTTTGATTGAAAAGATATCAATTTATCATTTAAATAAATTTCTTCTCCATATCCCTCTACTTTAAATATTGTTGCAGATAGTAATTTTACCTCAAATTTATATTGATTTTTTACTATCGTTTTTTCATCTTCTCTTTTAAAATAATAATTGTTATATCCAATAACTTCATCATTTCTTAAGATCTCCATTTCTATTTTGTCAAATTTGTTATAATGACCTATATGAGCTAGAGAAATTGATGAGAAAAATATAACAAGTAAAATAACTGCAAACCTTTTCATTTGCTGGTTACAATATTAGATTTCTTCATTAATAGATATAGCTTATTACAATTATGTTTTTAAAAATAAAAAAAATTCCAAAAGTAAAATGGAGTTCTGAAAAACCATTTAATTTTAAACCAAAGTTTTCTACATTTTTTTTCTTATGTTTTGGTTTGTCTTTATTTGGATTGGGTGAAGGATTGTTAATTGTTTCATTTACAGGAGCCTCTCCTTGGAGTGTTTTAGCCCAAGGTATTTCCTTAAATGTTAATTTAAGTATTGGAACTATCACATTATTAATAAGTATTGCTGTTTTAATTTTATGGATCCCTCTTGGGCAAAAACCAGGAATGGGTACAATATTTAATGCATTGATAATTGCAATTATGATTGATCTTTGCATTAAATATGTTCCAACACCATCAAATTATATTTATCAATTATTATTAGCTGTAATTTCTGTAATCATGGTTGGAATAGGTGGTGGTATTTACTTGGTATCTAATTTAGGAGCCGGTCCTAGAGATGGATTAATGATAGGATTACAAAAATTAACTAATTTTCCTATAGCTGTTGTAAGAGGTACATTAGAAATTTCAGTTGTAAGTATTGGGTGGTATTTAGGAGGAACAGTTGGGGTTGGAACTTTATTATTTGCATTTGGCATAGGTCCTTGTGTTGCTTTAGGACTTTATTTAGTTAATAAAACTTTTGATTAGGCTGCAGCTATAGCTTTTTCGCTTTTTTTTCTTTCGTGTGGATCAAGAATTGCTTTTCTTAATCTGCATGAGTCTGGTGTTATCTCTAAAGCTTCATCTGTATTCAGCATACTTAATTGTTCTGCAATTGACATCTTTCTTACTGGTGTAAGAACAACATTCTCATCAGTACCTTGAGTTCTCATATTAGTCAATTTTTTACCCTTCATTACATTAATAATCATATCACCTGGTTTAGGCGAAAGACCAACTATCATTCCAGGATAAACAGAGTCATTATGTGTAACAAACATTTCTCCTCGTGCCTGTAAGTTAAAGATAGCAAATGCAACAGCTTTTCCTTGCTCCATTGAGATTAATGCTCCATTTCTTCTACCTTCCATCTCTCCTTCAAAAGTACCATAGCTATGGAATATTCTGTTGATCACTCCATTTCCTTTTGTAAGTGTAAGAAATCTGCTTGTGTAGCCCATTAAACCTCTAGTAGGCGCATGAAAAATTAATCTTTTTTTGTTGGTTCCAGTATCTTTGAGTTCTATTAGTTTACCTTTTCTTCTGTTCATTGAGTCAATTACTTTTGATGAATGTTGTTCATCAAGATCCATAGTAATTTCTTCAATTGGCTCAAGTTTGTTTCCACTTTCATCAGTTTTATATAAAACTTTTGGAGGACTAACTGTCATTTCAAAACCTTCTCTTCTCATTTGAGTTAAAAGAATTTCCAACATCAACTCACCTCTACCACTAACAACAAAAGAGTCTTTTCCCTCGTTTTCAGAAAATGTAATTCCAACATTATTTTGTGCCTCTTGAACTAATCTATCTCTTATTTGGGTGCTGGTTAGTCTTTTACCTTCAGTTCCAGCTAAGGGTGAAGTATTTACAGTAATTGTAATTGACATTGTAGGAGGATCTATTGGTGTCGCAGGGATTGGCTCATTTACCTCTAAGTCACATATCGTATCAGCAACATTTGCTTTTTCTAACCCCGCTACAACTACGATATCCCCAGCCTCGCCAACATCTATTGGAACTTTTTTTGTACCTTCATATCTAAAAATTTTTGTTAATTTTCCTTCATCAACTTTTTCACCATTTAAATTGATTGCTTTTATAGATTGATTAGCTCGCGCAGTTCCCTGTGCAATTCTTCCAACTAAACTTCTTCCTAAAAAACTATCTGCATAAAGTAGCGTTGACAACATTGCAAAAGGTTTATTTTTATTAAGTTCAGCAGGTTATGTAAATGCTGAGTTCGACGGTTGGGGAAGTTTTCCTATAACAATATTTCTTGCATTAATGTTTATTGGGGGCTGTGCTGGATCAACTACTTGTGGAGTCAAAATTTTTAGAATTCAAATTCTATATTTATTTATATTAAATCAATTAAAAAAAATTATATATCCCAAGGGAATATTTGTAATTAAATACGATCAAGGATCTGTTGATGATAAATTTATTGCATCAATAATTTCATTTATTTATTTTTACTTTGTTATTTTTTTTATTTTAGCTGCATTATTATCATTAACAGGCCTCGATTTTATAACTGCTATCTCTGGAGCGGCAACATCAATATCAAATGTTGGTCCAGGTTTAGGACCTATTATCGGGCCTAATGGAGATTTTTCATCTTTGCCCAATATTTCTAAATGGATTTTAACTGTAGGTATGATTTTAGGTAGACTTGAGTTGTTTGCAATATTAGTATTGTTCTTACCATCTTTTTGGAGAAATTAATTATGTCTGAAACAAAGAAACAAACATGGCTTGATTCTCTTGCAGTTTATAAAGATATTCGAATGGTAAGAATTCTTTTATTAGGTGCAATAAGTGGATTTCCATGGGTATTAATTGCAAGTAGCTTAAGTCTTTGGCTTAAAGAAGAAGGTCTTAGTAGATCAACAATTGGATGGGCAGGTTTAATTTTTGGAGTATACGCTTTCAATTATTTGTGGGCTCCCATTATAGATAGAATTCAAATTCCTATACTAACAAAAAAATTAGGTCATAGAAGAGGATGGATAGTTTTGATGCAATTAATTATTTTGTTAAGTCTTGTTGTTTGGAGTGTGATTAATCCAACTGAAAATTTGGCTTTATTAATTACTGTAGGTTTAATTATTGCTATCGCGTCAGCAACCCAAGATATAACTGTGGATGCATTAAGAATTGAACAGATAAATGAAAATGAAGGAAAATCAATGGCTGCAGGCGCAGCCATGGCTGTTGTTGGTTGGTGGACAGGTTATAAATTAGGTGGAGTTGTTGCTTTATTTACTGCAGAATTTTTTGAAAACCTAGGGGTAGCTGACTACTGGCAAGCAACTTTTTTAATTTTAGGTATTTTAATAATTTTAATGAATATCGGATTAATGTTTGTTCATGAACCTATAGAGACAAGCAGACAAGCAAAACAGAGAGAAACGGACAAATTAATTGAGGGAAAACTTGGGTCTAGAAATATTATTACAAACTTTATCGCTTATATTACAGGAACTATAGGCGGACCTATTATTAGTTTTTTTAGAAAAAATGGTTTTGCCATTGCAGCTGGAATTTTAGGATTTGTTTTCTTGTTTAAGATAGGTGAGGCATTTATGGGTAGAATGTCTATTGTTTTTTATAAAGAAATTGGTTTCTCCAAAGGTCAAATTGCAATTTTTTCAAAAGGTCTTGGCTGGATAACAACAGTTGTATTTACTTTGTTGGGTGGAGTAATGGCCATGAGAGCTGGAACAATTAAAACTATGTTCTATGCTGGTGGGTTAATGGCTATGACCAATCTTTTATTTGCAGTTTTAGCATGGACTGGAAAATCAGAAATTTTATTTGCAATTGCAGTTATAGCTGATGACATCACAGCAGCTTTTGCAACTGTAGCATTTGTTGCATTTATATCATTACTAGTTGATAGAACTTATACAGCCACACAATATGCATTGCTTGCTTCAATTGGTACTGCTGGTCGTACTACTTTAGCTTCATCCTCAGGAGCTCTAGTTGACTGGTTAAATGGAGATTGGGGAACATTTTTTGTTTTAACGACTATAATGGTAATACCATCATTAATTTGTTTGTGGTTAATTAAAAACAAAATTAAAATTGGTGCAAAATAATTTTTATTTCATAGGTAATTTTTCGAATATTTACAAAAATCCTTCGAAAAGATCTGAGGTAACTTCACAAATTATTCATGGTGAAAAATTCAAAATATTAGCAAAAAATAAAAATTGGATAAAAATTAAAACTTTATTTGACAATTATAAGGGTTATATAAAAAATTCAAAATATATAGAAAAATTTAGCCCCAATTATAAAGTCAATTCACTAAAAGCAAAAATTTATAAAAAACCTGGAATTGGAACTAACAGTTGCCTTCCACTTGCATCCAAATTATCTGTATTTGAACAAAATAAGAATTACGTAAAAATTGAAAAAAATAAATGGATTAAAAAAGCTGATATTAAAAAAATAAACCATAAAGAAAATAATTTTACAAAAATATTTAAAAAATTTCTCAATGTAAAATATGTTTGGGGTGGAAAAACATTTAAAGGTATTGATTGTTCAGCCTTATTGCAAATATTTTATTGTTACAATAATTCGTTTTATCCAAGAGATACAAAAGATCAAATCAAATATACAAAAAAGAATTTAAAGAAAAAACTATTTAAAAAAGGAGATATTATTTTTTGGAAAGGTCATGTTGCTATGTGTTTAAATTCCAAACAACTAATTCATGCTTATGGTCCAGAAAGAAAAGTAATTATTATGCCAATTATAGAAACTATTAACAGAATTGAAAAAACTGCCAAGTTAAAGGTAAAAAAAGTATCTAGAATAAAATATTAATTTCTTCCAAAGTCAGGCTTGTCTATATCTTGTTTTAATTTGATGATTTTTGACCTTACTTTTTTGGTCTGAATAAGTTTCTTTATGATAGACTTATTATTTTTTGAATTAATATCTTTTTTAAATTGATTTAAATTTTTAATAAATAAATCAATCGCCTTTGAAATATTATTTTTATTGTTAAAAAAAATATCTCTCCACATGATTTCATTTGATGCTGCAATCCTAGAAAAATCTCGTAATCCACCAGCGCTATATTTGATTAGCTCATAATTTTGTTTTTTCTCAAAATCTTGTGCGGATTTCACCAGATTATATGCAATTAAGTGTGGTAAATGACTAGTAATAGAAAAAATTTTGTCATGTTTTTCAGCGCTCATAAAAACTATTTTTGCTCCAATTTTTTTCCAAAACTTAGTTAGAATATTTATCTTATTTTTTTTAATATTTTTTTCTTTAATTATTATGCACCATCTACCAGTAAACATATTTTCTTTACCATGCTCTGGTCCACTGACCTCTGATCCAGCTATCGGGTGACTTTGAATCCAATTAATACCTTTCTTTAAAAATTTATTTATAATTTTAGAAGTTTCAATTTTTGAAGAACCAATATCTGTAATCAATGTTTTCGATTGTATAAATTTATTAATTTTTAAAATAATATTTTTGTATTCACTCATTGGTGTACAAAAGATGATTAAATCAGAATTACTTGCACCTTCCTTTAATGATTTTACAATTGTTCCAGGTAATTTTAATCTTTTTATCTTAGCAATATTTGCTTTTGATTTTTCATAAATAAATATCTTTTTTGCTATTTTTTTTTTGGTAATACGCCTTAATAAAGATGATCCTAATAATCCACAGCCAATAATTAAAATATTTTTCATTTTTTTAATACTTGCTTAATAACACTCATAAATTTTAAGTTTTCTTTTTTAGATCCAATAGTTAACCTTAATTTATTCTTTATATGATAACCATCTTCTGTTGATCTTAAAATAATTCCCTTATTTTTAAGTTTTTCATACAGAAATTTTGCTGAATATCTGCATTTTTCAAAATTAAGTAACAAAAAGTTTGCTGAAACTGAATTTGAAAAAATATTATATGTCTCAAGAAATTTCTTAATTTTTTCAGAATATAATAAATTATGTCTAATCGATTTATTTATAAAAGCTTTATCCTTCAGTGACTCGGTGGCAGCTAATTGAGCAATACCATTTACATTAAATGGTGGTTTTATAACATTTAGCGCATCAACTATTTTTTTTGATCCATATCCCCAACCTACTCTCAGAGAAGCTAATCCAAACATTTTAGAAAAAGTTCTAAGGATGAAAACATTGTCTTTATTTTTAAACAAATCTAACCCAGATGAATAATCTTTGTTTTTCATATATTCTGTATAGGCATCATCTATAACTAGTAAAATTTTTTTATTTAATCTTTTTCTTAATTCTAAAACTTCTTTTTTAGTTAAGTAAGTTCCTGTAGGATTGTTTGGGTTAGCTATAAACACAATTTTAGTTTTTTTTGTTATTTTTTTTAAAATTTCATTTACTGAGACTTTAAAATTAATTTCTTTTGCAAATACAACTTTTGCACCTACAATTTTTGAGTAAATTCTGTACATTAAAAAACTGTACTTTGGTACCACAACCTCATCTTTTGGGTTTAAAAACAACTGACAGAGCATTTGAATAACTTCATCTGAACCAGCGCCACAAATAATTTTCTCAAAATTACATTTATAAGCTTTAGATATTGCTTTTCTTAAATTTTGAGATTTTCCATCTGGATATTTGTCTAAATTCAGATTTTTATTTGATATTATTTTCTTTGCTTTAGGGCTCATACCTAAAGCAGACTCATTTGCAGAAAGCTTAATCACGTTCTTAAGTTTCTTAACTTTTGATTTACCAGGCCTATAAGCCTCAATTTTAAATTTTTTGAAATTTGGAGTTATCATTTTTTTTAATTTATGTGCTCTTTATAGATAAAATTACAAAATTTTATAGAGAATAAGAGGATTTTTTAAAAAATTGACATAATAAATAAGTTCTAGTAAAAAAATTATGCGCTGATTTAACTGAATTGCGAGCGCTTAAAAAAAACCGCTAAAATAGTTTTTTTTCTCACAATTCGAAACAGTCAAAAACTATGAATACTGAGAAAAACATAAAAACTTTAATTGTAGAGAAACCACTAAAATTAGACTGTGGAAAGACCATAAAAGATTTTCCGATAGCCTATGAAACTTACGGTTCACTTAATTCAAAAAAAGACAATGCAATATTAGTTTTTCATGCTCTAACAGGAGATCAATTTGTAACCGGAATAAACCCTGTAACTAACAAAGAGGGTTGGTGGAGTTATGCAGTAGGTCCTGATAAAGCTATAGATACGAATAAATATTTTGTTATTTGCTCTAACGTAATTGGTGGATGCATGGGATCATATGGACCAAGTCATAAAGATCCTGATCAAAAAATTTTTGGAATAAATTTTCCCGTTATTACAATTAATGATATGGTGAATGCTCAATATAATTTACTTGATCATTTTGGTATTGATAAACTGTTTTCTATAACTGGTGGTTCAATGGGAGGTATGCAAGTCCTTCAGTTTATTAGTAACTTTCCTGATAAATCCAAAACAGTGATACCGATAGCAACCACATCTAGTCATTCAGCTCAAAATATTGCTTTTAACGAACTAGGTAGACAAGCTATTACAGCTGATAGTAACTGGAAAGACGGGAATTATACATCAAACGATACTAATCCTGGAAAAGGATTGGCAGTAGCTAGAATGGCAGCTCATATTACTTATTTATCTAAAAAAGGTTTGCAGGAAAAATTTGGAAGAAAATTACAAGAAAGAGAAGATCTTAAATTTGGATTTGACGCTGATTTTCAAATAGAAAGTTATTTAAGATATCAGGGCTCAGTTTTCGTAGATAGATTTGATGCAAATAGTTATCTTTATATTACTAGAGCTATGGATTATTTTGATTTAGCTAAAAAATTCAACGGTAATCTTTCAGAAGCATTTATAAATACAAACGCGAAATTTTTTATAATTTCTTTTACTTCAGATTGGCTTTATCCAACTCAAGAAAACAAAGATATTGTGATTGCTTTAAACTCAATAGGAGCTGATGTTGGATTTGTAGAAATTGAGTCAGATAAAGGTCACGACTCCTTTTTGCTAGACGTTCCTGATTTCTTGAGTGCACTAAAAAACTTTTTAGATAAATCTTACGAAGAAAATTAATTATGAAAAATGAATTTCAGGTAATAGCAGATTTAATAGAAAAAGATAAGAAAGTCTTAGATGTAGGTTGTGCTGATGGAACTTTGATGAAATTTTTAAAGGATAATAAAAATATAAATATAAGGGGATTAGAAATTTCAAAAGAAAAAGTGCAAGAATGTATTGCTAAAGGATTAACTGTAATTGAAGGAAATGCTGAAAAAGATTTAAAGCAATTTCCAGACAAATCATTTGATTATGTTGTTTTGAGTCAAACCCTACAAGCTTTTCTTAATCCTGAATTAGTTTTAAATGAACTTTTAAGAGTTGGAAAAAAGGCAATAGTTACGATTCCTAATTTTGGATACTGGAAAGTGAGATTTCATTTATTATTTAAAGGTACAATGCCAATTACAAAAACATTACCAGATGAATGGTATAACACTCCAAATTTACACATGTGCACAATCAAAGATTTTTTTCATTTTGTAAAATCAAAAGATATAAAGATTTTTAAATCACTCGCTTTAAACAATCTTGATAAATCAACAATAAATCAGAGTAATTTAGGCGTTAAAAATTTGTTTGCAGATCTTGGTATATTTTTGATAGAAAAATAAAATGCGTATTGAAATTATACCTTGTCTTCAAGACAACTATAGCTATTTAATAATAGACGAAAGTAACAATTTTGCGTGTGTTGTAGATCCCAGTGAGTCTGAACCAATAATAAATTTCTTAAAAAATAAAAATATAAAATTAAAATATATTCTTAATACTCATCATCATTATGATCATATTGGAGGAAATCAAGAATTAAAAAAAAAATATGGGTCAGTTATTGTGGGTTTTGAAGGAGACTCAAAAAGAATTCCTGGAATAGACATATTGTTAGAAGACAATCAAATATGGAAAGCCGAAAACTTTGAAGCTAAAATTATGCATATACCTGGACACACATCAGGCCATATTTGTTTTAATTTTTTTAAAGAAAAATTAGTTTTTACCGGAGATACACTTTTCTCACTTGGTTGTGGAAGAATATTCGAAGGTTCTTATGAGGAAATGTTTGAATCTTTAAACAAAATTAAATTATTACCAGAAGAGACAAAAATTTATTGTGGTCATGAATACACTTTTAATAATGCAAAATTTTGTAAAAAATATGATTCTGAGAACAAAGAGTTACAAAAAAAAATAAAAAAAATAGAAAAATTAAGAGAAAATGGAATTCCTACGATACCCTCAACTTTAAAAGAGGAATTGGAGTGTAATATATTTTTAAGAGCAAAAGATGTTAAAACCTTTTCAAAATTAAGAGATTTTAAGGATAATTTCTAATTAATTCGGCTTGACTAAAGGCTGGCTACAACTATATTGCGGTAACTTTAAATTAAATCATAATATGTCATACGCAGTAATAAAGACAGGTGGAAAACAGTATAAAGTAAAATCTGGAGAAATTCTAAAGATTGAAAAACTACCAGACTCTAAACCTGAGACCAAAATAGAGTTTAATGAAATCTTGGCATATGGTGATGATAAATCAATTGAAATTGGAACTCCAAATGTTGAGGGTGCAAAAGTAGAAGCTAATTTAATTAAAAATAGTAAAAATAGAACTATTTTAATTTTTAAAAAAAGAAGAAGACAAAATTCAAGAAGAAAAAATGGGCATAGACAAGAATATTCTATGATAAGAATTAACAAAATTTTTTCAAAAGATGGTAAAGTTTTATCAGAAGCTGAAAAAATTTCTAAAACTTCAAAAAAAGAAGAAGTTAAGGAAGCAGTAAGCAAATAGTTATTAGGTAAATTATGGCAACAAAAAAAGCAGGTGGATCATCACGAAACGGACGAGATAGTGCCGGTAGAAGACTTGGTGTAAAAAAGTATGGTGGTGAAACAGTAATTCCTGGAAACATAATTGTTAGACAAAGAGGAACTAAGATTTTTCCAGGTGAAAATGTTGGTATGGGTAAAGATCATTCAATATTTTCAGTTGTTAAAGGAAAAGTTGTCTTCAAAAAATCTAAATCAGATAGAACTTTCGTTTCTGTAAAGCCCAATTAATAGTACAACCAATTAAAATAGATGTTGTATTATGAAATTTCTCGATCAAGTTAAAATTTATATTAAAGCTGGAAACGGTGGAGATGGATCTCCTAGTTTTAGAAGAGAGAAATATGTTGAGTTTGGTGGACCGGATGGTGGGGATGGTGGAAAAGGTGGATCAATTATTTTAAAGTCAGAGGAAAATTTAAATACCCTTATTGATTATCGATATCAACAACATCACAAAGCCGAACGTGGAGAAAATGGTTCTGGTCAAAACCGAACAGGAAAAGGTGGTGAAGATTTAATTTTAAAAGTTCCCCTTGGTACACAGGTATTTGAAGAAGATAACAAAACTCTTCTTTTCGATTTTAATAAAAAAGGTGAAGAATATGTTGCAGCTGCTGGTGGAAAAGGAGGTTTGGGAAACACAAGATTTAAAAGTTCTACAAATAGAGCTCCAAGAAAATTTACTAAAGGGACCATCGGAGAGGAATTTACAATATGGCTTCAATTAAAAACAATTGCTGATATCGGTATTATAGGATTACCAAATGCTGGAAAATCAAGTTTGTTAGCAGCATTAACAAACGCAAATCCTAAAATTGCAAACTATAAATTTACAACTGTTAATCCAAATCTTGGCGTAGCTTCTTATGATGATAAAGAAATTACTATTGCAGATATTCCAGGATTAGTTGAAGGAGCTCACGAAGGTATAGGCTTAGGGATACAATTTTTAAAACATATAGAGAGATGTAAGTCTTTACTGCACTTAATTGATGTGACCAACTTAGATCTGAATGAGTCTTATAATCAGGTGAAAAATGAATTAAAAAGCTACAGTGCAAAGTTATTAGAAAAAAAAGAACTAATTGTGCTAAGTAAAATTGATTTAATTGATGAAGAAACAGCGAATGAAGTTATAGATCATTTTTCAAAGGGTAAAAATTGTGAGATTATGACAATGACAACTCTGGAAAAAAAATCTGTATCAAAAATTAAAGCAAAACTTTTGTCTTATGTATCTTAAAAACTATAAAATAATTGTTGTCAAAATTGGGTCATCTCTTCTAGTTGATCAAAACAAAAAAATTAGGAAAAAATGGTTATCTAGTTTTGCAAAAGATATTAAAAAATTAAGAGATAAAAATCAAAAAGTAGTTATTGTTAGCTCTGGCGCTATAGCTTTGGGCTGCAAGAAAATGAATTATAATAAAAAAAATATCAAATTAGATAAGAGTCAAGCTATTGCTTCTATTGGTCAAATAGAGCTGATGAATTTATTTTCACAAACTTTCACAAAATATAAATTAAATATTTCTCAGATTTTGCTTACATTAGAAGATACTGAGGAAAGAAGAAGATCTCTCAATGCAAAACGAACTTTTGATAATCTTTTTGAACTTGGTTTTATTCCTGTGGTCAATGAAAATGACACTATTGCAACGAGTGAAATAAAATATGGAGATAATGACAGATTGGCATCTAGGGTCGCACAAATTACAAACGCAGATGCGTTAATTTTATTATCTGATGTTGATGGTTTGTATACAAAAAATCCTAAAATTTTTAAGGATGCTAAACTAATTAGGAAAATTGATGATTTAAAAAAAGATCTAAAAAAAATTTATATTAAAGGTGTAAATGAATATGGAAGTGGTGGTATGCATACAAAAATTGAAGCAGCCAAAATATGTCAGCTTGCCGGTACAAGTATGGTTATTGCGAATGGACTATATTCAAATCCTATCTCAAAAATAATTGAAAAAAATAACTGCACTTGGTTTAGTCCAAAAATTTCAAAGTTAGATGCTAGAAAAAAATGGATAATAAGTTCTGTGGCACCTAAGGGAGCTTTAATAATTGATGATGGTGCTAAAAAAGCATTAAAATCTGGAAAAAGTTTGTTAGCAGCAGGAATTAAAAAAGTTTCAGGAAGATTTAACAAAGGTGATCATATTAAAGTATTAGATAAAAAAAATAATGAGTGTGCCAGAGGGTTAAGCTCCTTTACTTCTGACGAAGTAACCAAAATTATGGGTCATCACTCTAATGAAATTGAAAAATTATTAGGCTATGTTGCAAAGTCAGAAGTTATTCATAAAGATGATATGGTGGAAATTTAAATGATTAAATACATGAATTTAGTTGGAATAAAAGCTCGAAAAGCTAGTGAGTATAAAGTTAAAACTGAAGTAAAAAATAAAGTCTTAAATGATTACGCGAAATTAATTAAGTATGAAAAAAAATTTATTATTAATCAAAATTCAAAAGATATTAATTACGCAAGAAAAAAAGGGTTAAAAGAGAACTTAATTAAAAGACTTCACTTAAATGAAGATAAATTAAATGGAATTATAAATTCTATTTTAAAAATAGCTAAATTAAGAGACCCTATAGACAACACTTTAGACAAATGGAAAAGACCAAATGGTTTGAATATAAAAAGAGTATCAATACCAATTGGAGTTATTGGGGTTATTTATGAAAGTAGACCAAATGTAACTTCAGATGTTGCTAGTCTTTGTTTTAAATCTGGAAATGTAGTGATTTTGAAAGGAGGCTCTGAGGCTATAAATTCAAATAAAGCTTTAGCTAAGTTGTTTAGAAAAGCACTTAAAAAAAATAAAGTTGATGAAAACTTTATTCAATTTATTGATTCAAAACAAAGAAGACTTGTGGATATTATGCTTTCTAAGATGAAAAAATATATAGATGTAATCATACCTCGTGGTGGAAAAAATTTAGTTAAAAAAGTTTTAAATTTATCTAAAGTACCTATAATTGGGCACTTAGAGGGACTTTGTCATACTTATATAGATAAAGATGCAGAATTAAAAATGGCTAAAGAAGTTGTCTATAACGCTAAATTAAGAAATACAAGTATTTGTGGTGCGACTGAAACTATTCTAATTCATAAAAATATAGTCAAAAAATTTAGTAATCCTATTTTGCAGGAACTTGAAAATAGTGGTTGTAAAATAATTGGCGATAAGATTTTCAAAAGTTATTACAATGGTCAAGTATATCCTGCAAAAGAAAAAGATTGGTCAACTGAATATTTATCATCAATTGTATCTGTTAAAGTTGTTAAAAATTCTGAAGAGGCAATTAAGCATATAAACAAATACGGAACTATGCACACTGACTCCATCATTACAAAAAATAAAAAGACAGCAAAATATTTCCTAAAAAATGTTAAAAGCTCAATTGCAATGCATAATACCTCCACACAATTTGCTGATGGCGGTGAATTTGGATTTGGTGGAGAAGTTGGAATTTCTACTAATACACTACCACCAAGAGGTCCTGTAGGTTTAAATCAATTGATTTCATATAAATATGAAATCACCAGTAATGGTAAAATAAGAAATTAAATTGAATAACACAAAAATAAAAATTGGTATATTAGGTGGATCGTTTGATCCTGCTCACAAAGGACATTTAGCAATTTCTAAGGAAGCAAAAAAAAGATTTAAACTTAAAAAAGTTATTTGGGCAATTACAAAAAAAAATCCATTTAAAACAGAGAGCGAGACATCTGTTTCTCACAGAATTAAATTTTGTAAAAAAATAATTGGTACAAATTCATTTATTAAGGTTAAATTTTATGAAAAAATTATTAAATCAAACAAAACAATAAATTTAATCAATCATTTAAAAAGAGATAAAAGCATTGAAATATATTTTTTAATGGGTGCCGACAACCTTGTTAATTTTCATAAATGGTATAAATTTAAATTAATTTCACAAAAATGTAATATTCTAGTTTTTGACAGACATGGATATAAAAAAAATTCTTTAAAATCAAAGACATTTAAGCAACTTAGCAAGACCAATTTACAGTTTATTGAGTTTAATAAAGTCAACATTTCATCTTCTCAATTAAGAAAAATTTGATAATCTAAAATCAATTAATGGACAAAATTTCAGACTTAAAAGAAATTGTAATCAACACACTAGATCTCAATAAAGCTCAAGACATTGTAACTATTGATCTTAAAGATAAAAGTTCTATGGCTGATTATATGATCATAGCAAGTGGAACTTCATCTAGACATATTCAATCTTTATCAGAACAAGTTTTAGAAAAGCTTAAAAATAACGGTGTAAAAGACTCAAAAATTGAGGGTAAAGAAAGTGGAGAATGGAAACTTGTTGATGGGATTGATTTGATTGTTCATATTTTTCACCCAGAAAAAAGAAAGTTTTATGAATTAGAGAAAATTTGGTCAGAGCTAATTCCAAAAGAAAAAATGATGATATGAAAAAAATTAAATTTTTATTATTAGTTTTTTTCTCTATTTTTTGCTTAAATAAAACTGTTATTTCAGCTGAAATTGATATTTATAAAAAAATTGATCTCTTCGGTGAGGTTCTAGAAAAAATTAATAAAGAATATGTTGATGAGTTCAATCAATCTGAAAGTATGGACTCTGCTATCAATGGACTTTTACAATCCTTAGATCCTTATTCATCATACATGTCTCCTAAAATTTTTGATGAAATGCAAACAGAAACCAGTGGTGAGTTTGGCGGACTAGGAATTGAAGTTAGCATGGAAGCTGGTGTCGTGAAAGTAATTTCACCAATAGATGACACACCTGCATCTAGGGCTGGATTAAAAGCTGGTGATTACATAGTAAAAATAAATGATGTTCAAGTTCAAGGAAAATCTTTAAGTGAAGCTGTTGATTTAATGAGAGGACCTGTAGGTTCTGGAATAGAGTTGACAGTAAGACGAAGAGGTGAAAGAAAAGCGTTAACATTTAATATCATAAGAGAAGTTATTCAGGTCCAATCTGTAAAATCTGAAATTATAGATGAAAATATTGGATACATCAGGCTTACTTCATTTAACGATAACAGTAGTGATCAAATAGAAGAACAAATTAAAAAACTTAAAAAAGATAAAAACTTAAATTCATTTATTTTAGATTTAAGAAATAATCCTGGGGGTCTTTTATCTCAAGCAATAAAGATTTCAGATTTTTTTCTAGAAAATGGAGAGATAGTCTCAACAAAAAGCAGAAAAAAATCTGAAAATAGAAAATGGTTTGCAAAAAAAGGAGATATTACTGATGGAAAAACATTATTGGTTTTAATTAACTATGGTTCAGCATCTGCATCTGAAATTGTTGCTGGAGCTTTAAAGGATCACAAAAGAGCAATTATCGTTGGTGAAAATAGCTTTGGTAAAGGTTCTGTCCAATCAATTATTCCTTTAAAAAATCGTGGAGCTATCAGATTAACTGTTGCAAAATATTATCTTCCTTCTGGAAAATCTATTTCTGAAGTAGGTGTTAGACCAGATATAGAAGTAAATGAAGAAGGTGATGATTTTAGAATAAAAACTGATACTGATAATCAATTAAACTACGCTATTAAGTTACTTAACGGATAATATGAATAAAAATTTTAAAGATTTACCACTGAGAAGTGGGGTCGGAATTGTGTTGCTGAATAAACAAAATAAAGTATTCGTTGCAAAAAGAATAGATAATCCTAAAAATTTTTGGCAAATGCCTCAGGGTGGTGTTGATGAGGGAGAGGATAATTTAAAAGCTGCATTTAGAGAACTAGAGGAAGAAACAAGTATCAAAAGTGTAGAACTTATAAAAGAATTAGATGGTACATTAACCTATGATTTACCTGATAGATTACTAGGTATTATTTGGAAAGGTAAATACAAAGGTCAGAAGCAAAAATGGTTTTTAATGCGATTTATTGGAAATGATAATGAAATAAATATTAATACATCTAATCCAGAATTTTTAGATTGGAAGTGGATTGACTTAGATTTAATTACTGATGTTGTGGTTGATTTTAAACATCATGTTTACAAAGAACTTAAAGAAAAAGTAAAAAATCTAATTTAGAGTTTTTAAAACTTCAACTTTTTGATCTGCTAAATATTTAGATTGATCGTTAATATCGGTTTTATTAGCCTCTTCTTCTGCCTGTTTAAGTAAATCTTGTTGCTTTGATTTATCCATATCAGCAAGATTAAAAATTGTACTTGTTAAAATTGATAAATTGTTATTTTTGAACTCAACAATTCCATCTTCAACATAATAATTTTCATCACCTGATTTTGATAAAATCTTAATTATCCCAGGTTTCAAAAAGGAAATAATAGAAATATGATCCTTCAATATTCCCATCTCTCCTTCAAAAGTAGGAACCACAACTTCTGAAACATCGTCTTTTACTAAAAAAGATTTTTCAGGATTTACTATTTCTAATTTAAACTCTTCGCTCATTAAGCAGCAGCTTCTTGTTCCATTTTCTTAGCTTTTTCTATAGCTTCTTCAATTGTTCCAACCATATAAAAAGCAGCTTCAGGTAAGTGATCATACTCACCTTTACAGATTGCATCAAAACCTTTGATAGTTGAGTCAAGATCAACAAGTTTTCCTGGAGAACCAGTAAATACTTCTGCAACAAAGAATGGTTGAGATAAAAATCTCTGGATTTTTCTAGCTCTTGCTACAACTAATTTATCTTCTTCGGATAACTCATCCATACCAAGAATAGCTATAATATCTTGTAGTGATTTATATGATTGTAGAATTCTTTGAACATCTCTTGCCACTCTATAATGCTCATCTCCAACAATTCTTGGATCTAAAATTCTTGATGTAGAATCAAGTGGATCTACTGCTGGATAAATACCAATTTCAGCAATTTGTCTTGAAAGTACAGTCGTTGCATCTAAGTGAGCAAATGATGTCGCTGGAGCAGGGTCAGTTAAATCATCAGCAGGCACATAAATTGCTTGTACAGATGTAATTGAACCTTTATTTGTAGTAGTAATTCTTTCTTGTAGGTTACCCATGTCAGTAGCTAATGTCGGTTGATATCCAACAGCAGATGGAATTCTTCCTAACAAAGCTGAAACCTCTGATCCTGCTTGAGTAAATCTAAAAATATTATCTACGAAGAAAAGTACGTCCTGACCTTCCTGGTCTCTGAAGTATTCAGCTACAGTCAACCCTGTAAGTGCAACTCTTGCTCTTGCTCCAGGAGGTTCATTCATCTGTCCATAAACTAGAGCCGCTTTTGAACCGGCTCCTTCTTTTTTAATTACTCCAGATTCAATCATTTCATGATAAAGGTCATTTCCTTCTCTAGTTCTCTCTCCAACTCCCGCAAAAACTGAAAAACCACCATGAGCTTTTGCAACGTTATTAATTAATTCCATAATTAAAACTGTTTTTCCTACTCCTGCTCCACCAAATAATCCAATCTTTCCACCTTTTGCATAAGGTGCAAGCAAATCAATAACTTTAATACCTGTTACAAGTATTTCAGTTTCTGTTGATTGGTCATTAAATTCAGGTGCAGCTCTATGAATTGGCCAACTTTCTTTGGTCTTAACTTCGCCTCTTTCATCAATTGGTTCCCCAATTACATTTATAATTCTTCCAAGAGTTTCAGGCCCAACAGGAACTTGAATAGGAGCATTTGTGTTGGTAACTTCATCACCTCTTTTTAGTCCTTCAGTAGCATCCATAGCAATTGTTCTAACAGTAGTTTCACCTAAGTGTTGTGCTACCTCTAAAACCAATCTGTTATCACCATTTTTACATTCTAATGCTGTTAAAATTTCTGGTAGTTCACCGTCAAATTTCACATCTACTACCGCTCCAATAACTTGTGTGATTATTCCTTTGCTCATAATTATAAACTTTCTGCTCCTGATATTATTTCTATTAGTTCTTTTGTAATTGCTGCCTGACGACTTCTATTATATTCAATAGTAAGTTTGTCAACCATTTCACCTGCGTTTCGGGTTGCGTTATCCATCGCACTCATTCTAGACCCTTGCTCGCTAGCTGAATTCTCTAACATTGCTTTAAATATTTGCGTAGAAATATTCTTTGGCAATAAATTGCTTAAAATTTCATCTTCATCTGGTTCAAATTCGTAACTTTCTTCTGAGCTACTTTCTTCTCCATCATTATTTAATGGGATAATTTGCTGTGCTTGAGGAATTTGAGTAATTACATTTTTAAATTGGTTATAAAAAATTGTACAAACATCAAATTCACCTGCTTCGAATTTTTCAATTACCATTTTCCCGACTTTGTCAGCATCAAAATAATTTGCATTTTTAGATTCTTTGAAAGAAATATTTTCAATTATTTTGTCACCATAAACTCTTTTTAGTTGATCATTTCCCTTTGATCCTACTGTAATAATTTTAAGTTCTTTACCTTCATCTAAAATTTTTGCAAAATAACTTTTAGCTTTTTTAATAATATTAGAATTAAATCCACCACATAAACCTCTATCAGAAGTCATCACCACGCAAAGATGAGTTTTTTCTTGACCAGTACCTGACAATAACTTTGGTGCATTTTCTTTATCAGATATACCATTTGATAAATTTAAAATAACATTATTCATTTTTTCAGAATAAGGCCTTCCCTTCTCAGCGCTTTCTTGAGCTCTTCTTAATTTAGCTGCTGCAACCATTTTCATAGCTTTAGTAATTTTCTGTGTAGACTTTACACTAGCTATTCTTTTTTTTAGGTCGTCTAAACTTGCCATAAATTTTTAAGATTTAAAATTTCCTTTTAATTGAGTGATCACCTCAACAAGTAATTTTTCTTTATCTTCCTCAAGTTTTCCTGAAATTAAAATTGACTCGATAATTTCAGGCTTATCTGATTTACATTTTTCAATAATCTTGCTCTCAAATTCAGCAACGTCTTTTAAATCAATATCATCCAGATAACCTTTTACTCCACAAAATACTGAAATAACTTGTTCGGCAACAGTCATGGGTGAATATTGTTTTTGTTTTAAAAGTTCAGTTAATTTCGAGCCTCTATTTAAAAGTTGCTGGGTAGATGCATCTAAATCAGATCCAAATTGAGCAAAAGCTGCCATTTCTCTGTATTGTGCTAGCTCTAATTTCATTGAACCAGAAACTTTTTTCATCGCTTTAGTTTGAGCTGATGAACCAACCCTTGATACTGACAAACCTACGTTAATTGCAGGTCTTATACCTTGGTTAAATAGTTCTGTTTCAAGGAAAATTTGTCCGTCTGTAATTGAAATAACGTTAGTTGGAATGAACGCGGATACGTCTCCACCTTGTGTTTCAATAATTGGCAGTGCAGTAAGTGATCCACCACCATGTTCATCACTTAATTTAGCTGCTCTCTCAAGTAATCTACTGTGAAGATAAAATACATCTCCAGGATAAGCCTCACGTCCCGGCGGTCTTCTTAATAGCAATGACATTTGTCTATAAGCAACTGCTTGTTTAGACAAATCATCATAAATTATTAACGCATGCATTCCATTATCTCTAAAATACTCACCCATAGCACAACCTGTGTATGGTGCTAAGAATTGTAAAGGAGCAGAGTCAGATGCAGTAGCAGCAACGATTGTTGTGTACTCCATAGCTCCAGCTTCTTCTAATGTTTTTTGAATTTGTCTTACTGTTGATCTTTTTTGTCCAACTGCAACGTATATACAATACAGTTTTTGTTTTTCATCACCAGATTCATTGATTTTTTTTTGATTAATAATTGCATCTACTGCAACTGCTGTTTTACCAGTTTGTCTATCACCAATAATTAATTCTCTCTGTCCTCTTCCAATCGGAACTAGACTATCAATTGATTTAAGACCAGTTTGCATTGGTTCACTTACTGATTGTCGTGGAATAATACCAGGAGCTTTTACTTCAACCCTGCTTTTTTTAATTCCTTTATCTAATGGTCCTTTTCCATCGATAGGATTTCCTAAACCATCCACTACTCTTCCTAATAATTCTTTTCCAACTGGAGTATCAACAATATTACCAGTTCTTTTTACTACATCTCCTTCTTTAACATTTCTGTCATCACCAAAAATTACGACACCAACGTTTTCACTTTCTAAGTTTAGAGCCATCCCTTTTGAACCATCTGCAAACTCTACCATCTCCCCAGCTTGAACATTATCCAAACCATAAATCCTAGCAATACCATCTCCAACCGATAAAACTTGACCAACTTCTGTGACTTCTGCTTTATCGCCAAAATTTTTAATTTGTTCTTTTAATATTTTTGTAACTTCTGAAGGATTTATTTCCATTTATGCCTCTATCATTCTATTTTCGATTTGTTGTAATTTATTTTTAATTGAGGTATCGACCATAGTACTTCCTACTTGTACTACCAAACCTCCTATTAAACTTTCGTCATATTTATAGTTTAATTTTATTTTTGAGCTAAAATTTTTTGTTAACTCTTCTGTAATTTTTGTAATTTCTTCATTAGATAATTCTTTTGCTGATTTCAATTCTGCTTTAAGTTCACCTCTTTTTCTTGAACAAATTTCAATAAAGCTTTTAAGTATACGCTCAATAAAAAAAAAACGTCTTTTTCGAATTAAGAAACTTAAAAAATTTTTAAATAAAGACTCAAATTTATTATTTTCAGAGATTGTATTGATTACTTTTAGTAAATCTACTTGGCTTGTAGTTGGATCTTTAATCAAATTAGAAAAATCTTCACTTTGATCTATTAAATTAAGTATAGATGAAGACTGATCTTCGATCTGACTTAAAAGATTGTTTTCCTCTGAAAGTTCAAAAAGCGCAAGAGAGTACCTTTCAGCTGAAGTTATTGAAAATCCGGTGTCTTTACTCAACTTGGTTCCTCTATAATGTTGAAGATTATTTAAAAATCACGCCCTAAATAACATATGACCCTTATGTCTTCAAGTAGCGGATTGGTAAAAAAGGTCTCTTTTTTGAGGTTAATTGAAGTTAATTGGGTCAACATCAACTGAAAGTTTTATTCCAGAAGAAAATTTATATTTTGGAATAATTTTTGCAAGAGAACTTTGTAGTTTCATAGATTTTAAGCCTCTAATTAAAAATCTAATTCTAAATTTTCTCTTTAATCTAAACAATGGAGCATTCACTGGCCCTAATATTTTTCCTTCAATTTTGTTTTCAATAAAATTTTTAAAATTAATAGCTTCTTTTTCTAATTTAATTTCATTGTCTCCAGTTAAGATTAAAGAAATAAATCTTTGAAATGGTGGAAGTTTATTTTTTTTCCTTATCTCCAGTTCTCTTTCTAAAAAAATATCTGGATTTTTACTTGTAATTTCTGAAATCATCTTAGTATTATTTTCGTAGGTTTGAAAGTATACGATTGCTGGCTTTCCTGTTCTTCCTGCACGTCCTGAAAGTTGATGATAAAGCTGTAAATTTTTTTCTGCACCTCTTAAATCATGTCCTTGAGATGAAAGATCAATATCTACAACTACAATACAATTTAAGCTTGGAAAATGAAAACCTTTTGAAATTAATTGAGTTCCAACTAAAATATGAGTTTCATTATTAATAATTTTATCTATTTTTTCTTTAGAATCTTTTTTATTCATAGTGTCACTTGAAAAGATCTCTATTTTTTTACCAGGAAATTTTCTTTTTACTTCTTCTGAAATTCTCTCAACACCAGGGCCACTAAAAATAAATTCACAATTGCCTTCTTTTGTACAGTTTCTTTTCATATCAGATTTATATCCACAATAATGGCACAATAGGTTATTTTTATTTTTATGATAAACTAAATTGATAGTACAATTTGGACATGTAAAACTTGTAAAACATTTATTACATAAAGCATTTGGAGAAAAACCTCTTCTGTTTAAAAAAAACAAAACTTGATCTTTTTTTTCCAAATGTGAATTAACTTTTTCAATAATTTTATTTGATAACCATGATTGTTTTTCAAGTTTTGTATTATTTAAATTAATAATTTCATAATTGGGTAACGCCGCCTTTTGATATCTTTCATTTAATCTAGAGACCTCGTATTTACCTTTTTTAATATTTTCAAAAGTTTCTATGGAAGGAACAGCAGTAATCAAATTGATTGGAATATTTTCGAAAGATGCTCTGGAAATTGCCATATCACGAGCATTGTAGGTTATGCCTTCGTCTTGTTTAAATGATTGATCATGTTCCTCATCAACAATTATCATTCCTAATTTTTTAAATGGTAAAAATAATGAGGACCTTGCACCAATAACTATTTTTATTTTACCGTTAGAAACACCACTCCAAATTAATTCTTTCTTTTTTTTTGAAATGCCCGAATGCCAAACTGCAGGATTGAAACCAAAATATTCTAAAAATTTTTGTTCAAACTGACTGGTGAGACCTATTTCTGGTAATAAAATTAATCCTTGAAAACCCTTCACTATCAGTGGTTTTAACGCTTCAAAATAAACTAAAGTTTTTCCTGATCCAGTTGTACCTTGTAAAACATGAACTCTAAATTTTTTATTTGAAGCATTCATTTTTTTTAGAGATTTATTTTGATCACTAGATAGCTTGATTAAGGTTTGTTTAATTTTGCTATCAAATATTTGATAAAGTTGAGTTTCTTTGTTCTCTACCGCATTACTAGTTAAGAGTACTAACTTTAAAGCCATACCCTTTGGGATAAGATTATATTCTGCAAACCAATTTAAAAAATTTATTGTATTTTTTTTTAACGGAGTAACGTCTAATTTCTTGATTATATTTTTAGTCTTAAAATTTTTATTATTATTTTTTTCAAATTCGTCCCAAACAACACCGGTAATTTTTGATTTTCCAAAAGGTACCATTACATAATCACCAACTTTAAGTTTTAAACTACTTTCATAAGTGAATGGATGATTAAAGATATTTGGTACAAGAATCGGATATTTCATATTTTTATAATATGAAAAAAAATTAAGAGTGTATTGCTCTTTTATCTACTGATAAAGCAGCTTCTTTAACTGCTTCAGAAAACGTCGGATGAGCATGACAAGTTCGGGCGATATCTTCTGCACTTGCGCCAAATTCCATTGCAACACCGATCTCTGCAATTAATTCTCCTGCATGAGGTCCAATTATATGTGCACCTAATACTTTATCTGTTTGCTCATCGGCTAAAATTTTAACAAAACCTTCCGCATCATCTATGGCCTTAGCTCTTGAATTAGCCATAAACGAAAATTTCCCTACTTTATATTTTTTATTTAATTCTTTTAATTGTTCCTCAGTTTTACCGATTGATGCTACTTCTGGTGTTGTATAAACTACTCCTGGGATTGTATCGTAATTTACATGTCCAGATTGACCAACTATGTTTTCTGCAACTGCTATACCTTCGTCCTCCGCTTTATGTGCAAGCATTGGACCAGCAATTACATCGCCTATTGCATAAATATTTTCAACGTTAGTTTTAAAAATTTTATCAGTTTTAATTCTATTTCTTTCATCAAGATCTACTCCTACAGACTCTAAATTCAAACCATCTGTATTAGGTTTTCTGCCAACAGAAATCAAAACAACATCACACTCAAAATTATTTTTATTACCATCTTTATCTACTGTTGAAACTACTGCACCTAAGGCATTTTTTTTAATTGTTTCAACTTTATTTTGCATATTAAATTTCATTCCCTGTTTTTTTAAAATTTTCATAAATTCTGAAGAGATTTCTTTATCCATTCCAGGTGTAATATGATCTAAAAATTCAACAACTTGCACCTCTGCTCCAAGTCTTGACCATACAGATCCCATCTCCAATCCTATATAGCCTCCTCCTACTACGACCATTTTCTTAGGTACCTTTTCTAACTTTAAAGCACCTGTTGATGAGACAATTGTTTTCTCATCTATTTCTATTCCTGGTAATGAAACTGGAACTGATCCTGTAGCAATAACTGTTTTTTCTGTTTGGATGATGTTTTCTTTATTTTTATCATCCTTTATTAAAATTTCATTTTTAGATTTAAAACTTCCATGTCCTTTAAAGTAAGTAACTTTGTTTTTTTTCAAAAGAAACTCAACACCTTTTGTAAGAACGGTTACAGCTTTATCTTTACTTTTCATCATTTTGTCTAAATTTAATTTTACTTCACCAACTTCAATACCTTTATTTGCTAAACTTTTTACTTTGTGAAATTCTTCAGACAGATTAAGTAAGCTTTTTGATGGAATACAACCGATATTTAAACAAGTACCTCCCAAAGACCCTCTAGACTCTACACATGCAGTTTTTAATCCTAATTGGGCAAGTCTGATCGCGCATACATAACCACCCGGTCCACCTCCAATAACTACAGCTTGAAATTTTTCTGACATTTAAATATCTAAAAACAACCTTCTAGGGTTTTCTAAGTTTTCTTTAATCATTTTAAGAAAAGATACTGATTCTTTTCCATCAATAATTCTATGATCATATGATAATGCTAAATACATAATTGGTCTTATTTTGATTTCACCATCTACAACAATAGGTCTTTCTACTATATTATGCATGCCCAACACACCAGATTGAGGTAAATTTAGTATTGGGGTTGAAAGCATAGACCCATACACACCTCCATTACTTATTGTAAATGTTCCTCCTTGAAGATCTTCAATTGTTAGCTTTCCATCTCGAGCTTTTTCTGAAATTTCTTTAATATTTTTTTCTATATCAGCAAAAGATAATTCATCTGCATTTCTTAAAACTGGAACAACCAAACCTTTATCTGTTCCAACAGCAAAACTAATATTATAATAGTTTTTATAGATAATCTCATCACCATCTATTTCAGCATTCACGGCAGGGAAATTTTTTAAAGCAACTACACATGCTTTAACAAAGAATGACATAAATCCTAATTTTATCCCATAACGAAATTGGAAATCCTCTTGATTTTCTTTCCTCATTTCCATTACACTGCTCATATCAACCTCGTTAAATGTAGTTAAAAGAGCAGCATTCTCTTGAGCTTGCTTTAATCTTTTTGCAATAGTTTGTCTCAACCTAGTCATTTTAATTCGTTCTTCTTCACCATATTGAATTTTTCTTTCAGATGGTTTTGGATTTGCACCCATCAAACTTATTAAATCTCCTTTTAAAACTCTCCCATCTTTTCCTGAACCTTGAATTAAATTAATATCAATATTATTTTCAGTTACTATTTTTCTCACTGCTGGAGACAAGGTTGGATTAATATCTCTTTTTGGAGCAACATCTGGTTTAACTTCCTCAGTTAAAACTAAAGGTTTCTCTTTGGTTTTTTCTGTCTCTTTTTCTTCAAATACTTTTGGTTCTTTTTTATTTGCATCTAATTTAATTACATTGCTCTCTGCAGGAACTATCTTCTCTTGCTTGATTTCTTTTTGGGTTTTTGGTGCAGATTTAACCACTCCACCTTCTTCTGATACAGAACCTAATAATGCTCCTACTTCAACGACTGATCCATCTTGTGAATTTATCTCTGTTAAAACACCAGAAATTGGAGATGGCACTTCTAAGTTTACTTTGTCTGTCTCAAGCTCTACAATTGGCTCGTCTGCTTCGACTGTATCACCTGCGTTTTTTAACCATTTTGCAACTGTCGCTTCTGTTATGCTTTCACCAAGAACTGGGACTACTATTTTTTCACTCATTAAAATTAATCAAATACCTTGTTAATTATTTCTTGTTGTTGAGAATTATGCCTTTTGGCATATCCTGTTGCAGGAGTTGCGTCTGGGCTTCTTCCTATATAAGAAATTTTATTATTATTAGCCTTTAAAGTGTCTAATGTCCATTGGATATAATCTCTAACTGAAAACCAAGCACCCATATTTTTTGGTTCTTCTTGACACCAAAAGAATTCAGCATTTTTAGAGTACGGTTTTAACTCCTTAACCAAAGCTTTTGCTGGAAATGGATACAATTGTTCAATTCGATACATCACTACATCATCTCTTTTAAACTTTTCTCTGGCGTCTAACAAATCAAAATATACTTTTCCAGAACAAAGAATTACTTTTCTTATTTTAGAACTTTCTTTTAGTTTAATAAATCCTTTAGACTTAGGATCCATAGCATGATCCCACAATACTCTATGGAAAGTATTTTTTTTGTTAAAATCTTCTAAACTTGAAACACAATACTTATTTCTTAATAATGATTTTGGTGTCATTATGATTAGTGGCTTTCTGAAACTCCTATGCATTTGTCTTCTTAAAGCATGAAAATAATTTGCTGGGGTTGTGCAGTTCATTACTTGCATATTATCGTTTGAGCATAGTTGTAAAAATCTTTCTAATCTTGCTGAAGAATGTTCTGGTCCTTGTCCTTCATATCCGTGGGGTAACAACATTACTATACCAGATGCTCTATTCCATTTTCTCTCGCCAGATGCAATAAATTGATCAATTACTACTTGAGCTCCATTAGCAAAGTCACCGAATTGTGCTTCCCAAAGAGTAAGTGTGTTTGGCTCTACTAGACTATAACCATATTCAAAACCTAAAACCGCAAGTTCAGATAAAAAACTATCTACTACTTCAAATTGCTTTTGATTTTTAGAAATATTATTAAGGGGAATGTACCTAGAATTGTCTATTTGATTTCTTAAAACGGAATGTCGTTGACTGAATGTTCCTCTTCCAGAGTCTTGTCCTACAAGTCTAACTGGATATCCCTCTTCTAGCAAAGATCCAAAAGCTAAAGATTCAGCTGAAGACCAATCGATTCCAGTACCTTTTTCGATACTTTCTTTTCTAGCATTAAATATTTTAGAGATAGTCTTGTGAATATTTTTTTCCTCAGGAATACCATTTATTTTATCTGAAATTATTTTTAATTTATTTTCATCGAAACCAGTTATACCCCTTTTATCTTTACCTCTTTCAGGTTTATATCTTGACCATGTTCCCTCAAACCATTCTATTTTTGGTTTATAATCTTTTGCACTTTTGTATTGTTCATCAAGTAAATCTTTAAATGATTTAACGTTTTGATTTAATAATTCTTCAGTTATAGATTTTTCGTTTACTAATTTATTTCCATAAATTTTGTAAACACTGGGATGAGATCTAATTTTTTTATACATTAAAGGTTGAGTAAATGAAGGCTCATCTCCCTCGTTATGTCCAAATCTTCTATAACAAATTAAATCTACTACGACGTCTCTATTAAATTTTAATCGAAATTCAGTTGCTATTCTAGTTGCATAAACAACTGCTTCTGGATCATCACCATTAACATGTAGAATTGGAGCCTCTACCATTTTTGCAACATCAGATGGATAAGGTGAAGACCTCGCAAATCTTGGACTAGTAGTAAATCCTATTTGGTTATTAACAATAATATGAATTGTTCCTCCAGTGTTATGTCCTGGTAGTCCAGACATTGCAAAACATTCTGCTACAACTCCTTGGCCAGCAAAGGCTGCATCCCCATGAATAAGAATAGGTATAACTTTATTTCTTTCACGGTCTTTATGGAAAAATTGTTTGGCTCTTGTTTGACCTAAAACAACTGGGTTAACAGCTTCTAAATGAGAGGGATTATCTGTTAAACTGACATGTACTGAATTTCCATCAAATTCTCTATCAGACGACGCTCCAAGATGATATTTTACATCTCCAGCACTATCTTCAGAATCAGTACTAAACTCACCAGCAAACTCATTAAAAATTTTTTTGTAAGATTTTTGTAAAACATTTGCTAAAACGTTAAGCCTTCCTCTATGAGACATACCTATTTTAACTTCTTTTATATTATTTTGACCACCAATTTTTATTATTTGTTCAAGAGCAGGTATTAAACTTTCACCACCATCTAAACCAAATCTTTTTGTTCCCACATACTTTGTAGCTAAAAATTTTTCAAATCCTTCTGCCTGTACCAATTTATTTAAAATTGCCTCTTTACCATTTTTTGTAAATTGAAGTGCATTTTTATCTTGCTCTATCCTGTCCCTAAACCACTTTCTTTCATCTGGGTTTGAAATATGCATGAACTCATAACCTATTTTTCCACAGTAGGTTTTCTTCATAAACTTAAGTATTTCTTTTATATTTGCATATTTACGATTGATTACCCCGTTTAGAAAAATTTTCTTATCGTAATTTTCTTTTTTAAAACCATAAAAATCTGGATGAAGCTCATCTAGATATTCTGACTCTCTCATTTCTAAAGGATCAAGATCTGCTAATAAATGTCCTCTTAGTCTATATGCTCTAATTAATGCTACAGCACTAATAGAATCTTTATTTGAGTCAGCAAGTAATTGAAAATTAAATTTTTCTGAAGTGTCTAATTTGACATTATCAAAATCATTTTTATCTTGTTCTTCTATTTTTTTTTGTAATTCATCAATATCAATCTTTTTTTTAGTAGGTCCCCATGATGGACCATTAATTTCTTTTGCTATAACATTTAATTCTTCACCAATTCCCTCAAAATAATTTGCCCAACTTTCTGGAAGATCAGCATCTTTATTTACAAACTTTAAATACATTTCTTCTATAAATGCACTATTAGATTTGTTTAAAAATGAAGTTTTTTCGAAATCAAGATTTTTTGATGAAGACATCTTTTTATTTAATATATCCCTCTAATATTTTTTTTCAATTAGACAGTTTATCAAATAAAGTTTTTCCAATAATTGATGGTGATTTGGCAACTGTAATACCACATTCTTCCATTTTTTTAATTTTATCTTCAGCTCCACCCTTGCCACCTGATATAATGGCACCAGCATGCCCCATTCTCCTTCCTGGAGGAGCGGTAATTCCAGCAATAAATCCAACTATTGGTTTTTTAATCTTATGATTTTTTACAAAGTCAGCCGCTTCTTCTTCAGCTGTTCCACCAATTTCACCAATCATTAAAATAGATTCTGTTTCAGAGTCATTTAAAAATAAATCTAAACAATCAATAAAATTTGTACCATTAATAGGATCACCACCAATACCAATACAAGTTGATTGACCAAGTCCATTTTCAGTTGTTTGGGCTACTGCTTCATATGTCAATGTTCCTGACCTTGATACAATTCCAACACTTCCTCTTTTGTGAATACTTCCCGGCATAATCCCAATTTTACATTCATCTGGTGTTATTATTCCTGGACAATTAGGTCCAATTAATCTGCTTCTAGATCCACTTAATTTTTGTCTGACCTTAAGCATATCCTGAATTGGAATACCCTCTGTTATACAAACAATAAGTTCAACTGATGCATCAATAGCTTCAATGATTGCTGCTGCTGCAAATTTAGCAGGTACATAAATCATAGTTGCATCTGCTCCTACTTCATTTTTTGCCTCTAAAACGCTATTAAAAACTGGTCTGTCTAAATGTTTTTGTCCACCTTTCTTTGGGGTAACTCCACCAACAAGATTGGTTCCATATTTTATGGCCTGCTCTGAATGAAATGTTCCATGTGAGCCAGTAAATCCCTGACAAATTACTTTAGTATTTTTATTTACCAAAACCGACATTTTATTTTATCGCCTCAACAATTTTCTTAGCAGCATCATCTAAATTTTCTGCAGAAATTAATTTTAATCCAGAATTATCAAGAATTTTTTTTCCTTCTTTGAAATTTGTGCCTGCTAATCTTACAACCAAAGGTACACTAATATTAATTTCTTTAGCTGCATCAACTACTCCTTGGGCAAGAACATCACATCTCATTATTCCTCCAAAAATATTAATTAAAATACCTTTAACATTTTTATCTGAGAGAATTATCTTTAATGCAGCAGATACTTTTTCTTTAGATGCGCCACCGCCTACATCTAAAAAATTTGCTGGCTCTTTACCATACAATTTAATTATATCCATTGTTGCCATCGCCAATCCTGCCCCATTCACCATACATCCAATACTTCCATCTAGCTTGATATATGCAAGATCATGCTTGCTAGCTTCTATCTCTGTAGAATCTTCCTCATTTAAATCTCTTAGTTCAACAATTTCTGGATGTCTAAATAATGCATTTGAGTCAAAATTAACTTTTGCATCTAAACAAACAATTTTTTCCTCTTTTGTCAAAATCAATGGATTTACTTCAACCATGTTTGCATCTGTGCTGACAAACATTTTATATATTGATTTAATTAATGTTATTGCTTGTTTTTTTGCTTCTTCATTTAAATTAAAAATTTTAACTATCTTCTCACAATCTGAGTCAGAAATTTCATCACCCATATCAACTTTTGTAGTTATAATTTTTTCAGGTGAACTGCTAGCAACCTCTTCAATATCCATTCCACCTTGATCACTTGATATAAATGCAATTTTAGAACTTGCCCTATCAACCAGGCACGATAAGTAAAATTCTTTATCTATATTTGATGATTCTTCTACGTATAATCTTTTTACCTCTCTACCTTCAGGGCCAGTTTGATGAGTAACTAGTTTTTTTCCAAGTAATTCTTTAGCTGCTACAGTTAGTTCCTCAATAGAATTTAAAATTTTAACACCACCAGCCTTTCCTCTACCACCCGCATGAATTTGTGCTTTAAGAACATATTTCTCAGTTTTAAGTGCTTTTGCTTTTTGAATAAGTTCATCAACATTAAGCGCAAATACTCCTTCAGGAACTACAGCTCCATATTTTTTCAATATTTGTTTAGCTTGATGCTCGTGAATATTCATTATTATTTAGATAAATCAGGATCTATTTTAGATGCAGCTTCCCATAAAGCTTTTACAGCATCTATTGAATGCATAAATTCTTTTTTTTCTTTTTCATCTAAATCAATCTCTTCAATTTTTTCTACACCATTTTTTCCAATGACAACAGGAACACCTGCATAAACATTTTTCACACCATATTCTCCATTTAATTGTACAGCGCAGGGTAATAATTTTTTCTGATCATTCAAATATGCTTCTGCCATTTGAACACCTGAAGCTGCTGGTGCATAAAAGGCTGATCCTTTTTCTAAATATTTAACTATTTCAGCACCGCCATCTCTTGTTCTTTGATTAATTTCCTCAACCCTTTCTGATGAAATCTTTCCATCCTTTACAAGATCTAACAAAGGTTTACCTGAAATTTTTGTAAATCTTGGCATAGGGACCATGGTGTCACCATGACCACCCATAACCATTGCCTCAATTTCTCTTACAGGCACATTTAGTTCTAATGATAAAAATAATTTAAATCTCGAACTATCTAAAATACCTGCCATACCAACTACTTTATTTGATGGCAAACCTGAAAATTTTTGAAATGCCATAACCATAACATCTAAAGGATTGGTGATACAGATCACAAAAGCATTAGGAGCATTTTTCTTTACACCTTCAGCAACTTGTTTAATGATTTTTAAATTTATTCCAAGGAGATCATCTCGACTCATACCAGGCTTTCTTGGAACGCCAGCTGTAATTATAATTACATCTGAATCTATTATGCTTTCATAGTTATCAGTTCCTGAAAACCTAACATTGAAACCATCTACAGATGAAGATTGTGCAATATCTAATGCTTTACCTTTTGCAATACCACTAGCTACATCAAATAAAACCACTTCATTTACTAATTCTTTTGTCCCTATCAAATGTGCAAGAGTTCCACCTATTTGGCCTGCACCAATTAAAGATATTTTTGTCATCTATTTCCTTTATTTCATTGTTGGCATAACAAATTCCGCATTTGATCGGACACCTGAAGGCCATCTAGATGTTACTGTTTTAAGTTTAGTGTAAAATTTTATTCCTTCCATACCATGCATTCCACTATCTCCAAACAAAGATCTTTTCCAACCACCAAAACTATGAAATGCCATTGGAACTGGGATCGGCACGTTAATACCAACCATACCTACTTGAATTTTGCTTGCAAAAGTTCTGCCTGCATCACCGTCTCTTGTATAAATACTAACTCCATTTCCGTACTCATGGTCGTTAATTAATTTTGCAGCTTCCTCAAAAGTTTTCACCCGAATAACTGATAAAACTGGACCGAATATTTCTTCTTTATAAATTCTCATATCCTTATTTACATGATCAAATAAACATCCACCAATATAGAAACCATTTTCATAACCTTGAAGTTTTAAACCTCTACCATCAACCACTAGCTTTGCACCCTCCTTAACACCTAAATCAACATAATTTGTAACTTTTTCTAAATGTTCTTTTGTAACTAAAGGTCCCATTTCTGAAGTTTTATCCATTCCAGGACCCACTTTTAACGCCTCAGCTTTTTTTGATAATCTTGATACAAGCTCATCTCCAATATCTCCAACTGCAACAGCAACTGATTGAGCCATACATCTTTCTCCAGCTGAACCATAAGCAGCGCCCATTAATCCATTTACAGCACCATCCAAATCACAATCTGGCATAACAACTAAATGATTTTTTGCTCCACCTAAAGCTTGAACTCTCTTTTCATTTTTAGCTGAATTTTCATAAATATATTTTGCAATAGGAGTAGATCCAACAAAACTAACAGCTTTAATATCTTTATTTTCTAAAATTGCATCTACAGCTTTTTTATCACCATTTATTACATTAAACACTCCATCTGGAAGACCAGCCTCAGATAGAAGTTCAGCCAATCTTAGACCACAAGATGGGTCTTTTTCTGATGGTTTAAGAATAAAAGTATTTCCACATGCTATTGCTATTGGAAACATCCACATTGGAACCATTGCTGGAAAGTTAAAAGGTGTGATACCTGCAACAACTCCTAAAGGTTGTCTCATTGACCAACTATCAACATTAGTGCCAACATTTTCGGAAAACTCACCTTTTAATAAATGTGGAATTCCGCAAGCAAATTCCACTACTTCAAGTCCTCTAGTTAAAGAACCTCTTGCATCTTCATAAACCTTTCCATGCTCTGAAACTATTAACTTGGTTAATTCATCAGAGTTTTTTTCAATTAATTCTTTAAATTTAAATATTATTCTAGCTCTTTGTAGAGCAGGTTTTAAAGACCAAGTTTCAAATGCTTTTTTTGCTACCTCAACAGCACTGTCTAAATCAGATCTTGAAGCAAGTCTTACCTCAGACTCTTGTTCACCAGTTGCTGGATTGAAAACTTTTCCCTTTTTATCTGAAGATCCCGAAATTATTTTACCGTTTACGAAGTGTTCTATTAATTTCATGAATACGGTGTTTTAGATCAAAAATATCAAATAGTCTATTTAAACATTAGCCGTTGCTAACATTTTTTTTATTTCAGCTATAGCTTTTGCTGGATTCAAGCCTTTAGGACATGCATTTGTACAATTTAAAATAGTATGACATCTGTATAATTTTAATTCATCAGCAACTTTTTTTAATCTTGCTTTTCGCTCCTCATCTCTACTATCAATAATCCATCTATATGCTTGTAACAAAACTGCTGGACCTAAATATTTGTCACCATTCCACCAATAACTTGGGCAAGAAGTAGAGCAACAAGCACACATAATACATTCATAAGCACCATCTAGTTTTGCTCTGTCTTCTTTGGATTGATAAATTTCTGTAGTTTCTTTTGTTGAATTATTTTTTAACCATGGTTCAATTGATTGATACTGTTTGTACAATCCATCCAAATCACCAATTAAATCTTTTTTAACTTTTAAATGAGGTAATGGATAAATATCAATATCTCCCTCAATTTCAGCATGTGGAGTGGTGCAAGCAAGGCCATTTTTACCACCCATATTCATTGCACACGAACCACATACACCATGAGCACAAGATCTTCTGTATGTTATAGTTGAGTCGATTTCATTTTTGATTTTATTTAAAATATCTAAGACCTTTGAAGGACAATTATCCATGTCAACTTCATAAGTGTCTATCCTAGGACCTTCATCTGTGGATGGATCCCATCTATAAATATTTACTTTTCTTAAATTTTTTGATCCTGTTTTGTCCTTAAAGTATTTACCTTTTTTAATTTCAGAATTCTTAGGTAAACTCAATTGAACCATTAATATACCCGTTCTTGAGGTGGAAAATATTGCACTTCATTAGTTAAAGTTGATTGATGGACAGGTCTATAACTAATCTTTGTATTTTTACCATCACACCATGCAAGAGTATGTTGCATAAATTTTTCATCATCTCTTTTTGGGTAATCTTCTCTTGCGTGAGCTCCTCTACTTTCTTTTCTGTGATATGCTGAGTCTACAGTTGCTACCGCTTGTCTAATTAAATTATCAAATTCTAAGGTTTCTACCAAATCAGTGTTAAATACTAAAGATTTATCCTTTACAGAAATGGAGTCCATTCCATCGTAAGTTTTGCCTATCTCATCAACCCCTTGTTTAAGATTTTTTTCTGTTCTAAATACTGCACATTTAGATTGCATTGTTTTCTGCATCGAGAGTCTTAAGTCTGCAGTACTATTATCCCCTTGAGCATTTCTAAGTTTATCAAATCTATCCAAACACTTTTGAGTTTCAGTTTCTGGTATTTCTTCATGTGGTGTTCCGGGTTTTACTAGTTCAGCTGCTCTTTTTGCAGCTGCTCTTCCAAATACTACTAAATCAATTAATGAATTAGAACCAAGTCTGTTTGCTCCATGAACAGAAACACATGCTGCTTCACCTATAGCCATTAAACCAGGAACTGTTTTTTCAGAACCATTCATTGTTAGCACTTCTGCTTTATAATTTGTTGGAATACCTCCCATGTTATAGTGAACTGTAGGAACTACAGGTATAGGATCTTTGGTAACATCAACATTTGCAAACAATCTTGCAGCTTCAGTGATACCTGGTAATCGATTTTCAATTACACTTTTGTCTAAATGACTTAAATGTAAATGAACATGATCTTGATCTTTACCTACACCTCTTCCTTCATTAATTTCTATAGACATTGATCGACTGACAACATCTCTTGACGCTAAATCTTTTGCATTTGGCGCGTACCTTTCCATAAATCTCTCACCTTTTGAATTTACTAAATAGCCACCTTCACCTCTTACACCTTCTGATATAAGTGTTCCATGTCCATAAATACCTGTTGGATGAAATTGTACAAATTCCATATCTTGCAAAGGTAGTCCTGCTCTCAAGACCATGGCATTACCATCTCCTGTACAAGTATGAGCTGATGTAGCAGAGTAGTATACCTTCCCATATCCTCCAGTTGCAATAATTACAGTATGCGCTCTAAATCTATGAATTGTACCATCATTAAGATTCCATGCTATTAATCCTTTGCACTCTCCATCTTTCATTAATAAATCTAAAGCAAAATATTCAATAAAAAATTCTGTGTTATGTTTTAAAGCTTGTCCATATAAAGTATGTAATATTGCATGCCCTGTTCTATCTGCAGCTGCACAAGTTCTTTGAACAATTCCATTTCCATAATTTTTGGTCATACCACCAAATGGTCTTTGATAAATTTTCCCCTCTTCTGTTCGACTAAAAGGAACACCATACTTTTCCAATTCCAAGACTGCTTTGGGCGCTTCTTTACATAAATATTCAATGCTATCTTGATCTCCTAACCAGTCTGCACCTTTTACAGTGTCATACATATGCCATCTCCAATCATCTTCCCCCATATTTCCTAGGGCTGCTGATATTCCACCCTGTGCAGCAGACGTATGACTTCTTGTGGGAAATACTTTTGATATACACGCTGTTTTTAAACCAGCTTCACTTAATCCCACAGCTGCTCTTAATCCTGAGCCACCTGCTCCAAGTACAACAACATCGTACTCATGATCTATGATATTATAGGCTTTCATGTATTTAAGTTAAAAATAACAATTATTGTTAAAATTGGAATTGTTATAGCAAAAAAATTTAAGATTTTGTTTGCGGCATTTTTGATTTTCGTGTCTTTTATATAGTCCTCAAAAACCTCACTAATACTTAATGCTGAAAAAAAATAAATAAATACCAGAAACAGTCCCATTAAAAATTTAGATGGTTGAGATGTCAAAAAACCAACTATTTCTTGATAACTTTTATCATAAATATTTACTAAACTTAAAATAAACCAAAGCATTAGAGGTAACAAAATTAAAGAGCTAAATTTTAAAAACAACCATTTTTTTGTAACCGGTAACATTAAATGACTCCTCTTCCAAAAATATAAACTAATATAGTTAAAAAAATTGAACCGAAAATAACAATCAAACCTGTGATTTTAGTTGTTTGTAACTCAAAGCCATAACCTAAATCCATAATTAAATGTCTAATCTCACTTAACATTTGAAAACTAAAAGACCAAGTTATTCCAATTAATATAAATTTCCCTAAAAAAGATTCTAAAAAAATTTTTATTGTTTGATATTCACTCTCTCCTAAAAGCATAAAAGCAAACCAAATACAAATTAAAGTTATTGCAAAAAAATTAATTATCCCTGTAATTCTATGTGAAATGGATACTAAAGAAGAAATATGCCATTTATAAATTTGTATATGTGGTGATAAAGGTCTATTTTCCATTTTATTATTTTGATTTAATTATTGTTTCTGCGATTTCAACAGAATTAAGTGCAGCACCTCTTAATAAATTATCTGAAACAATCCATAAATTAAGAGAATTTTTTTTAGTTTTATCCTCTCTAATCCTAGATATGTAAGTCTCATCATTTCCAGCTGCCTCAAAAGGAGTGCTATAACCTCCATTTTCTCTTTTATCAATAACCTGACAGCCTTCTGCATTACTTAAAGATTCTCTAACTTCATCTAAATTAAAAGGTTTCTCAAACTCTATATTAACAGACTCAGAGTGTGATACTAGCACAGGAATTCGAACACATGTTGCTGTAAGTTCAATTGTTTCATCTAATATTTTTTTTGTTTCATTTGTCATTTTTAATTCTTCTTTTGTATATCCATCATCAGAGAAAACATCGATATGTGGAATAACATTAAAAGCAATTTGTTTGGTAAAGTTTTTGGACTCTATTTTTTTTCCATCTAAATATTTTTTAGTTTGCTCAATTAATTCATCCATTGGACTTTTTCCACCACCTGAAACAGATTGATAAGTTGAAACTACAACTCTTTTAATTTTATATAAATCATGAAGGGGTTTAAGAGCAATGACAAGTTGTGCTGTCGAGCAGTTTGGGTTTGCAATAATATTTTTATTCATTTTTTTTATATCAGAAGAGTTTACTTGTGGAACAATGAGAGGTACATCTGGATCCATCCTAAAAAAACTTGAATTATCAATTACCACTGTGTGTTTGGCTGCATTTTCTGCATATTTTTCTGCAATTTTTCCTCCAGCTGCAAAAAAAGTAATATCAGCTTTAGAAAAATCATAGTTTTCCAAATTCTCAATTTCATATTCTTTATCTCTAAATAAGATTTTTTTTCCTGCACTTTTTTCTGATGCAACTAAATATAAATTATCAAATCTGAAATTCTTTTTTTCAAAAACTTCAAGAGTTTTTCTACCTACATTACCTGTTGCACCTACTATAGCTATGTTCATATTTAGAGTTTTATACTAAATAAAAGGTAAATCGCAAACTTTACCCACACAAATTTCACCATTTATCTTAGCTTTTATATCCTGATCGACGTTCCAGTGTGGTTTTTTCATCATAGCAATACCAATAACTTTTTTAAAATGTGGTGAATAGCAAGCTGATCTCAATTCTCCAATTATATTATTGTTTTGATCACTTAATTCTAATGATCCTGTAATACTTATTTTATCTATATCAAGCATTACTCCCATTAATTTTTTTTTAATTCCTTCAGATTTAATTTTTTTTAATTTCTCTTTACCTAAAAAATTAACTTCGCTGTCTATGTTAATATATTTATCAAATCCACATTCATATGGATTATCTCCGTTATCGATATCATTTCCATACGATAATAATCCACTTTCAATACGTTCTATTAAATTCGGACAACCTGGTTTGATATTAAATTCTTTTCCAATTTCAAAAAGATGATCATATAATTTTAATCCAGAAACATTATGTTCTACATAAATTTCATAACCACCCTGTTTAGACCAACCAGATCTTGCAATTAAATGATTATCACCACCAAATTCAAAATAATCAAAACCAAAGAATTTTAAATTAACTATCTTATCTCCAAAAACTTTTTCCATTAATTCAAATGACTTTGGACCTTGTACGGCCATTATATCAACATCAGGTTCAAAAATCTTTACGTCAAATTTATTTCCAATAGCTAATCCTTTTGCAAATAATATTACATCTGAGTCAGCAAGAGATACCCACCATTTATTTTCATTTAATCTAAGCACAACTGGATCATTTATCAGACCTGCGTTATCGTCAATTATTGGACAATAATAACATCTTCCATCTTTCGATTTAGATAAATCTCTACAAGTCATCAACTGAACTAATTTTGCTGAGTCTTTACCAGAAATTTCTACCTGTCTTTCAGCAGCTACATCCCAAATTTGAACATACTGTTTTAAGTGATGGTATGAGTCCTCAATTGAACCAAAGGCAGCTGGAAGCAACATATGATTGTATATTGTATAAGCCGTAACCCCTTGTTTTTCTATTCTAGAGGTATAAGGAGTGCCTCTCAGCCTTCTTGATTTTGCAATTGAAAAACTTTTCATTATTTTAAAAATTCTAAAACCTTGTCTCTCATTTCGAATGCTTTTTCAATCATAATCATATGACCACAACCCTCAATTATATGTGTTGTTGATTTTTTAATTAAATTAGAAAACTTTTTACCTGACTCTAGATTTACCATTTTGTCTAATGATCCAAATATCAACAAAGAGGGACAGTCTATTAACCTAGCAGCATTAGAGCCGTTGGTATAATTATTACATGCAATTAAATCGACTGCTAATATTTCTCTAATATCTCTTGGTGACTGTATTATTTTTTCCACTGGATTACCTCCTATAAATTTTTTTGAACCTTCATAGCCCCACTTCATCATCAATTTAACAGCATCACTATCTCCATTTTTTGCTAAATCGATTAGATCTGGATGAACTGGCATTCTATTTGAACCACCAACGAAAACTATTTTTTTTAATCTATTTTTATATTTAGATGCATATTCGAGTATCTCCAGACATCCTTGAGAGTGCCCAACAATAAATAGTTGTTTTAAATTTAATTTTACAAATACTTGCTCTAACCAATCAGCAATTTTTTCAATACTATCTAAGCAGGGTCCATCTGAATTACCATGCCCAGGTAAATCAATAGATAATACATTAAAATTTTTGTTAGAAAAAAATTGTTCAGTTAATGACCAAACTATATGTGAAAGACCACTTCCATGAAGAAATACAATTGTTTCTTTATTTAAATCTATTCCCTGTCCAGCATCTGATACATGAATATTTTTATTTTCTATTTGAAAAATCAAAAGTTACCTAAACTTGTTTTCTCAGTTCAAATTTTTGTATTTTACCTGTTGAGGTTTTTGGTAACTCACAAAAAACAACCTTTTTTGGAACTTTAAAGCCTGCTAAAGTTTCTTTACAAAAATCAATTAGTTCTTTTTCACTAACTGGTTTGTCTTTAACTGCTTCAATAAATGCACATGGCACTTCACCCCATTTTTCGTCTGGTTTTGCAACAACCGCAGCAATCGAAACGGATGGGTGTTTGGATAAAGTATTTTCAATTTCAATTGAAGAAATATTTTCTCCTCCAGAAATAATTATATCTTTTGATCTATCTTGTATTTTAATATAGCCATCAGAATGCATTACAGCTAAATCACCACTGTGAAACCAACCATCTTTCATGGCTTTTTCAGTAGCCTCTTTATCTTTGAAATATCCCTTCATTACGACATTTCCTCTAATCATGATTTCACCGATTGTCTTTCCGTCTCTAGGAACTTCTTTCATTGTCTCAGGGTCTAAAACAACGACACCTTCCGTATTAGGATACTTTACACCTTGTCTTGCTTTAATCTCGTTTTGTTTTTCTTCATCAAAATTATTCCACTCATCATTCCAGGCACACTGAGTTACATGCCCATAAGTTTCTGTTAAACCATATACATGCATTACTTCAAATCCGAGAGCTCTCATTTTTTTAAAAATTATACTTGGTGGAGGAGCACCAGCAGTTAAAACATAAACTTTTTGTTTTAATTTTTTCTTATCACTTTCTGGGGCTCCAGTAATCATATTCAATACTATTGGAGCACCACCAAAATGAGTGATTTCATATTTATCAATAAGTTCAAAAATTTTTTTAATATCTATATTTCTTAAACATATTGTTCTTCCGTTTAGCATCGGCACAGTCCATGGATAACACCAGCCATTGCAATGGAACATTGGAACAACTGTTAAAAAATTTAATCTATTTGGCATATTCCAAGCAACTGAACTTCCTGTAGACATTAAATATGCTCCCCTATGATGATAGACAACACCTTTGGGATTTCCTGTAGTACCTGATGTATAACTTAGTGATATAGCTTGCCACTCATCTTCGGGCATTTGCCATTGGTAATTTTCATCACCTGTATTTAAAAAACTTTCATATTCTAAATCACCAATTTTTTCCAATTTTGATTGGTCAGCATATTTATCATTTATGTCAATAATAGTTATTTTTTTATTAAGATTTTTTAATGCTTTTTTTACTTCTCCATGAAGTTGTCTATCCACAACTACGACTTTTGCTTCGCTATGATCTAAAATATAGGAAATTGTTTTGGCATCTAATCTTATATTTATAGTATTAAGAACTGCACCAGTCATAGGTACTGAGTAGTGTGCTTCAAAAATCTCTGGTGTATTGAAAGCTAAGAATGAAACTGTGTCACCTTTTTTAATGCCTATTTTTGTCAACGCGCTAGCAAATTTTACAACTCTTTTATAAACTTCAGCCCAGGTATAATTTCTTTCTTCATATATTATAGCCTCATAATTTGGGTAGATTTCTTTTGCTCTTTTTAAAAAAGTTAAAGGAGTGAGTGGGACGTGATTTGCTTTATTTTTATCTAAATTTGTATCGTAATAACTCATTAATTAAATTTAAAATTCATTATATTTGAGCTACCTGAGATTGCTGATTTGTAATGATACTCAGCCCGAGGTAATACCTTATCAAAATAAAATTTAGCTGTATTTATTTTATCACTATAAAATTCTTTGTTCGTATCAAAATCATTAAAACTAACCTCTAATATTTTAATCCAAGCATAAGCAATTGAAACATAACCTAAGCTTTTTAAATAATCATTTGCTGCAGCACTAACATCATCCTTTTCAATTTTATTTTTATCATTTATCCAATCTGTGAATTTGGATAAAATATCTAAATAATGGTTTAATTCTTTAGAAAATGTTTTTACTTTTTCATTTTTGCTCTCACATTCAGATTTAATCATTTCTAAAAACTTTTTTATAACATCGCCTTTTTTGTTAGATAATTTTCTAAATACTAAATCTGCAGCCTGTACGGAATTTGTTCCTTCATAAATTGGAGTAATACGATTATCTCGATATAATTGCTCAATACCTTGGTCTTTAGTATATCCGTATCCTCCATGTATCTGCATTGCATCGCTAGTAATTTCCATAGCTAAATCTGTAAAAAGTGATTTAACCACAGGCGTCATTAATGAAACGTAATCTAAAGCAGCTTGTTTAATTTTTTCATCTGGATGATAAAGACTTACTTCTGTTTGTTGAGAAAGCCAAAAACATAATGCTCTTTCACCCTCAATTATTGATTTCATATTAAGTAAAGTTCTTCTAATGTCTGCATGATCAATTATAAAATCTGCACCATTATTAGATTTTGAATTATTTGTTTTTCCTTGCTTTCTTTCTTTTGCGTAAGAAAGTGAATTTTGATAAGCAATTTCAGATATACCTAAACCTTGAATGCCTACAACTATTCGCTCTAAATTCATCATTGTGAACATTGCACTAAGACCTTTATCTTTGTTACCAATCATGTAACCAGTTGCATCATCAAAATTTAAAACACAAGTTGCTGAACCTTTAATACCCATCTTACTCTCAATCGATCCAGTTGAAATTCCATTTCTTGGACCAATACTACCATCCTGGTTCACAATATATTTTGGAACTAAAAATAAACTAATTCCCTTAGTACCAGATGGAGAGTCTGGTGATCTTGCCAAAACTAAGTGAATAATATTTTCAGTTAAATCATGGTCTCCTGAAGTTATGAATATTTTTTGACCACTGATTTTATAAGTATTATCTGATTGTTTAATTGCTTTAGTTTTTAACAAGCCAAGGTCGGTACCACAGACTGGTTCTGTTAAACACATTGTACCACTCCACTTACCTTCTACAATCTTTGGTAAATATTTATTTTTAATTTCATCAGAAGCATGATGATTGATACAATTATAAGCACCAATACTTAGTTCACTATATAATTTAAATGATAAGCTTGCTGAAGATAGCATTTCATCAAAAAATGCACTTACTGTTTTTGGCATTCCTTGACCTCCATATTTTGGATCACAAGACAATGAAGTCCAACCATCCTCAATATACTTTTGATACGCTTCTTTGTAGCCTGGTGGTGTTCTGACAACACCATTTTCTAAAACTGCTGGATTTTCATCTCCTGATTTTGCAAGAGGTAAAATTAAATTTTGATTTATCTTGGCTGCCTCCTCTAAAATATCTTTCACTAGATCTGAACTAACTTCATTATATTTTTCAAGTTCATTATAATTTTTATTGTCTCTTAATTTTTCAAAGAGAAACATCATGTCTTTTACTGGAGCTGTATAACTTGGCATATTTAAACCTTAAAATAATTCTAGTTTTATTGCAATTTTGAAATTATCGCATCACCCATTGCTGAAGTAGAGGTCTCTTTCATGCCTTCTGACATTATGTCTTTTGTTCTTAATCCATCATTTAGAACATCTTGAACTGCCTTTTCTAAAACATCTGCTTCTTTATCAAGATCTAAAGAGTACCTTAAAGCCATAGCAAAACTTAAAATAGAAGCTATTGGATTTGCAATACCTTGTCCAGCTATATCAGGAGCCGATCCATGTATTGGCTCATACATTGCTCTCATCTCACCATCTTTATTTTTTGCACCCAAAGACGCTGAGGGCAAAAGACCTAAAGATCCAGTTAACATCGAAGCTTGATCAGACAGCATATCCCCAAATAAATTATCGGTTACAATTACATCAAATTGCTTTGGGTTTCTTAAAAGTTGCATTGCGCAGTTATCTGCTAACATATGGCTTAACTCTACATCTTTGTATTCTTTTTCATGAAGTTCTTTAACTTCTTCTTTCCACAATTGTCCGGCTTCCATTACATTTGACTTTTCACATGATGTAACTTTGTTTGATCTTTTTCTTGCTAAATCAAAAGCAACTCTAGCTACTCTTGTAATTTCACTAGTTGTATATGTATGAGTATTAATTCCTTTTCTTTCACCATTTTCAATTGGCTTTATTCCTCTAGGTTCACCAAAATATATTCCACCTGTTAACTCTCTTACTATCATTATATCTAGTCCTGAAACTACCTCTGGCTTAAGGGTTGAAGCATCGACTAATTGTTTAAAACAAATTGCAGGCCTTAAGTTTGCAAAAAGCTTTAATTCTTTCCTAAGTTTTAATAATGCTCTTTCTGGTTTTTTGGAAAATTCTAGGTTATCCCATGTAGGACCACCAACTGCTCCAAGCATAATTACTTCACTTTCTAGTGCTTTATAAAAAACCTCATCAGTGATTGGGGTACCATGTTTATCATAAGAACAACCGCCAACTAGCTCCTGATCAATTTCAAAATCTAAAGATTTTTTATCATTAAACCAGTTAATGATTTTTTTTACCTCAGTTATTACCTCTGGACCAATACCATCACCAGGAAGTAAAAGTATTTTTCTTTTTTTTACTTTAATCATTAAATACCCAAGGCTTTTCGTTTTTTAAATTTGTTTCAAACTTTTCTATTTTTTCTGATTTTTTTAATGATAAAGCGATATCATCAAGCCCTTCTAACAAACATTTTTTCTTAAATGGATCAACTTCAAATTTTAGCTCATTATTTCCATAAACTATTTTTTCCTCTTGCAAATCAATAGAAATTTCTTCTTGTCTATTTGCGTATTCAGATAGCTCTTTTATTTTTTCTTCTTCAAGGATTATAGGCAAAATTCCATTTTTAAAACAATTACTAAAAAAAATATCTGCATAACTTGAACTTATCACACAAGTAATTCCAAAATCTAATAAAGCCCAAGGAGCATGTTCTCTTGATGAACCACATCCAAAGTTTTTTCCAGCAATTAAAATTTTAGATTGATTAAATGGATCTTTGTTTAACACAAAATCATTTATTTCTTTGCCTTGATCATCATATCTCATTTCAAAAAATAAATTTTTTCCTAGACCAGTTCTTTTGATAGTTTTTAAAAACTGCTTTGGAATTATCATATCTGTATCAATATTTACAATTGGTAAATAAGCTGGGATACTTTTTAATTTATTAAATTTTTGCATTTAATTTTGATACTTTCTGACATCATCTAAATTACCTGAAATTGCAGCTGCTGCAGCCATTCCTGGACTAACTAGATGAGTTCTACCACCTCTACCTTGTCTTCCCTCAAAATTTCTATTTGATGTAGAGGCGCATCTTTCTTCTGGTTTTAATTTATCTGCATTCATCGCTAAACACATAGAGCAACCTGGTTCTCTCCATTCAAACCCTGAGCTAATAAAAATTTTATCTAGTCCTTCTTGCTCTGCTTGTTCTTTAACTAAGCCTGAGCCTGGAACTACTATAGCATTAACATGCGATGATACTTTTTTATCTTTTACGATTTTTGCTGCTTCTCTCAAGTCTTCTATTCTGCCATTAGTACAACTACCAATAAATACTTTATCTATTTTTATATCTGTGGCTGCCATGTCAGGTTTTAAGCCCATATACTTTAAAGCTCTTTCAATTGAATTTTTTTTATCTTCATCAGTCTCATTATTTGGATTTGGAACTTTTCCATCAATTGTTATTACATCTTGTGGTGACGTACCCCATGTAATCATAGGTAAAATTTCATTTGCATTAAGGCTAATTTCTTTATCAAAACTAGCATCAGAGTCTGTTTTTAAAGTTTCCCAATAATTCAAAGCTTTATCCCAGTTTTCACTTTTTGGTGACATTGGTTTTCCTTTTAAATATTCAAAAATTTTTTCATCTGGTGCAATTAATCCTGCTCTTGCACCACCTTCAATTGTCATATTGCAAATAGTCATTCTTTGCTCAACACTTAAAGATCTTATTAAATCTCCAGCATATTCCACAACTGATCCTGTTCCACCTGCTGTACCTATTTTTCCAATTATTTGAAGTATTACATCTTTAGAAGTAACTCCTAAAGGAAGTTCACCGTTAACATTAATTCTAAAATTTTTAGCTTTCTTCTGAACTAGTGTTTGGGTTGCTAAAACATGTTCAACTTCTGAAGTTCCTATTCCAAACGCTAAAGCACCAAATGCTCCATGCGTTGCGGTATGACTATCTCCACAAACAATAACTGTACCTGGTTGAGTAAAACCTTGTTCAGGTCCTATAATATGAACGATACCTTGCCTCTTATCATCCATACCAAATAATTTAACACCGAATTCTTTACAATTTGACTCTAAAGTATCTACTTGAATTTTTGATTCTTCATCTGAGATACCTTTTGATCTGTCAGTTGTTGGAACATTATGATCTGCGACTGCTAAAGTTAAATTTGGATGTCTAACTTTTCTGTTAGAATTTCTTAATCCTTCAAAAGCTTGGGGGCTTGTCACCTCATGAATTAAATGTCTATCTACAAAAAGTAAAGATGTGCCATCATCTTGTTGGTCAACTAGATGATCGTTCCAAATTTTATCGTATAATGTTGTAGACATTGAAAAAAAAATTATTTTTTTTCTGTAGAACTTTCTGATTTTTGTTCTTCTTTAGGAGCCTCTGCTGCTGGAGACGCCTCTTCTTTAGAAGCTGCTTCTGCTGTAGGAGCCTCTGCTACTGGTGCTGCTTCTGCTTTAGGAGCTTCTTCTTTAGGAGCTACATTTTCTTCTGTAACTGTCTCTGGTTTTGCCTCAATATCAATACCAATTTTTTTTCTAATTTTTTCTGCAATCCTTGCTGATTTACCAGTTCTGTCTCTTAAATAATAAAGTTTTGCTCTTCTTACTTTACCTGATCTAATAACCTTAATTGAGTCAATTAAAGTTCCAAATAAAGGAAAAGTTCTCTCAACACCCTCTCCAAATGAAATCTTTCTAACCGTAAAAGATGAGTTTAAGTCTCTGCTTTTTTTAGCAATACACACTCCCTCAAAATATTGAATTCTTTCTTTTTTACCCTCGGTAATTCTCACACCAACTTTCACAACGTCTCCAGGATAAAATTCTGGAATTTTTTTCTCTGAAAGAATTTTGTTAACGTTATGCTGGTTTATTTCTTCAATTGTTTTCATGTTAATATTTATCAAGTTAATTCTTCTTATATTTTTCCCATAAATCTGGTCTTCGGTCGCGTGTTATAGCCTCAGATTGAGACAAACGCCAGTGTTTAATTTTATTATGATCACCTGATAATAGCACGTCTGGCACAGCTTTTTCCTCCCAAATTTGAGGTTTTGTATACTGAGGATACTCTAGAAGACCATTTTCAAAGGTTTCATCTAATTTAGAGTTTTCATTTCCTAATACACCTGGCAGCAATCTTAAAATACTATCTATAACTACATATGCAGCTGACTCCCCGCCTGACAAAACATAATCTCCAATACTAATTTCCTCAATATTTCTTGTTGAAAGTATTCTTTCGTCCACACCTTCAAAATGACCACAAATTAAAGACAGAGATTTTTCACTAGCTAGCTCTTTTGCTAAATTTTGATCAAATTTTTTTCCTTTTGGCGATAAGTATAAAATTCTCTCACTCTCATTTTTGTTTTCATCTAAAGACTTTGCAAGAACATCTGCTTTTAACAACATCCCTGAACCACCCCCATAAGGTGTATCATCTACTGTTTTATGTTTGTCATCAGCTGCATCTCTTATATTTACAACTTTAAGTTTCCATAAATTATTTGATAAAGCTTTTCCATAAAGTCCTTTAGATAAAGGACCAGGAAAAACCTCTGGATAAAGTGTAAACACTTGAGCTTGCCACATAAATAATCTTTAAATTATTTTTTTTCCTCTGCTGGAGCCTCTTCCTTAGGAGCTTCTGCTGCTGGAGCTGCTTCTGCTTTTGGAGCTGCTTCTGCTTTTGGAGCTGCTTCCTTAGGAGCTTCTGCTGCTGGAGCTGCTTCTGCTGGAGCTTCTTCCTTAGGAGCTGCGTCTGCTTTAGGAGCTGCGTCTGCTTTAGGAGCTTCTTTATTATCCTCTTCTTTTTTATTTCTCTCTTTTTTTGGTACTGCTTTAATTGGATTATTTCCATTAGCAGGCATAGGCATTAATTCGTTCTCACCTAAAATTCTTGCTACTCTAGTTGTTGGTTTAGCGCCTTGACCAAGCCAATATTTTATTCTCTCAGCTTCTAGGCCCACTCTTTCTTTTTTCTCTTTTGGTAATAAAGGATTAAAGAAACCAACCTTCTCTATAAATCTTCCATCTCTTGCAAAACGACTGTCGGCAACAACAACCTTGTAAACAGGACGTTTTTTTGTTCCACCTCTTGATAATCTTAATTTTAACATTTGTTCTCCTTTTTTTATTTTAATTGGTTAAATAGCTCTGGCGGTATACCTTTATCTGACATACCTTTCAGATTTCCTTTTGACATCTTTTTCATCATTTCAGACATCATTTTAAACTGCTTAAGCAATTTATTGATAGTGGCTGGATCTGTGCCAGAGCCATTAGCAATTCTTTTTTTTCTAGAACCATCTATTATTTTTGGATTCTCTCTTTCTTTTTTTGTCATTGATAGAATAATAGCTTCATTTTTTGATATTATACTTTCATCAATACCTGCAGAGTCCATTTGAGATTTAATTTTAGATACTCCTGGCATAAAAGACATAATTCCCTCAATACCACCCATTTTTTTCATTTGTCTTAATTGAGACAAATAATCTTCCATAGAGAATTGACCTTTTTTTAAATTTTCCTCTGCTTTTTTAATATTCTCTTCACCTAAATCTTGTGCAGCTTTTTCTACAAGAGATACGATATCTCCCATTCCAAGTATTCTGTTTGCAATTCTATCTGGATGGAATACTTCAAGATTATCTATTTTTTCTCCTATACCTAAAAATTTAATTGGAACATTTGAAACATATTTCATACTCACTGCGGCTCCACCTCTTGCATCACCGTCAGCCCTAGTTAAAATAATTCCAGATAAATTAACTGTATTTTTAAATTCTTTTGCCACTGAGGCTGCAACTTGACCTGTTAAAGAGTCTGCAACTAAGAAAGTTTCTGTTGGATTAATTACAGCTTCAATTTGCTTAATCTCACTCATCATTTGTAAATCGATTTGAGTTCTACCAGCAGTATCAAATAAAATTATTTCAGCTCCATTTAAATTAGCAGCACTTATTGCTCTTCTACAAATATCAGCAGGTTGCTGACCTTCTATAATAGGTAAAGTTAAAATATTATTTTGTTCTCCTAAAGATCTAAGTTGTTCTTGTGCAGCTGGTCTGTAAATATCTAGACTGACCATCATTACTTTTTTCTTTTTATTATTTTCTAAAAATTTTGCTAATTTTGCTGTTGTTGTTGTTTTTCCTGAACCTTGTAACCCAACTAACATCATTGGCACAGGCGGTACTGCGTTTAAGTTTATCTCATTATTCGTTGCACCTAATAAATCTACAAGCTCATCATAAACAATTTTAACAACCATATCCCCAGGAGAGGTAGACCTTATTATCTCTTGGCCTAATGCTTTTGGCTTAACTTTTTCAATAAAATCTTTTGCAACATCCAAAGAGACATCTGCTTCAAGTAAGGCTTGCCTAATACCTCTTAAACCTTCATCTACTTGAGCTTCATCAAGCGAAGGTGCCTTTTTCAGAGAAGAAAAAATTTCTTCAAATTTATTTGTTAAATTTTCAAACATAATTATTACGCATAGCAGTAACGCACTAGTGGGCGAACCCTCGCTGACTAGTGTCGATCTCTTTGTTTCCAAAGACACCGCAAAGTTAATGTTTTTGCGGAAACGGCAACAACCTATAATAGAGGTTCAAAAAGTCAATAAATAAGTTAAATATCTATATATGGATATTAAAGCATTTAAAATGGACGGTTTAGGTAATGATTTTGTCATCATAGATAATAGACAAACAATTACAAATTTGACGAAAGAGCAAATAATAAAGATTTGTGACAGAAAATTTATTGGTTGTGACCAACTAATATTGATTAAAAAAAATGATATTTCAGATGCTTCGCTAGAATTTTATAATTCAGACGGAGGAATGTCTGGTGCGTGTGGAAATGGTACACGATGTATTGCTGATTTATTAGGTAAGGAAAACAACAAAAAAGAAATTGTCCTAACAACTTTATCTGGCAAATTAAAATCTAATATTGTTGGAGAAAAAATAGTTTCTACAGAAATAGGTGTTGCAAAGACAAAATGGGATGAGATTCCGATGTCTAAAGAATTAAATACGAATAATTTAGGAATTAAAATTATTGACAAAAATAATAACGAATTTTCTGGTGGAACTGCTGTAAATGTTGGAAACCCACATGTAGTTTTTTTTGTTGATAATAACGAAAATTTTGAAATTAAAAAAATTGGACCAGAAATTGAAAACCATTCTTTATTCCCAGAAAAATGTAATGTTACTTTAGCAACTATTGTTAACAAAGAATTGATTAAAGTTAGAGTGTGGGAAAGAGGAGCTGGACTTACTAAAGCATGTGGTACAGCAGCTTGTGCAACAGCTTTTGCTGCAAAACAAAATGGACTGGTAAATGATAAAGTGGATATTGAATTTTCTACAGGTAGATTGACAATTTCAATTGATGAAAACAATAGTATTCATATGAAAGGACCAGTTTCAGATATCGAGGAGATAAAATTTAAGATTTAATGGGAATTTTTGAAAAATTTAAATCAGGTTTTAAAAAAAGTGCCTCAGCTTTTACAGCGGGTTTAAGAGATATAGTTGTAAAAAAAGAGATTGATGACAAAACATTAGACAAAATTGAAGATTACTTAATTCAATCCGATGTTGGTATTGTTTCGGCTTCAGAAATAAGAGAAATAATTTCTCAAACAAAAATTGATCCCAATAAAGATTTAACTGACGAAATAAATAATATTTTAAAAAATTATATTATTTCAATTATGAAACCTTTAGAAAATAATGAATTCTTCAAAAAAAAAGAAAAATTAAATGCAACATTAATTTCAGGTGTTAATGGTGTTGGAAAGACAACTACTATTGGAAAAATAAGCAAAATATTAAAGGGTAATGGAAATAAAGTAATGTTAGCTGCATCAGATACTTTTAGAGCAGCAGCTATAGAACAACTAGAAAATTGGGCAAACAAAGTTGATGTTCAAATTACAAAATCATCTCAAGGTTCAGATCCTGCATCAGTTGCTTACAAAGCTATTGATGAAGCATTAAACAAAAATTTTGACCAAGTTTTAATTGATACAGCTGGAAGATTACAAAATAAAAAAAATTTGATGGAAGAATATAAAAAAATTGCAAACGTTACTAAAAAAATTGATCCTGATGCTCCACATGATGTTATTTTAGTTTTGGATGCAACTTCGGGACAAAATGTTATTAATCAAGTTGAAGAATTTAATAAAATTATTCCAATAACTGGTCTTATTATGACAAAATTAGATGGCACAGCAAAAGGAGGTATTCTTTTAGCTGTTGCTAAAAAATACAAACTGCCAATTATTGCTCTTGGATTAGGAGAAAAAGAAGATGATTTACAAATTTTTGAAGCTGAAAAATTTGCAGAAGCTTTCACTCAAATTAGTTAATTAATGTACTAGATATTAAAGGTTTATAAAAACTACATTTATAATTTTCTTTAAATTTATAATGTCCACAATTTTTGGCAATTGAAGAAATAATAAAATCAAATTTTCCATTTACAGGATAAAGCTCTAATTTTTTTTCAATAATATCGAATTTGAAATTAGCCTTTAAACTTTTTACAGCACTAATCATTACTAAAGTTTTATTATCTTTCAAAAGATAATACGCAAAGTCATCTGGAAAAACTGGAAAATCATATTCCTGCAAATAATATTTTGCAGTTTTTGGAAACCATTCATAGGAAATTAATGGCAAAGATTCTTTTGTTTTGTAATTGTAAATATAAAGATCCTTTGGAAAATCATTTATATAGTTTGAATTTTCTCCTCGAGCTAAGACAGCTTTTTCACGGGTTTTGAAATATAATGCGAATTTTTCGTCGTGTGAATTCATTTGATCAATATGAAAAAGGCTGTCTAAAGATGCTAAATTTTCTTTGGCATTTGATAAATTATTTAAAGAAAAAAGAACAATAAAAAATAAGAAAAAATTTTTCATAGATTAACTTAAAAAAAAAATTTGGATTATCTTTGTTTAGATTATGGCTTAATTTAAACTATCAACAAATGATTTTAGGGCTAATACAAGTTTATCATCATATTCCATCATATGATCATCATATTTTGTAAAATATGAATATTTGGGTTCACTTGCTAAATTAAAAATTTTTTTACCCATCCAAAATGGAACTATTTGATCAGCCTCACCATGCATTACTAATACTGGGATATTAATATTTTTAATTTTTTCATTATTTTCATACTTATCTTTTAAGATTAAACCTACTGGGATATATGGATAAAAATTTTTCGCAGCTTCTATCATTGATGTAAAAGGTGTTTCTAAAATTAATCCTGCAAAATTTTTATTCTGAGTAATTTCTGTAGCAATTCCAGTTCCTAATGACTCTCCATAAATAATTATATCTTCTTCTTTCAGACCTTTTTCTTTTAGCCAGTTTATTGCGCTAGTACCATCTATATAAAGACCCTCCTCACTAGGTTTGCCTTTATTTCCACTAAACCCTCTCCATGCAATAATTAAAAAATTAACATCCATGTCTTTAAAATGATTTAATTTATGGACTCTGTTTTCAAGTGTCCCAGCATTTCCATGAAAAAAAACTATTGTTTTATAACTTTTTAAATTTTTATTATGAAACCAGCCTAAAAGATTAATATTATCTGATGTTTGGATACTTACTTTTTCAATTTTAACCTCTAAATTGTCTCCAGAATAATTATTCTCATTTGGATGGTACATCAAATTTCTTTGATAAAAAAAAAGAAAAATACAAATCAAAGTATAAATTGTAAATATAAAAAAAAATATATTTATTAATGTCATTTTTTTATTAATCATTATTTTTATTTAGATAAATGAAAAAAATATAACTTAATATACAAAGAATTAAAAAAATCGAAAAAGAAATTCTATAACTACTTAACATATCAAATCCTTTTGAATTAAATAAGTCTATAAATAATCCAATTCCCCATTGCATAAAAAATGTTCCTGAATGAATAAATACATTGTAGGAGGTGAGTGATTTACCTGCAAGACTTTGTGAAAAATTTAAAGCTATTGCTGGTTGTGTAAGAGAAATCACTATTGAAGTCATAATATATATTGCAAATAATAATGCTCCAGCTTTAGTCCCAAGGAATATTATCAGAAAAAAAACAAAGTAGCTTATGGGCAGTCCAAATTTAATTAATTTGATACTGCTTATGCCGTAATCAGAAAGTTTAGGCAAAATATAGCCCCATAAAAAGTATGATGCCAACATGGTTACATTGATCCAAAATAACCCTGTAGCACTTTGAAATGGTGAATATCCAGTTATATTTAACATCCAAGGTCCAGCCCAAAGCGTTTGAATTGCTTGGATACCGCCATAATTAATAAATGCTAATGGGACCATACTTATAAAAAACTTATTCTTCCAGATTTCAGCTAGGCCTTTTTTTTCTGCATCAATTGTAGAATTTTCTGTCTGCTCCCAATTAGGTGTAAATAAGAATATTAGAATAATACTTATTAGGATGAGTATAGCTATTAATATAAAAATCCATCTCCAGCCCATGTAAGGTAATAAAATTTGAACAGGTAAAGTCGAAGAGACAAACCCTATATTTGCTACCATTAACATCCAAGAATTTGCTCTCTGTTGATACTTTTCAGCAAACCAAACTCTGTATCCTGTCAGTGGTCCCATCATACAAGCGCTCACGCCAATACCGATAAATATTCTAGAAACAAGTAATCCAGAGAAGCTTTTTGCTAATGCAAACGAAATCGTTCCTACTAATGCTATAATTAAAAAATATCCAACTACTTTTTTTGGACCAAATTTATCCAAGAGTAGTCCTATTGGAACTTGCATTATTGAAAAACCTATAAAATAACCTCCAGCTAATAACCCTAAATTTCCAGCTGTTAAGTCGAATTCATATGTGAGGACAGGTGTTAATGTTGCTGTGATGGATCTTACTAGATTAGATAATAAAAAACCAAAGGCAAAAATACAGAATATGATAATGCTTTTATTTACTTTAGTAATCATTTATAAATTTTTGAGAATTAATCTGTACTATGAATAATCAGTCAACAAAAGATAAAGATGCACGCTCTTCAAATGCAATGGCTGCAACTTCACATCCTTTAGCTACAGAAGAAGCATTAAAAATACTCAAAATGGGTGGAAATGCTGTGGATGCTTCAATTGCTGCTTCGATTGTTTTATCTGTAGTAGAGCCTAATGCAACGAGTATTGGTGGCGACTGTTTTGCAATAGTTAAGATGGATAACAAGGATGCTGTGTCTTTTAATGGATCAGGTTTAGCGCCTGAAAAATTAAATTACAATTTTTTTAATGATAAGAATATTGATAAAATTGGATTAACTAGTCCACATTCAGTCACAATTCCTGGTGCACTTAATGCTTGGGAAAAAATTCATAAGGAATTTGGTAAGCTAGATTTCGAACAATTATTTTTAGGTGCAATTGATATAGCAAAGAATGGCCATAGAGTTACAAAAGTCGTATCAAATGCTTGGAAAAATAGTTTGAATAAAATTAATGGTAATGAAAATTCAAAAAAAATTTTTTTGAAAGATGGTCGTACTTATCAAGAAAATGAATTAATGAAAAATATTGCTTTAGGAGAAACACTTGAAGCAATTAGCAAAAAAGGAAGTAAAGAATTTTATGAAGGAGAAATCGCAAAAGATATAATTGAAACTTTAAATGAGTTAGGTGGTGTACATACTTTTGAGGATTTTTCAAAACAGAGTACAATAAGATCAGATACAATCAAATCTAATTATAAGGGTGATTTTATTCATCAATGCCCTCCCAATGGTCCTGGTGTTACAGTATTGATTATGATGAAGTTATTAGAAAAACTAAATATTCAAAATTATAAATTAAATAGTACAGAAAGATTCCATCTTGAAGCAGAAGTTACAAAGCAAGCTTATAAAGTTAAAGAAACTATTTTAGGCGATCCAAATTTTGTTAACCTTAATTTAGAAGAAATTTTAAGTGATAAAAATATTAAGGAAATTTTTAATAAAATTAACTTAAATTCGTGCAGTGATGTTGGTGACTTAAATATTCCAGCTCATCCAGAAACAATATATTTAACAGTAGTAGATAAGGATTTAAATAGTGTATCAATAATCAATTCTGTTTGTTATGTATTCGGATCAGGTATTACAACAAATAAAAGTGGAATACTTTTACATAATAGGGGTACAAATTTTAGAGTAGAAAATGGGCATCCAAACTGTATAGCAGGCTTAAAAAGACCTTTACATACTATTATTCCTGGTATGCTTATTGATAAAAACAACAAAGCAACTTTAAGTTATGGCGTTATGGGAGGCCAATATCAACCAGTGGGACAAGTTCATGTTTTAAATAATATGATTGATTTTGGAATGGGACCACAGGAAGCTTTGAATTTTCCAAGAGCTTTTCATTTTAATAATATTTACAAACTAGAAAAAACTGTTGATAAAGAAATTTTCCATGGACTCAAAGAAATAGGTCATAATGTAGAATATTTTGATGGTACACATGGTGGGGGCCAAGCAATAAAAATAAATAGAAGTGAAGGTGATCTCTTAGGTGGATCAGATCCTAGAAAAGATGGATATGCAAAAGGATATTAATTCTCATTGAAGAATGATTGAAAAACAAATTCGAAAGAATTAAAAGTTTAAAGATATATCTCGGTGAACTGAGTTACATCTTGCAACAAATTTAGCTTGTTCTTTAGTTAATCTACTTTGAAGTCTTAGTCCAATATTGTGTTTAATTACATCATTATATTTAATTAATTCAGGTAATAAATTTTTGTTAGCATCGTCTCTCCATGAAACTTCTAAATTGAAAAGATTGAAAGTTTCTGAACTTACTTCAATTAATTTTTGTTCATCAATCTCATCGTTATCTATGACAGAAATTAAGTCATCTAGTTTATTTGCAAATTCTTCAGTTCCAGAAATTTCTCCTAATTTTTCAAAAAGGTTATCAATTATTGAAATAGATTTTTCAAAATTTTTATTATCAACGCTATATTTTAATTCTTTTATTTCTGGTGAAAGTTCTTTTAATTTTTCATAATCATTTATAAACAATACAATTTGATCTAAAGTTTCATAAGCTTCATCTACATTTTTTCTATATCTCTTGGTTCTTGTGTTTTTTGCTTTATGTAATATTTCAAACTCTCCATTTTTGGTTTTCCAGCTTTCAGGAATTTTATTTTGAAGTTCTTTAATTTCTAGCTCGTAATTCTCAATTTTTAATTCTAATTTATTTTTAGCTGATAAATTATCTTCGTCTAAATTTCTAATTTCAGATTTTAATTTTTTTATTTTTTGGTCAATTTTTCTTACTTTTTTCTGAATTTTTCTTACATCGAAATGAAGATCTTTATAATCTTTTGCAAATAATTCATATTCTTGCTCAGTTTTTTGCAATTTTTTGACTATAGCGAAGGTTCTTAGAGCATTATCAAAATGCTCTTCAAAGATATCTAATTTATCTACTGGAAGATTTGCTGGAGTTAACTTCTGCATATTCTTAATGGAATTTGTAATTGTTTGTTCTTCATTATTATAAATTGCAAATTTATACTCCTGTAAGCAATATTGAAGTTTCGGATTCATTGGCGGTGGAGCTACATTAGATGTTAGATATGTTCTTGCTGGTAAATAATTTACCAATGAAGGATAGAAGCCAACAATTCCAAGACCTATCAATTGTAGAATTATAAACGGAACAACTCCTTTCCAAATATTTAAAGTAGTAACAAGTTTTGATGCTACTCCTTTCAAATAAAATAAAGCAAATCCAAATGGTGGGGTTAAAAATGAAGTTTGCAAATTTACCCCAATCATAACACCAAGCCAAATTGCACTTACATTCGCACCTGGTTCAGCTAATAATATAGGAGCAATGATAGGAACAACAACGACAGCTATTTCAATAAAATCAAGAAAGAATCCTAATAAAAAGATAACTATCATTACAACAATGAACTGAGTCCAAAACCCACCTGGTAAATCTTGAAGAAAGTCTCTTACTAACTCTTCACCTCCAAATGCTCGAAATCCAGAGGTTAGCATTGCTGCTCCTAATAGAATTATAAATACCATTGAGGTAGTTACACAAGTTTCTACAACAACTTCTTTTAAAACGTCATCTATTTTGAATGCTCTCCAGAAGCTCCAAGTAACACTGGCTAAAAATGTAAATGTAAAAAATAAAGCAATTAATATTGCTCCTAGATCTCTAGTGTCAACAGCTTTAACATTTAAATTATAATTTTTTGATAAAAAATAAATTGGAATTATGGATACGATCGCAATTATTATTGGATAGTAAGCGTTCTTTTTACCTTGGTGTAATCGATATCCCGCCATCATTGTTGCACCAATAGCACCTATTGATCCAGCCTGATTTACTGTCGCTATACCCATAAGTATAGAGCCCAAAACTGCAAAGATTAGGGCAAGCGGTGGAATAATAACTAATATAACTTTGATCCAAAATTTAAAATCAAAATTTCCTTTAAATGGAACAGGAGGAGCTGCTTTTGGATTTATTCTTGCATACACAAATATATAAAGCATATACAAACCAACCAAAACTAATCCAGGTAATAATGCACCTAAAAACATATCTCCAGCTGAAGTAGACCCTACTCTAAATTCTCCAGGCATATTAAATTCACCAGTTAAAATTTTATAATCAGTCTGACGTATAGTATTTGCAACATCAGCGGCACTTGCCAATTGATCAGCAATAATAATTAAGACAATTGAAGGAGGTATAATTTGACCAAGTGTTCCAGAGGAACAAACAATTCCACTTGCTAGTCTTTTATCATATTTATTATTTAGCATTGTGGGCAAAGAAATTAGTCCCATTGCTATTACTGTTGCTCCAACAATACCAGTTGTAGCTGCAAGTAATGCACCAACAAAGATAACAGAAATACCAAGCCCTCCAGGAATTGGTCCAAATAGTTGTCCCATAGTAACTAAAAGGTCTTCTGCAATTTTTGATTTTTGCAACATTATTCCCATAAAAATGAACAATGGGATCGCAATTAAGGTATCAGTTTCTACATCCCAATAATTACTCCTAAAATTGGTAATACCAGCGGTTAACCATTCTTTAGGCCCATCAACAGCAAAATAAGCACTAGGGTCTCCTGCAAATAAATAACCAAAAAAAGCAGCCAGTCCTATTGAAATTATTGCTGATCCAGGTAATGCAAAAGCTACTGGAAAACCAGATGCTAAAGCTCCAATCATTATAATTACTAGTAAAGCTAAAAATAAATGTTCCATTATTTAATTCTTTAAAAGTTTGTGACTACTACTCATAAAGTAGCTTGTGAATTGAGTTAACATACTTACTGCAAATACTGCTAAGTAAACTGCCATTAAATAAAGTAGATATAATCCGTTTGAACCTTGCTGAGTAATCTCAAATGAAATTACTGGACCATTAATGATACTAGCTTTACCTCCCATACCTAAGAATATTACTATCAAGCATAAAGGAATACCTAAAACGAGAGATCCAATTGCATTCGTCCAGGCCTTCTTTCTCTCACTAAAATTAGCATACAAAACATCGACTCTTACATGACCTTCATGAATTAGTGCATATGCACTTGCAAAAAGATAAAGAGCAGCATACCAGAAACGAACAAGATCTCCTTGAAATGCTTGCTCATATTGAAAAATAAATCTTGATATAACTATCAAGAATTCGCTTCCGACTACTAAAACTGCTAACCAAATAAACCCTACAGATTTATTAAAATAACCAATCATAAAAGAGGCTAATATTAAAGGAAAGTGAATATATGTAATTCTGAAAGCAGGTTTTACTAAATTAATTTTAACTTGTTCCCCAAAAATTGGTTCAACCAATTTTTCTACAACCATAAATGAGATTAAAAAATCTACAAGCCCAACAATTAATACGGCCCAGAATGAAGATCTTATAATATATGCTGTTATTTTTTTTAGTATCTCTGAGTCTGTTTGTAATGTTTGATTTAAAGATTTAAGAACAAATATTATAACTGCTACAAAAGATAAAAAATAAAACAAGAATTGAATATACGATAAATTTATCGCAAGTCCCTCAAGAGGCTTATTTAATTTTTTAAATCCAAATAATTCATAGTGAGAAAAAAGTTTTTTAACTCCTGGCCAATCAAACCAAACTGTTAAAACATTATTTATTAAAAAAATAAATGTTAATGCCAAGATAGAATAACTAAATATTCTTATTAAAATAGATAAGTTTTTTTTCTCAATCATATTACAAAACTTTTAATGATATATAAAAAGAGGGCCCATTAAAGGGCCCTCTAGTATTAATTAGAATTAAATTATACTCCTAATGCTCTATTTCTTTGAGAAATGTAAGGGGAATCAGACAAGTTTGTCCAAGCACCTATTTCTTTTCGTCCTTTAATAAAGGCATCATGTACTTTCTTAGCAAGAGCACTATGTTGCTGAACTTCATCAAAAACTTCCGCAGCACCTTTTGCAAAAGCGTCATAAACTTTATCATTAAACTTCTCAAGTTTGACACCATTCTCATTTACTAAACGAGCAAGTGCAGCTCCATTTTTAGCATTATACTCAGCCATTGTAGTTGTATCAGCCCAATCACACGCAGTTTTAATAGTTAACTGGTCTGACTTAGTTAGACTTGTAAACCATGACTTGTTAACTCCACAAGCTAATGTAGATCCTGGCTCGTGCATTCCTGGATAATAATAATACTTGGCTGCTTCATAAAACTTGAAAGCCTCATCATTCCAAGGTCCTACCCATTCCGTTGCATCAATTGCACCAGACACAAGGTTTTCATAAATTTGTCCACCTGGAAGTGAAATTGGAGAACCACCAAGTTTTCCAAGTACTTGTCCACCTAAACCAGGCATACGCATTTTTAAACCCTTAATATCATTAGCTGATCTAATTTTTTTGTTAAACCAACCACCCATTTGCACTCCGGTGTTACCAGCAGCAAAACTTTGTGTTCCGAAATCATCTGTCAATTCATCCCACAGCTCTTGTCCACCAGCAAATTTTAACCACGCATTCATTTCAGCATATGTGAAACCAAATGGAACGGCAGTAAAATATCCAAATGCAGGGTGTTTTTTAACCCAGTAGTAATCAGCACCGTGATACATTTGAGAATTTCCTGAAGCAACTTCATCAAACGAGTCAAATGCTTTTACCCTTTCATTAGCAGCATAATAAGTAACTTGAATTCTACCGTCACTCATATCACTCAATCTTTGAGCAAGTCTTTGTGCACCAGTTCCAAGGCCTGGAAAATCTCTTGGCCAAGTTGCTACCATAGAAGCTTCTATTCTCTCTTTGGCAACAGCTGGAGCAGATAAAGATGATGCTGCAACAGCAGCAACACCAGTCGCAGCTGCAGTTTTAAAGAACTTTCTTCTTGAAGGTGATCTAGAAACCTTCAATGATTTTTTTTCTTTAATCATTAGTATCTCCTCTTCTTTGTTAATTAACTTTATAGATTAAATTACAATTGGACGTTTAAGTCTAGACTAAAATTCCTATTAAAGAATATAATACAATCAGAGGTAGTAAATTAAGAAATTATTAAAATTTATTTTTTGTCAAAAAAGGCTTCGTATAACATCATCGATATCGCAAGTATCATCAATATATAAACTGGTAACACATCAAAGAAACCTATCATCATAGATCTAGTAAGCGTTGTTGCTAAACCTATAAGAAAAAAGATTGCAAAAGAAAGTCCTATTAGTGTTACAAGTTTATTCATTAAATTTCTCACTTTCCTTTTCAAGCCAACTGGAAACTCCTAAGAAACGATTATCGTCATATTTCTCTCCAATAACTTGAATGCCTAATGGTAAATTATTTTCGCCTTGAAGTAAAGGAAGTGAAATACAAGGCGTTCCTAGGTAAGACCAAACTTTATTGAAATCAGCTGATCCAGTGCTTTTAAGACCCTTAAGAGCAACACCTGGGCTGGATGGCGATAAAACCCCGTGATAGTCCTCAAATACTTCTTTATAAGAATCATAGCTTCTTTTCATAAAATCAATTGCTTCAGCATATTCTCTTGCAGAATGTTTTCTTCCATTTGAAATTGCAGTTTGCATAATTTTTGAAAGTTTTGATTTATAATTTTTGTAATAATCACTAAAATTATTAGCTAGATCAGTTTCATAAATTATTTGATGATATTTGTGGATATCTTTAAAATAAGACGGAGTATCATGAACTTCAATATTTTTTTTAAATGACTTTATAAAATATTCAAAAGCTTCCTTAGATTTTTTGTCAATTGCTTTCCAAAATTCGGTTTTATAAAATATGAACTTGGGTTCATATAAAGGACCTTTTTTTACAGCGTCGACCATATTATTTGAAGAATAATAAACAGTGGCAGGGTCATGGGAGTCTTTTTTAATTAACTCTTTAACTAAATAAGCTATGTCCTCAACTGTTTTTCCAAAAACTCCTAAATGGTCAAGTTTTTCGGAAGTCTTTAATACTCCATTTCTAGAAATCAAACCAAATGAAGGTTTGTATCCAACAACACCGCAATAAGATGCTGGTCTAATTATTGAGCCACCAGTTTGTGATCCTATTGAAAGTGGAGCCATATAAGATGCGATAACTGCAGCAGAACCACTTGATGATCCTCCTGGTGTTCGTGAATAATCGTGTGGATTTTTTGTTTTGGAGGGATTTAAATATGCTAATTCAGTAGTAACAGTTTTACCCATCACAATAGCTCCTGAAGAAGTTAATAAATCAACTATTTCTGCATTCTGTGAATAAGATTTGCCTTTTCTTATCGGTGTACCACATTCAGTTGGCATATCTAAAGTACCAACAATATCTTTAACAGCTACAGGAATACCATGTAGTGGACCAATGGGTTTTCCAGATTTTTTGTAAGCATCTGACTCTTTGGCTTTTTCCAATAGCAATTCTTTGTCAAAAAAAGCCCAAGCATTTACATCTTTTTCAAACTTATTAATTCTCTCAATATATGCTTCACATATTTCGACAGAAGTAATTTGAGAATTTGAAATTTTATTTATTAATTCTTGAACAGAAAAATTTACAATTTCATTCATCAAGTTAGTTAGCAAATAATTGATCAGGTAACCACAAAGCTATACCTGGAAATAAATACATTAAAACCATTCCAAAAATAACAATCGCTAAGAATGGCATGATGCCTTTAAATACCTCAATTAATTCAACATTTTTAGATTGTACACCTTTTAAGTAATAAGCCGACATGGCCATGGGGGGAGTTAAAAATGATGTTTGTAAATTTAAAGCAATTAGCATTGCAAAAAAATAAGGGTTAACTCCAAAAAATTCTACTAAAGGTAAAAATATTGGAACAAATATAATTAATATTTCTGTCCACTCTAATGGCCAGCCTAATAAGAAAATTATAATTTGTGTAATGACTAAAAATTGCCAAGGTTGTATATTCATTGATTTAAAAAAATGCTCAAATACTTCATGTCCTCCTAAATATGAAAATACTGACGCAAACGTCCAAGATCCAATAAACAACCACATAATCATTGCGGTAGTTTTTGCAGTAAGAAATACTGACTCTTTAAAATTTTTCCATTTTAGAGATTTATAAAAGAAAGATAAAACTAACGCTCCAAAAGCTCCAACACCTGCAGCTTCTGCTGGGGTAGCTAAGCCAGCAAGAATGCTTCCTAATACCAAAATAATTAATGAAAATAATGGTAAGAATGAAACCAAAACTTCTTTTAAAATTACTGATCTTGGTGGAATTTCTTCTTTAGGAGGCTTAGGTGCAACTGATGGATTAAAATAAGCCAAAATAATTGCATATAAAATATATAAACCTGCTAACATCAAACCAGGAAATATTGCTGCTGCAAATAATCTTAATGGAGATAACTGAGCTATTACTGCATAAACAATAAGCATAATGCTAGGAGGAATTAAAATTCCTAAACATCCTCCAGCACATATTACTCCTGATGCAAATTTTTTATCATAACCAGCTTTGACCATTGCAGGCCAAGCAAGCAAACCCATTAAAGTCACAACTGCTCCAATTATACCCGTTGCTGTAGAAAATAAAGTGCAAGTAACTAGGGCAGCAACTGCCATTGATGCTGGAAGAGAATGAGATGCAAGTCTTATGGCATAAAATAATCTTGCAACTATACCTGCTCTTTCAACTAAATATCCCATAAATAAAAACAAAGGTACGGCGGTGAGGACATGATTATCCATCACAGAGTAGGTATTTGAAACAAATAAATTAAATATCCTATTGTCTAATAGATGATCCATTCTTGACGGATCAAAATATGCGTAATACCCAAATCCTAAACCCATTGCCATTAAAGTAAATGCAATAGGAAATCCGAGTAATACAGCAAACAGAAATATCACCATCATTAAAATAGCAATTTCTGGATTTGTTAAACTAAACAACATCTATTTTTTCTTCCTCTTTAGATTTTCTCATTAAAATTTTTTCAGTTTCTTCAGCACCAGCATCTCTCTCTGGCCAATGTCCTGTTCTAATACAAATAATTGCTCTAAATACTTCACTAATTCCTTGGAGTGTAAGAAGTATGCCTGATAAAGGTATTAATGATTTTGCCATATAAATTTGAATTTGTGCTGGACTATTCCAACTTGTTTCTTTCACCATCCATGCTTTAGCTGCATATTCATATCCATAAAATGCAAGTGCAATCACCCCTGGAAAAAAGAAGATGAAATATAATATTAAATCAATCCATCCTTGAACTTTAGTTGGGAACAATCTGTAAATAACATCTCCTCTAACGTGAGCTTCTGTTGCTAAAGTGTAAGCTCCAGCCATCATAAATATCGCTCCGTACATTTGTAAACTGAAATCAAAATTCCATAAAGTAGGAGCATTAAATGCGTAAGCCATGATAACCTCATAACATGTTCCTCCCATCAAAATTACTATGCACCATGAGAAGGCTTTACCCATTGAGGTACTAAGGGTATCTGCAAATTTTATATAAGAGTACATATTTAACTAACTTATCTTAATTTTCTTAATTAATTCAATTAAAAAAAAGGGGGCTAAAAAGCCCCCTTAATTTTTTATATATTTGAACCTTAGATTTTAACTTTCGCTAACGGACCAAACTCATTTTCATAAGCAAGTCTGTAGTTAGGCTGATTCATTAGTAAGTATTTCATTACTCTTTTCGCGTAAGCTTTTTGTGAATCAACAATCTTCTTAAAGAATGGATCTTTAGAAGAGAAATCACCTACAACTTTATCCCAACCTTTTAACTGCTCTGCTAAAATTGCATCTGAAGTTTGGTAAACGTTTACTTTATGCTCATTCATCAATTTAGATAAATCAGCTGAGTATCTTACCAAAGCTTTAAAGTAGTTAGCGGTATTTGCTGCATACGAAGCATTTTTTAATATTGCTTGGTTTGCAGGAGATAAGCTATTAAATGTTTTTTTGTTAATAGGTATTTCAAACATCTCTTGTGATTGGTGGAAAGATCCTAAGTGATAATGCTTAGAAACATCTTGCATTCCAAATTGAGAGTCTGAAGTAGGGTTGTTAAACTCTGCAGCTTCAATCAAACCAGTTTTCATAGCTGGCTGAATTTCACCACCTGGTAATTGTCTAACTACCATACCCATTGCAGTAAGAACGTTAGTTGCAAGACCAACTGTTCTATACTTCATACCTTTAACGTCACTTACTTTAGTTACGTTCTTTTTAAACCAACCAAATGGTTGAGCTGGCATAGGCATCGCAAAAACACCAACATAGTCGTATCCAACTTTTGCTAATGTTTCTTCATACAATGCTCTTCCACCACCTTCTTCCATCCAAGCCATTACTTCTTGAGATGATAGACCGTAAGATGGGCCAGTTCCGAAAAGAGACGCGGCAGGATTTTTTCCATACCAATAAGCAGTAACCCAGTGTCCCATATCAAGGACACCATCACTTACAGCTTGTCCAATTTCTCCAGTTTTTACAACTGCTCCAACAGGCTGAAGATCAATTTTTAAACTTCCACCTGACATGTCTCCAACCATTTTGGCGTAGTCTCCGGCCATTTCAAAAAAGATGTTAGCACCTGATGGCCATGCTGCTTGCATCTTTAATGTTTGTGGAGCACCAAAAGCAACATTTGGCATTGCTACAGCTGTTGCTGCGGCTGCACCAGTTGCTGCTGCGGCTTTGAAGAACTTTCTTCTTGAAGGAGTTTTAGAACCCTTCAATGATTTTTTATTTTTAATCATTTCTTCTCCTCTAGTTAATTAACTATCGCGAAGTAAAACATAGTTTCATATTAGAGTCTTTCTAAAAAGAGGCACAGATTGTCACTATTTAAAGCTAATTAAATTTTTTTACAATCCTGAGTAGAAATTTACTTAGATCAATTTATTATTTTGATATACACAACATTTTTCGGGAGGAAAATGTAATTTTACCTTATCGTTAGCAATTTCAATCTCTCTATTGATTTTTGACTTTATTGTTAGTTGACCCATTTTTGTGGTTAATAGTTTGAAGTTTCCAAAGTCTTCTATTTTTTGAATATTAACTTCCACCAAATTCTCACTTTCATCTTTTGCAACTTTTACAAATTCTGATCTAATACCTAATTTTATATTGTTATTTTTCAATTTTGATAAATTTGTATTTGTTTTTATTGTCGTGTCATTAATTTTTACACTATTCTCTGTGTGTAATTGGCTTTCAAATAAGTTCATTGCAGGAGAACCAATAAAATAGCCAACAAAAGTAGTTTTAGGTCTCTCAAATAAATCTTTGGGAAGCCCAACCTGAACTATTTCACCTTGGTCCATTACAATAATGTTATCAGCAAATGTCATTGCCTCATTTTGATCATGAGTAACATAAACCAATGTTGTTTTATATTCTTCATTAATTTCTTTTAAATTTCTTCTCAATCTAAATTTTAAGTCTGGATCAATTACTGTTAATGGTTCATCCATTAATACAGCAGCTACATCTTCCCTTACTAATCCTCTTCCTAAGGAAATGAGTTGTTTTTGATCTGCTGTGAGTTTCCTTGCGGGCATGTTGAGAAATGAAGAAAGATTTAATGTTTCAGATACAGATCGAACTCTCTCTTCAATTTTATTCTTTTCAAAATCTCTACATTTTAATGGGAACGCTAAATTATCATATACTGACATTGTGTTGTAAATTACTGGAAACTGAAATACTTGCGAAATATTTCTATTTTCAGTTTTTTGGCTAGTTACATCTTCATTATCAAACAATATCCTGCCTTGAGTAGGCTTTATTAAGCCTGATACAATATTTAACATAGTTGTTTTTCCACAACCAGATGGTCCAAGTATTGCGTAACGTTTACCATTTTCCCATGTCATCGAAAATGGATTTAAAGCATAAGTAGGTTCTAAATCTTTTGGATTATAAGTATGTGAGATATTTGATAGATCTATTTTAGCCATTCTTAATCCTGAATGGTGATGAGATTAATTTTCCATCTTCTGCAAAAACATAAAATTTATCAGAATTGAACTCAACTTTTACTTTTTCATGAATTTTAAAATTCATAACTTCTTCAATCAATGCAATAACTTTTGTACTTCCTCTTTTTAAATGTAATAATGTTTCTGACCCACTAATTTCTGCTAACTCTATTTCAAATTCCTCACCGCCATCACTAAGCTTAATTTCTGAGGATCTAATTCCAAAATTATAATTTTTGTTTTCTAATTGAGATAAATGTTTTGGTAGTTTGATGTTGATATTTTCGAATGTAATTTTACCATCAATTTTTAAGCCATTTATAATATTCATTGGAGGATCATTTGAAATTTCAGCAACTTTGAGGTTAATAGGATTTTCAAAAATATCTTTAGCTGGACCTGTTTGTAAAACTTTACCCTCATCAAGTACAATTACCTCTCCATTTAATTCCATAACTTCTTGTGGGTCAGTGGTTGAGTAAATTAAAATAGTCTCATTAGCCAATCCCTCATTAAATATGGTTTTAAATTCCTCTCTGAGTTGTTCACGAAGTTTATAATCAAGGTTAACAAGAGGTTCATCTAATAATAAGATTTTTGCTTTTTTCGCAAGTGATCTTGCTAATGCTACCCTTTGTTGCTGTCCTCCAGACAATTCTTGGATTTTTCTATTTTCAAAACCTAATAAACCAACCGTTTTTAAAGCAGCGTCAACGTTCTTTTTTATATTTTCCTCATTTAATTTTCTCTGTTTAAGAGGAAATGAAATATTTTCATAAACACTCAAATGAGGGTAATTGATAAATTGCTGATAAACCATAGCAACATTTCTTTCCCATACCGGGACTTTGCTAAAATTTTTATCTTCAAAATTTATATTTCCACTATCTGGACTTAATAAACCAGCTATTGCCTTTAATAGTGTTGTTTTGCCAGATAATGTACGTCCAAGAATAGTATATAGTTTCCCTTTTTCAAAATTAAAAGAAACATCATTAAGATGATACTGATCATCAGGTTTGTAAGTTAAATGTTTTGCAACCAGATTCATTATTTTAAAGCTCCTGATAAATTTCCTTTAGACAAATATCTTTCAACCACAAAAGCAACTATTATAAGTGGAGCCACAGATATTAAGGCGGATGCAGATAAGCTCCACCATGGAGTAATAGATGAATTTAATGCTACAACTTTAACTGGTAATAATTGAACTTCGGTAAATGTCAAAATAAATGCGAAGAAAAAATCTATCCATCCAAATATAATACAAAACATTCCAGCTACTATTAATCCTGGTACAGAATTAGGCAATACTACTTTATAAAATGCTTGATAGGGATTACATCCATCAATAAGTGCAGTTTCATCTAACTCTTTTGGAACTCGGTTAAAAAAATCTACCATGATCCAAACTGCAATAGGCATTAAAAGAACTATATAAACTACAACTAGTCCTATCAAACTATCTAATAATCCAATTGTGCTTAAAAATATAAAGAAGGGAATTGATAAAACAATTGGCGGCATTATTCTTTGTGATATAAAGAAGAAAGTAATATCGTTATTTCTGACAAAACCAGCTTTAAAAGTAAATCTTGATAGAGCATAAGCTGCTAAAGTTCCTAAAACTATACTTATTAAACTTGCTGTACAGGTTACAAAAAGGCTATTAAAGTAAGGTTCAACAATATCCACCCCACCTCTTGCAGGTGATTTAACTAATACACGCCATCCCTCAAGTGTTGGTTCAAAATCTAACCAGGGAATGTAAGTAACCTTACTATTTACCGACTGGAAATCTTTAAAAGAAGTAGAGATAGCCCATAGAAAAGGAGCTACAATAAAAACTGTCCAAAGAATAATAAAAGTATATTTTAAAAATTTGTATAGTTTTTCCATTATTCTTTAATCATTAATTTTGTTAAAACCTTTGCAATGATCGTTAAACTTATGATCATTATAACTAAATACGTAAAAGAAAGAGTTGCAGCATAACCCATTTGAAACTCCCTTAAGCCTTTAATATAAATATAAAAACTTGAAGTTTCTGTTGCTGTACCTGGTCCTCCAGAAGTTAATACAAAAACTGTATCCATTATTTTTGAGGCTTCAATTAATCTAATAATAATTGCCCCTATTGATATTGGTGCCATAAGTGGAAAGGTAACATATACAAACTTTCTAAAAGGACTTGCGCCATCTATTGCAGCGGCTAAAAAAGGTTCTTTTGGCAGAGACAATAAACCTGCAAGTAACAATAAAAACATAAATGGGGTCCACTGCCATACTTCAACAATAATTACAGTAAATTTAGCAATAACTGGATCACTGAGCCATAAAATAGGCTTTACTCCTAAGTTTCCCAAAAGATCATTTACAGGACCTAGAGACTCATGAAAAAAAGTTCTCCAAATTACTGTCATAATTACAGGAGTAGTCATCATAGGAATCAAGAATATGACTCTGAAGAATCTTTTAAATTTAATTTCTCTCCACACTATAAGTGCTAATGCAAAACCAATAATGTATTGAAGAATAACTGTAGTAACTGATAAAAAACTAAGTCTGAAAAAAGACTCCCAAAATCTTGGGTCATCTGTAAAAAGTCTTATATAATTTGTAATTCCTATAAAATTCATTTCAGGTGTATAACTATTCCAGCCTGATAAACTTAATCTGATAGTAAAAATGATTGGAAAAATAAGTATTCCTATAAGCACAAATAAGCCAGGAAATAAAAAAACATACTTGTGCTTAAAATTCATAATTGCAATTTTTGGATTTTGTTAGTTGTGGCCGTCGTTATGACGGCCACAAAGTATTTTTTAAAGCTTGTTATCTTCCATTGCTACACCAACAGAGTAAGCTGCTCTTACATTATCTTTTCCTACTCTATTAAGTATATCTTCCCACTGCTTAGCAGCCTCGTCTAAGGCGGCTTGTGGTGATAACTGTCCAGCTAAAGCTTTTGCTGCAGCTGTAGCTAATGCAGCATTAAACTCAAATGTACCCGGAACTCTCAAAGGGAAAACTCTATTTTTACTTTCCTCCATTTGAGCTAAGGTATCAACATATGATTGAGCAATATCTTTATCCCAACCAATTTGAGTCCAAACATCCGCTTTAAAGTCATCATTTCTAAATGGGTTAACTCCGAAACGACCAATACCTATGTCGGCTTGGTGATTTGCTTCGTTTGCAAAGAAACATAAGTAATCAAAAGCCATTTCTTTTTCTTTACTTTTCTTAGCAACGCCAACTGCCCATCCCCACACGAAGAAAGGAGCTTGGTTAAATCCTTCATCCCAAGAGTTAGTTGTTCTATTCCAAACTTTCATTGCGCCTGGTAATTGAGCGGCACCAACCTTATTGTTAATTGGGCTATCAGGTTGCATAGCAGCAACAAATGCATCATCCCATGAAAAACTAAACAAAGTTTGTCCTCCACCAAATGATCCAATTTCATCACCTAGACCAAAGTTTATTCCTCCTGGAGGAACATATTTAGTAGCTGCAACCCAGTCAGTTAAAGCTTCCACAAAACCTGGATTGTTAATTAATGGTTTCATAGTTTTTAAATCAAAGAAAAAACCACCTGGAGTTTTAGGATTTTTTGAATAAGCGGCAGATCTTGAATAAAAAGCTGCATACATCAAGTCATCTTTTTTCATAACCTCTGCAGATCCATATTCTTTTTCGCCATCACCGTCCCAATCCCAACCATTAAAGTATGCAGCCATTTCTCCATACTCTTTCCATGTTTGCGGGACTCTTAACTCTTTACCAGTATCAGCTTTGTATTTTTTTTGATACTTAGGATTGTCAATTACGTCTTTTCTGTATTTTAAATAGTGTCTGTCACCATCAACTGGAAACTGATACATAACACCATCCCAAGATGCTATACCAATGTGAGATGGAGTAACATCTTGCATTTGTTTCATCTCAACATATTTTTTTGGAACTGGTTCTAAGTATCTTTTCCAATCATTAATAAAGTTTGAAAATCCAAAAACTATATCATATGGAGCTTGACCTGCTTGAAACGGAACCATAGCTTTTGCATACAAATCACCAGCAGGTGTATGTGTTACATCAACTTTTGCTCCTGTGAGTTTAGCAAATTGCTCAGCATGTAAAGCTGTTGGTTCTCCCATAACTGGAACAGCATGTGTATTTATTTTAAGTGTCTTACCTTTGTAATTTTTCTTAGACATAGACTCGTAAGAACACTCACCTGGAATATCTCCAGTAGCCTTGATATGTGGAAACTGATCGCTCCACTTATCTGCATACGCGACTGGACTAAATACCAACAAAGCTGATATAAGAGCAGTTACGCAAGTTTTTATTGTCTTCATCTTCCTTTCCTCTCTTTTGTTATTTATGGAACTAACACTGCACGACCTTTGACTTTTCCATCATTTAAATCATGTAGCGCTTTGTTAGCATCGTCTAATTTATATTCTTGCATGGACAACTTAACCTTTCCTCTGTCAGCTAACTCCATTAATTCATATAATTCAGACCACGTTCCTACTAAATTTCCAATTATGTTTCTTTCAGATATAATTACATCAACAGCAAGTATTTTTATTTCCTCACCGTATCCAACTATGTAAAAGAAACCACCATTAGCGGTCATATTAAGACCCATTGATGTTGAACCTTTTTCTCCTACAAAATCTATAACTGCTTCTGCGCCAACACCTTTTGTTATTTCCTTAACTTTTTCAACCTCGTTTCCATCAATAATTACTCCATGATCTCCTCCGAGTTCCATAGCATGTTTTAATGCTTTTTCAGATTTTTCAACGATAATAATATCTGCTGCACACATTGCTTTTAAACATTGAATTGCGATATGACCTAAACCTCCAGCACCTATCACCACACAACTTTGACCGGGAAGTAAGTGTCTTGTCGCTTTTTTTACAACTCTATAAGCTGTTAAACCTGCATCAGAAAAAGGAGCCACGTCTTTTGGAGCTAAGACTTTTGGCAATTTAATCAAGTTTCTAACACTTGTTTTTAAAAGTTCTGAATATCCACCTTCTTTGATACTTAATCCAGGAAATGCACCTGCTGCTGCATGCATATCATTACCTCTTCTACAATCTAAACATGTTCCATCAGTTCCTGAAATTAAAGGGTGCAAAATTACTGGATCCCCTTTTTTAAATTCTGTTACATCTTTTCCGACATCTTCTATCCAGCCTGCATTTTCATGACCCATAACGCAAGGGAGTAATTTTCCATCCGGGTCTTGAATATGTTTCCACACACCTTCTATAATATGTAAATCAGTTCTACAAACACCTGCAGCTCCAATTTTAACAATCACATCGCTAGCTTTCTCTATTTTTGGATTTGGTAACTCTTCACCTGTGACCCAAACTTTTTCTTTCATCTCTGGGTCATACTTATGTAAAACCTGTGCTTTCATAGTTTACTCTCTCATTAAATTTAAAACATCATTAAAAAATTAATCGGATCAGGAGTCAATGCCACTTTTAAACTTTCAAATATTTAATAAATTCAACTCAAAGTAGAAGAGATCCATTTTAAAACTATATTATTGAGGTGCTAGAAACAATACTGCTGGCGCAATTTCTTCAACATCTGTGTATCTTTTAAGAGGAATGACCTCCAATAAATTTAATTAATCAATTGGATAATCCCAAGCATTTCCACCTATAACTTTAGAAATAGCTGAAAAATCTTTAGTTTCGTTTCCTTCTTTACAAAATTGATCATAAATTTCTAAAGCCATTTTTCCTAATGGTGTTTCGGCATTTACGCTTTGAGCACAATCATTTGCAAGTTTAAGATCTTTATTCATCATACCTGCAGAAAAACCTGGTCGATAATTATTATTTGAGGGTGTACCGTCAATTAAACCAGGTAAAGGTGGATAAACAGAAATTGGCCAACTGTTACCTGATGCATTTTTCATGATTTCATGAACTTTTTTAATATCAATATTTAACCTTTTTGCCAACATTAACGACTCTGAAGCAGCAATCATTGCAATACCTAGAGCCATATTGTTACAAATTTTGGCACCATTCCCACTACCTAAATCACCTGCATGAAATATATTTTTCCCCATGATTTTTAACAATGGAAGTGCTTTTTCAAATGCTTCTTTTGATCCACCAACCATTATATTTAAAGTTGCTTTTTGAGCTCCCATTACTCCACCACTAACTGGAGCATCAATCATTTTAATTCCTAATTCTGAAGCCTTTTTTCCAATCTCAATAGAAGTTTGTATATCAATTGTTGAACAATCTATTAAAAGACAATCTTTTGAAACTTTATTTATTATTCCTTTTTCTCCTAAGTAAACTTCCCTAGAATGTTTACCTTCTGGAAGCATAGTTACAACTGTTTCAATATCATCTGTAATTAAATCATCTATATTTTCGATTGTTTCAAGATTTTTATCTCTTGCAATTTCCAGCATCTTTTTTGAAACATCAAAAACTTTTACAGATTTACCTGACTTCGTTAAATTTTCAGCCATTGGGCAACCCATGTTGCCAACGCCAATAAACGCTATCGATTTAGACATTTAATTTACTTTATTTTTACAATTTCCAGTTTTGAAGAACTCATCAAGATTATCTATTGCTAAATTTGCCATAGCAGTACGAGTATCTTTAGTTGCGCTACCTAGGTGTGGAAGTATAAATGCACTTTTGTGATTTAAATAACCTGGATTTAAATTAGGTTCATTTTTATATACATCTAATCCTACTGCATAAACTTTTCTTCTTTCTAATGCATCTATCATAGCTTCGTCATCAACAATATCCCCCCTAGCAACGTTTGTAACAATCGCACCTTTAGGTAAAAATTCTATTGTCTCTTTATTAATCATATCAATCGTTTCTTTAGAAGCTGGACAACAAATCGACAAAACATCTGAAACTTCCAATAAGCCTTTTAAAGTATCATGATACGTTGCACCTTGTTCTTTATCTTCGTTTAATTTTGATCGATTGTGATAATGAATAATCATTCCTAAAGACTTTGCAACTTTAGCAATTTTTTGACCAATTCTTCCCATTCCTAAAATACCTAACCTTGAGCCAGTCAATTGTTTACCAATAAGGTAATCAGCTGACCACTTCCATCCTCCCTGTCTTGCGCTTTCAATTCCTTCAGAGGCTCTTCTACAAGCTCCAAGTATTAGTAGAATTCCAATTTCTGCTGTCGCATCTGTTAAAACATCAGGTGTATTTGTAACAGCTATTTTTCTTTTTTTTGCTGCTTCTAAATCTATATTTCCGAATCCAACTGCAAAATTTGAAATTATTTTTACACTTTCAGGTAATTTATTAATTGTTTCAGCGTCCATTTTATCTGTTAAGGAGGTTAAAATTCCATCACATCCTTGACTCATTTCAACTACCTTGTTTTGAGAATACAGCTCATCATTGTCATTAAAATTTGCTTTAAAAATTTTTGATGCTTTTTCTTCACAAGATCTAAGTAATCTTCTAGTTATCAAAATTTTTTTCATGTTGAAGATTAGTTTAAATCAAAAATTTTTCCAGGATTCATTATGTTATTTGGATCCAATGTTTTTTTGATTGATTTCATTACTGGAATACTATCAGGATGTTGTTCTAGTAAATATTCTTTTTTGTGAAGCCCAACTCCGTGTTCACCGGTGATAGTACCTTCAAGTTCTAAAGCTTTTCTAATTAGAGTTCCGTTAAATGCTCTTAATTGTTTGTACATTTCTTTTTTTGCAGGATCGTAAGGTAATACTACATGGAAATTTCCATCTCCCATATGACCTACCATTGGAGCTCTAACTCCAAGTTCTTTTGCTTTTTCCTCTGCAAATTTTACACATTCAGTAATCTTTGAAATTGGAACACATACATCTGTTGAATAAACTCTTCCATTATTGTTTAGAGCTTTAACAGAATAATATACATCCCATCTTGCTTGCCAAAGTTTATTTCTGTCTTCTAGGTCTTTAGCCCATTTAAATGAACTACCATTATTATCTTTTGATAGTTCTTCAACGATTTTAATATTTTCTTTGTTTGAAGACACAGATCCATGAAATTCAAAAAATAAAGTTGGTACCGCCTCAATATCTTTTAATTTAGAGTAGTTAATAGAGATTCCCATCTGATCTGCATTAAGCATTTCAATTCTAGCAATTGGAACACCATATTGAATAACCTGTTGAGCAGTCATTACTGCATCTTCTAAAGAAGGGAAATGACATACCGCACTCATTATACTTTCTGGTATAGGTGATAATCTTAAGTGAACTTCAGTAATAATACCTAGAGTTCCTTCTGATCCGATAAATAGATTTGTTAAATTATATCCTGCTGAAGTTTTTTTAGTTCTTCCACCTGTATTAATAATATCACCATTAGGTAAAACTACAGTTAAACCTGAAATAACTGTTTTCATTGTACCATATTTAACAGCCATTGTACCTGAAGCGGAGGTTGATGCCATACCACCTAAAGCAGCGTTTGCTCCTGGATCTATAGGGAAAAAAACTCCATCCTCTCTTAAATATTCATTCAATTGTTCTCTTGTCACGCATGCCTGTACTCTACAGTCAAAATCTTCAGCATTTACACTTAAAATTTTATTCATTTTTTCAAGACAAATAGTTATACCATTTTCATTTCCTACAACGTTGCCCTCTAAAGATGTACCTGTTCCATATGGAACGACTGGAACTTTATGCTCGTTACAAAGTTTTAGTATTTTTGAAACCTCTTCATTAGTTTCTGGAAAAACTACCGCTTTTGATAAAATTGGATCGTAAGTATCCTCGCCTCTCGCGTAATTACCACGAGCGGACTCTGAAGTTGAATATCTACTGTTTAATAGACTTTTTAATTCTGTTTCAACTTGTTGGTTCATAAGTCTTAATATTATTAAAAAAAATAAAAAAATACAGCTTATTTAGAAAGCATCTTACCTATATTTTCTAATGCTTGCTGTATATTATCTCTAGATGCAGCAAAGCTAAATCTTACGTAATCCTGACAAGTTTTACCAAATGCTGTACCTGGGACAATAGCAACTCCAGCTTCATGCATAGCTTTTTTACAAAATTCAGAACCATTCATGCCTGTTCCTATTACTTTTGGAAATGCATAAAATGCTCCACCAGGTAAACTACACTCTATTCCAGGTAAATCATTTAACCCTTTATGTATTAAATTTCTTCTCAAAGTAAATTTATCCAACATGTCTTTAATTGAATCATCTGGACCATCTAATGCTGCTATACCCGCAAATTGAGCAGCTGCATTCACGCAGGATACACTATTTATTAATAATTTATTTACATGTGGAATCATTTCTTTTGGCCAATAACTCCATCCTAATCTCCAACCAGTCATTGAGTAAGCTTTACTCCAACCCTCTAAAACTATTAACCTTTCCCTTAAAGCTTCATAATGAAAAAATGATGGCATTTCTTTGTAATCAAAAATTTGCCTACTATAAATTTCATCACTTAAAATAGTAACATGTGGGTGTTTTTCTAATTCTTTAGCAAAGTAATCTATTACAGGTTTTTCAACAAAACTACCTGTTGGATTGTTTGGGTTAATTAAAATTAACAATCTAGTTTTATCAGTAATTAAAGATAATATTTTATCGGGGTCAAATTTAAGATCTTTATCTTCAGTAAGGTCATATGGAACAGGTGTAGAACCAGTATAATTGATCATTGACTCATAAATTGGAAATGCAGGTGTAGGATGAATTATTTCTGCTCCTGGTTCACCAAAACATTGGATGGCATAACTCATAGTTGGTTTTCCACCAGGCATTATTAAAATTCTCTCAGGATCAATATTAGTGTTATATTGTTTTTTGATCCATCTTGTAACAGCCTCTCTACATTCTGGTATTCCATTAGACATTACGTATCCATGATGTCCATCATCTAATGCTTTTTTCGCAGCTTCAACTACATGCTTAGGTGTTTTAAAGTCTGGTTGACCTAGTCCTAGATGAATCATAGGATGTCCTTTTGCCTCTAATGCTTTAGCCTCCGCTAAGACACTAAACGCTGACTCAGTTCCTAAATTTTCTAAATTTTTCGCAAGTATCATAATTTTAAAATCGAAAATTAAACGAAAAGTAGACTAATGTCTATTTAAGATTTTTAAATAACTTATTTTAGATTTGTTCAATAATCCTTACAATTACTTATTGATTAATTACGATAGATTATTTTTGACGCATCTAAATCTTTAATTTTTTTGCATCCCATTAAAATCATATTCCTTCTAATTTCTTTTTGCATGTTATCCAATAACCTTTCAACTCCTTTTTGTCCACCAGCACCTAAACTAAAAAGGAACGCTTTTCCAAAACTACATGCTGTTGCACCTGCGGCTAATGCTTTTAATACATGTGTTCCTCTTCTTACTCCACCATCTAATATTATTTCCAACTTATCACCTACAGCATCTGAAATTGCTTTTACTTGATCGAAAGGAGATCTAGATCCATCAAGCTGTCTTCCTCCATGGTTTGAAATCATTATTGCGGTACAACCAATATCAATTGCTTTCTTGGCATCTTCTACGGACATAACTCCTTTTAGTGCCATTGGTTTGTTCCATTTTTTTATACAATATTCAGCGTCTTTCCAATTCATCGCAGGATCATACTGCTCATTTATATAATCCATTACTGATTTAGCAATATTTGTACCTTTATCAGTTTTATTTTTTATATTCGCTAACTCAAATTTTTTATTTGTAAAATATTTAAAAACCCAACCTGGCCTCATAGCAAAACTTAATAAACTATCTAAAGTAAATTTTGGTGGTGTTGTAAATCCAGTTCTATGATCTCGTTCTCTATTACCTGCTACAAGTGTATCGACCGTGATACACATGCCATCAAAATTCGCCCTATCACATCTTTCAATTAAATCATCTGTAATTGATTTATCTTTATGAATATAAAGCTGAAAAAGTTTTGGACCACTTGAAATATTTGCTACTTCCTCAATTGAAAATGATGCCATAGTTGACATGCTATAAATAGTGTCAAACTTTTCCGCAGCCCTAGCAGATGCTTTATCACCTTCTGGATCATACAAACTTTGCATTGCTGTTGGTGATAAAAATAATGGCATGCTTATTTTTCTTCCAAACACTGTAGTTGATAAATCTGGTTCTCCAACGCTGTTAAGAATACTTGGAACTAAATCACAATCATTAAACGCCTCAGTATTTCTATTCAGTGTAACCTCATCATCTGCACCACCATCAATGTAATGAAAGATAGGAGCTGGTAATTTTTTTTTTGCTAATTTTCTAAAGTCTTCAAAGTTATAACAATCATTTATGTTCATGATTACTATTTTCTAAATCTTAAATTACTTCTATTTAAATCACTAATTTTAGTGCAACCCATTAACTTCATATCTCTTACTAATTCAGATTTATATTTCTCTAAGGCTCTTTCAACACCTGCTTGTCCTGCTGCTGCTAAAGCATATAAATACAGTCTTCCACCAGAACATGCTTTTGCACCTAATGATAATGCTTTAAGCATATGAGTTCCTCTATGAATTCCTCCCTCACAGATTACATCCATCTTGTCACCAACAGCATCAACGATTTCAGCAAGTTGATCAAAAGGTGACCTTGATCCATCAAGTTGTCTTCCGCCATGGTTAGAAACCATTATTCCTGTACATCCAATATCTACGGCTCTTTTAGCATCTTCAACACTCATAACTCCTTTTAAAGCAAAATGACCACCCCATTTAGAGCAAAGTTGTTCAGCATCTTTCCAGTTCATTGACTGATCCAGCATTGTAGAAAAATAATTTCCAATTGAGGAGTTTGTACTCGTACCTTCTTTTACAAAATCTTGAAGATGAGGTAATTCAAACTTACCTTTTGTTAAATAATTTATTCCCCACATTGGCTTCGTTGCAAAACTAAATAAACTTGATAGTGTTAGTTTAGGTGGTGAGGTAAATCCAGTTCTCAAATCTCTTTCTCTATTTCCTCCTGTAATCGTATCGACTGTTAAAGCCATAACATCAAACTTAGCTGCTTTTGCTCTCTCTAAGCATGAATCATTAAGTCCCCTATCTTTATGAAAATAAAACTGAAACATTTTTGGCGTATCAACAAGTGAAGAAATTTCTTCTACACTTACTGTTGCTAGTGCCGATACTCCAAACATAGTATTGTATTTCTTAGCTGCTTTACCTACAGCTCTTTCGCCATCATAATGAAATAATCTCTGTAAAGCGGTAGGTGATAAATAAAAAGGTAAATCTAGTTTTTTTCCAAATATTGTTGTTGATAAATCAACATTCTCAACACCTCTTAAAACATTTGGTACTAAATCAACATCGTCAAATGCACTTGTATTTCTTGCATATGTAACTTCATCATCTGCAGCACCGTCAATGTAATGAAATATTGGTGATGGCAATTTTTTTTTGGCTAGTTTTCTAAAATCACTAAAATTATGACAATCTTTTAAATTCATAATTTCTTTTTAAAAGTTTTTGAAAAAATTAAACATATAACTATTTGCCCCAGGATTTTTATCTCCTAAACTAGCATTAGATATATGATTGTAGGAAAAACCTAATTCACTTGTTTTTGATAAATCGAGTGAAATTTGTAATTCACTTTTGAATTCAATTAAATGACCTAAATCTTTACCATCTCCCTCGTGGTATATTCCTGGTGTAAAGCTGGGAGTTAAATTTAAGGCTCCTAATTTATATTTTGCTTGAACACCTGTATAAATATATCCTGCATTATCAGTTGTAATTAAAAATCCAGTTATAGGAGAAAGATTTCCAAAAAGAGTATCTCTATTTAAGTTTTCATTCTGATGTTGAAAACCAATTAAGGTTGATCTTTTTCCATCGTCGCTAAAATCAAACATCCCAGTAAAAACACTCAACTCTGTATTTAAGTCTTTCAACACTTTTTCCTCAGCAATCGAGGAAAAAGCAAATGTCATCATTATTAGATTTATTATAAATTTTTTTAAGTTCATCACAAATTAGTTTACTTTTTAACTATAAAGTTTTTATAGATTATTGCACCTCCAATTAAAAATATCAATATCGGCAATAACCAAAGAATATATGTGTTTTTGTTTAAACCAGGATCGTAAAGTATCCATTCTCCATATTTAGTTTTAAAATATTTATATATTTGATCTTCAGAAAGACCTTCTTCAAGCTTTTTATCAACTAAAATTTTTAAACTGTTTGCAAATTCAGAGTCTGAATCGTAAACCGATTGACCTTGACATATGAGGCATCGTAAATTTTTAGTTATTTTATTTCTTTTGTCGTTATCCTCAGCATAAACACTGCTTAGAGGAAATAATATTATAAAAAATAAAATAAATTTAATAAATTTCATTTTATCAACAATTTAATTTCGTCAACTAATTCTTGGTTAAGAGGTCCGATATATTTTTTAATAATTTCATTATTATAAACTAAAAATGATTCAGGAACCCCATAAGCTCCCCACTCTATTGCAATCGTGCCATCTAAATCAATAAAGATTTCTTTGTATGGGTTTCCCAGTTCCTTCAAAAAGTTTTTTGCATTTTTAAAATTATCTTTATAATTTAAACCAATAATATTTACTTTATTATCTAAATTTAAATTCATTAAAAAAGGATGTTCCTGTCGACATGGTACACACCAAGATGACCAAATATTTAATAAATAAATCTTATCTAACTTAAAGATATTTGAAGATTTCACATTTTCACCAGAAAAAAATTCTTTAGTATTAAACACTGGCATCTCTTTTTTTATATTAACATCTGGGGTGTATAGTTTTGAATCTTCTAGAGCTTTGTAAAAAATAAAAAATATTATTACAAAAATAATAAAAACTGAAAAAGGTAACATTTTTTTTTTCATTATCTTCTATGTAAAAAACTAACAATTCCTCCAATAGATATTAGAATTACTGATAACCAGATCCATAACATAAATGGTTTAACTTGATATCTTACGTTAAAAAAATCTTGATTTTGAACTAGATTAATTACAATAAATTTATCTGACATGAGGGTAGTTTTTATATAAGCTTCACTTGTAGCAATGACAGGTTGATTATAAATTCTTAACTCTGGTGAAAGTCTATCCTCTTCACCATTTGAATTACTTATTGTAAAATTTGCTACAATAGCTTTATAATTTTTTTCTTTTTTCTGAACAACACTCTCAAAAACTATCTTAGTTTTTGAATTTTCAAAAGTTTCACCAACTTTAAGATTTGTTATAATTTCACTTGCAAATAAATTATTAAACAAAATACTTAAGATTAATAAACTAAATCCAAAATGAGCAATATTTTGTGAAATATTTTTATATTTTTTTACAAAAAAATCTCTCAAAGTAATAAAGAATAAATAAAGCGCACTCGATATCAAAATTGTATTAATTAAGAAATTTTGATTAAAATTTTTTAATACTAAAAATGCTAATAAAATTGAGATAACCAAAAAAGAAATTAAATAAATTTTGTCTTCTAATTGTGATTTGATCCATCTTAATTTTGGTCCTATCGCCATCATAAGTAAAAAAGGAATTAAAAACGGTATCATTAACTTATGATAAAATGGAGGGCCAACCGATATTTTTTGAGAAGAAATCACATCTAAAAAAATTGGATATACAGTACCTATTAAAACAACTGATAAAAAATACATCATAAACCAGTTGTTAATTAATATTGAAGTTTCTTTGCTTAACCAAAAAAAATTATAAGATTTATTGTCATTATCTCTGTGAAAGATGAAAAATATTAAAATAGATAAAAAAATCAAAATAAATAAAAAAACAAGAATAAATAAACCCCTTTCAGGATCATTAGCAAATGTATGAACTGAATTTAAAATTCCTGATCTAACTAAAAATGTTCCACACATGCTTAATGTAAATGTTGCAATAGAAAGAATTATTACCCATGAAGTTAAAGTAGATTTTTTTTCTAATACTAAAATACAGTGTAAAAGAGTGGTTAATGCAAGCCACGGCATCAAAGAAACATTCTCAACTGGATCCCAAAACCAAAAACCTCCCCAACCTAATTCATAATAAGCCCAAATTGACCCAAGCAGTATTCCTAAAGTCAAAAATATCCATGAAATTAAAACCCATTTTTTTATATGTGATGCCCAACTAATAGAAATAATTTTTAAACTTGTTGCCGCCAAAACTGAGGAAAATATAATTGAGGAACCTACATAGCCTAAATATAAAATAGGTGGATGAATTGCTAAAGCTGGATCTTGTAAAATCGGATTTAATCCGAGACCTTCAGTGGGTATTGGAAAAATATAATTAAATGGATTTGATGTTAAGATTAAAAATAAAAAGAATCCAATTATTATTATTTGTTGAAAAACTAGAGTTAATATTTTGTATTTTACGGATTGATTTTTGGTACTTACTAAAAATAAGAAAATAAATAAGGTTAAAACTAGTAACCATAATAATAAACTACCTTCATGATTCCCCCAGGTTCCACTTATTTTGTAAAATAATGGTTTAGTAGTGTGAGAATTGTTAAATACTGTTTCATTACTAAAATCTGAGACAACAAAAGAAAAAATCAAACATATAAAACTAATTACAACAAAAAATAATTGTAAAAAAGTAAATGATAATATTTTAGTATCTAATATGTTTGAATTATTAAAATTTTTATATGAAAAATAAAATAATGATAATCCGATAATTAATCCTATTATTAATGAGTAATATCCAACAAAACTATAGATCAATTTATTTTTCCTCTAACGCTTCTTTTACTTCTGGTGGCATATAATTTTCATCATGCTTAGCTAAGATTTTTGTAGCAGAGAAAAAGTTTCTATCTTTTAAAAAACCTTCTGCAACAACCCCTTTTTCTTCAGCAAATAAATTTGGTACTGCACCCGAGTAAGTAACATTTATATCATTTTTAAAGTCTGTTATTATAAAGTTAACTTCATTTGAATTTATAGAAATAGAATTTTTTTTAACCATTCCTCCAACTCTTATTTTACTTTTGTCTATTTCAGCAAGTGATTTTATTTCAGAAGGTGATTGAAAATATACAACGTTTTCCTCCAAAGATTTTAAAACCAAAAATGTTGTTAAAATTAAAGTAATTAAGATTATTATTATAAACAATAACCTTAATTTAACTTTTCGACCATACATGGCTTCAAAGTTAATTGTTTGTTGCGTTTGCTAAAATTTCTTTATTTACTCTTTGTGATTTTGCAGAATTAGCTTGCTCAGTAGTAAGTGATCCAAATTTAGCAACAAATTTTTTTTGTTCTTTAAGAAATTGCGCTTTAGTTAACAAATACAAACCTAGAAAACTTAGTAAGGTAAAGCTAAAAGCAGATAACACATACACTGCATATCCATTCATAAAAAGTAATTCATATATCATAATCTATCTAAGCCTTTATTTTTAATTTTTATCAGTTCTGTATTATATTTCATTAAGAAAATTAACAATGAAAAAAGAGCAAATGCCGCAGTCATTATCAATAATGGGTAAAGCATTGATGAATGAATTGAGCTTTTTGACAAAATATTAATAGATGCAGGTTGATGGAGTGTATTCCACCAATCAACTGAGTACTTTATAATTGGAACATTAATAATTCCTAAAATAGTTATTAAAGTTGAAATCTTATAGACTTTTTCTTTCTTATCATAAATTCTCCATACAATTAAATACATTGCATAAAACAAAGCTAATATTAACATTGAAGTAATTCTTGCATCCCAAGCCCACCATGTTCCCCAAGTTGGTTTTCCCCAAATTGATCCTGTAACTAATGCTATAATATTAAAAACAAATCCCGAAGGAGCTAAACTTTTAGAAATCAAAAAAAAATTTTTGTTTCTAAATACAAAACCACAAATAGATAACAAAGTTATAGAAGAGAATATTCCAAGTGAAATCCAAGCTGCAGGAACATGAACATACATAATCCTAACTGCATCACTTTGTTTGTAATCTTCAGGAGATATGACCAATGCTTCAACTAAACCAACACTTAATACAATAATAAACAAAAATAAAACGTACTTAGGTGCTTTTGACGTAATTTTGAAAATCTTGTTAGGTTCAAAAAGTTTAAACATATTTTAATTTTGAATTTTTTTTGGTGATTTCTATTATGAAATTGTTTTCTGATCAAGAATGCAGAGGGGAGATAATAAGATTGAAATTAACGTTTAACACTCTTGATCAGAAGATATTAAAAATATAGCTAATTTGTATGGCCTAGATTTGAGCTAAATGTGGTTGAATGATGGTTGCCTTAATTAGAAAGCTTGAAATAACTGGAGCCTTTTTTTCCTGAAAAAATCTCTTCAATTAAAGGGTGTTTTATTGGTTCATCAGAGTCATCGAATAGTAAGTTTTGCTCAGAAACATAGGCTTCATAAGTTATCTCATCATTTTCTGCTAATAGGTGATAAAACGGTTGATCTTTTCTTGGTCTCACATTTTTTGGAATAGATTGATACCATTCCTCAGAATTATTAAATTCAAAATCAACATCATAAATCACACCTCTAAATTCAAAGTGTTTATGCTTCACGATGTCTCCAATTGAAAATTTTGCTTTTTGAACTGGCATTAATCTTAGTATGGGTATTTAAAAATAAAAATCAATGCTAAAAATATAAATGTTTTGTGATGTGGCAAATATGTTAATATCTTTTTAGTGAATAAATCTTTTTTAAAATTTGTAACTGATTTCGGTCCTTTAGCAATATTTTTTTTCTATTATTACAATAGTGGTAAAAATTTATCAGTAGCAATACCTCCACTGATAGTTGCAACTTTAGTTGCATTAGCAGTGGTTTGGTTTTTTGAAAAAAAAATTCCTCCAATGCCTTTGGTGAGTGGAATTTTAATTACTTTTTTTGGTGGATTAACTATCTACTTTAATGATCCTATATTTATTTATGTAAAACCAACAATCATCAATATTATGTTTGCTCTTGCATTATTTTTTGGAAAATATTTTACCAATGAACCTATTCTTAAAAAAATTATGGGTAAATCTATTCCTCTAACCGATATTGGATGGGAAATTCTTAATAAACGATGGATGTATTTTTTCTTTGGCCTTGCTTTATTAAATGAATTTATTTGGAGAACACAAACAGAAGAATTTTGGGTTAATTTTAAAGTGTGGGGAATGCTTCCAATAACAATAATATTCACAGGGTTCCAAGTACCATTAATTAATAAACATAAGATTGATGCGTAGTAATTTAAAATTAGTAGTAAATAATCATCATAATAAAATTGAAGAAAAACACTTTTTTGAAAAAGATGAGCTAAAAATTATATTAGACTTATATGCTAAGATGGTTTCCGAAGGATCTTGGAAAGATTATGGTTTAAGTATATCAAATAAACAAGTTGGGTTTAGCGTTTTTAGAAATGCTACTGAAAATGCCCTATATAAAATTTGTAAAAATTTTAAGCCTAAAAATAAAAATCTTAAATATTTTATTACTGATACGAATGGTAAAATACTAAAAAATTCTTACGATCTTAAAATTTTATTAAAAAACACCAGCTGGAAGAAACTTCAAAAATAAATTTATCTTCTTTGACCAAATAATCTTAACAACATTATAAATAGATTGATAAAATCTAGATATAAAGTTAAAGCGCCCATAACGGCTTTCTTGCCTATTAACTCGCCTGAATCTGACGCAACATACATATTTTTAATTTTCTGAGTGTCATAAGCTGTTAGACCAACAAATATTAAAACACCTAAAATTGAAATCACAAAATACATCATAGAAGATTTCATAAAGATATTAACAATTGAAGCTATAATTATTCCAATTAAACCCATCATTAAAAAAGATCCTAACTTTGTAAGATCTCTTTTAGTTGTGTATCCATAAATACTCATCGCTCCAAATGTTGCAGATGTAATGAAGAAAACTCTTGTTACACTCATTCCAGTATAAACCAATAAAATTGAAGATAATGATAGACCCATCAAAGCTGCAAAAACCCAAAACGTAGTTTGTGCCTTTGATGCACTCATTTTATTAATTCCAAAACTCATGTAAAAAACGATACCAAGAGGTGCTAACATTACAAGCCATTTAAGACCTGATAAATAAATTGCATTCCCAATCTGCGTTAGACCAACGATTGAACCTGCATCATTAGTAACAACAGACATTTTAAATGTTACTAGTGCTACTATTCCAGTTAGCAATATACCCGTTGCCATGTAGTTGTAAACTTTTAGCATGTAGGCTCTTAAGCCTTCATCCATAACAGCAGCTGTTTGTTGTGCTGCTTTTGCTCTATTTAGTATTCCGTTTTTATCAAATTCCATAATAAGTGATATATATATTCTTTTACTAATTATTCAAGATACCTTAAAAGATTAACAAAATTTTAACTTAATATTTCTAATGAATTACAAAAATTTAGGTAATACAGATATCAAAGTGAGTACAATTTGTCTCGGTACTATGACGTGGGGAGAACAAAATACTGAGCTTGAAGCATTTGAACAAATGGATTTTGCTTTAGATCAAGGAGTGAACTTTTGGGACACTGCTGAATTATATGCAGTACCACCAAGAAAGGAAACCTATGGTGATACAGAAGAAATTATTGGAAACTGGTTTGAAAAAACAAAAAAAAGAGACAAAGTCATTCTTGCAACAAAAGTTGCTGGTCCAGCAAGAGATTATTTAAGAAATGGAGAAAATAGTTTTACAGGTCCAAATTTAGAATCTGCTTTAAATGACAGTCTTAGAAGACTTAAAACTGATTATATAGATTTATATCAACTTCATTGGCCAGAAAGAAATGTAAATAATTTTGGAAGACTTGGTTATGTTCATAAGGAAAATGAATGGAATAAATTTGAAGATGTTCTTGCAGAGTTAAACAAATATATTGATCATGGAAAAATAAGATACGTTGGTTTATCAAATGAGACCCCTTGGGGAGTTTTAAATTATCTTCAGTTTTCTAAAGATAAAAAGTTGCCAAGAATGATGTCAATCCAAAATCCTTATAGTTTATTAAATAGATCTTACGAAGTTGGACTAGCTGAAGTTTCTATAAGAGAAAACATTGGCTGCTTAGCTTACTCACCATTAGCAAGTGGATATTTAAGTGGAAAGTATAGAAACAAGAATTTCCCCAAAGGATCGAGAATGGAGAGAGATTTCGATTTCTGGACAAGGTATAGAAAGCCAAATACTGAGGATGCCGTTGAACATTATTATAAAATTAGTGAAAAGTTTGATCTAGATATGAGTCAGATGGCGATAAAATTTTGTGAAATCCAAGACTTTATGACCAGTGTAATAATTGGAGCAACTACAATGGAGCAGTTGAAAACAAATATAGAAAGTGTAAATGTAAACTTATCTGATGATATCATTAAAGAAATTAACTACGTACAAACAATTTATCCAAATCCATGTCCATAATTAAAAAAATTACAATATTTTTAGGAATATTTTTTATAAGTGGTGTTGCTCAAGTTTCAGCTCAGGAAATCAAAAAAATTGGTAAATATAAAGATTGGGAGGCAATGGTCGTTATGGATGCTGAAGGTAAAGTATGCTTTGCGCAATCTTTACCTATTTTGCAAGCACCCAAAACTAATAAAAGAGATGCAAAATTATTTGTAGCATTTAGACCAAACGACAATATAAAAAATGAAGTAAGTGTTACCCCGGGTTATGAATTCAACAAAAATAATTCTGTAACAGCTGCTTCAGGGAAGAATAAATTTAAATTTGATATTAAAGAACAAGGTTTTGCGTGGATTGCAGACAATAAAATCGAATTAAAAATGATCAAACAAATGAGAAAGGGATCTAGAATTATGATCACTGGATACAATCAACAAGGTTCTCAAACAATTGATCATTACTCATTACTAGGATTTACTAAAGCTTATAACGCTTCAAGAAAAGCTTGTAGTTAATTCAATGAAATCAAAAAAGAAAATTGTTCTAGCTTATTCTGGAGGGCTCGATACTTCTATAATTTTAAAATGGCTTCAAGAAAATTATGATGCAGATGTAATTTGTTATACAGCAGATGTTGGACAAGAAATTGATAGAAAAAAAATTATTACTAATGCAAAAAAATTTGGTGTTAAAAATATAATTATTAAAGATTTAAAAGATATTTTTGTTAAGGATTATGTTTATCCCATGATCAGAGGACACGCGATCTATGAGGGTGTTTATTTATTAGGGACATCAATAGCAAGACCTCTTATTGCAAAAGATCAAATAAGAGTAGCTAAAAAATTTAAAGCCTATGCAGTTTCACATGGAGCAACTGGTAAAGGCAATGACCAAGTTAGATTTGAATTAGGCTATCATTATTTTGGTCCTAAAATTAAAATTATAGCTCCGTGGAGAATTTGGAAACTAAAATCTAGAACAGACTTAATTAATTATGCAAAAAAACATAGCATAGCTATTCCTAAAGATAAAAAAGGTGCACCTCCTTTTTCAGTGGATGATAATTTATTTCATACATCAACTGAAGGTAAGGTTTTAGAAAATCCAAAAAATTCTGCTCCAGAATTTATTTTTCAACGAACAGTTTCTCCTGAAAAAGCACCTAACAAACCATCTTTTGTTACTATTAATTTTAAAAATGGTGATCCTTTTGGAATTAATGGAAAAAAATTATCTCCAGCTAAATTATTAACAAAATTAAATGATCTAGCAGGTAAAAATGGAATTGGAAGAGTTGACTTAGTAGAGAATAGATTTTTAGGTATTAAATCTAGAGGTGTGTATGAAACACCTGGTGGGACTCTTTTAATAAATGCTCATAGAGCAATTGAGTCTGTTACCTTAGACAAAGAGACTATGCATAAAAAAGACCAGATAATGTCTAGATATGCAGAGTTAATTTATAATGGTTATTGGTATTCAAAAGAAAGATTTAAACTTCAAAAAATTGTAGATTTAAAGAGAAGCAAAGTTAATGGCTCAGTTAAACTTAAATTGTATAAAGGAAATATTACAATTCAATCTAGAGTTACTAATAGCAGCGCTTACTCGATGAAAAAAGTCTCATTTGAAGAAAATAAGTCATTTAATAAATCTAACGTTGAAAGATTTATCAATTTTCACAAAAAAAAGCTTAGTTCTTAGTAACGTTTAGGACAAATTAACATTTGTTTAAATCACTAAAAATTATATCCTTAGATCATGGAATCAATAAAGAATTGGATGAGAGATGCTGCAAATATTTTATTTGATGATAGTAAGAATGATCTACGCGCACTTCCTAAAACAGTTAGATTACAAATTCTTTTAGTTTTAAGTTTTATTTGGACTACTGTTTTTAGTTTATATGTTTTTTCTTACACAACTTTCGCATTTGGATGGGCTGGACTTTTTTTAGCTCATATAGGTTTAATTTTTGCCGTCTATATGACTTTTAAACAATTCCATAGAGCAGAAGAGAAGTCTGCAAGTGTTTTTCAAACAAAGAATTTTGATCCTTTTAAAATCATGGTCATAGTTTTTGTAATAGTATTTATTTTTGTATTTTCAAAAGGAATTGAGGTTTTAACAAGTCCAAACCCGAACTCTTATTCAATCCCTTATGATGGTCCCTTAAAATCTGCAATTGAAAAATGGTTACCTTTTAGTAAAGATAAATAATGGATAAGATAGCAAAAAATTTACAGTTAGCATTAATGGTTATTATCTTAATCAGCACTGTTATTGCTGTTGGGATTGAAATGAAAAACATGTTCTTAAATCAATCTGTTACATTAGCAGATTTGCTTTTAATGTTTCTTTATTTGGAGGTGCTAGCAATGGTCAGAGTTTTTTGGAACCAACAATCTATTAGTATTACCCTACCACTTCTTATTGCAATTACCGCCCTTGCAAGATTTATTATTTTACAAGGTAAAGAAATGGATCCTACTGCACTTGTTTATGAAGCTGTAGCTATTTTGTTAATAGCTGGAGCAATTGTTGTCTTAAGATTAAGACATAGTGACAAATTAGGTCTTAAGAAAAAAAAATCAAAATAATTTAAAATGATATTTGAAGCTTCAAGGGCTAAAGCCTTAAATCAATTAAATAATTTTGTTGAGAATAATCTTGGAGAATATTCAAAATTAAGAAATTTTGATTTTGGACCTGAAAAAAGATCTAATATATCTTGCTTATCACCATATATAACTCATGGAATAATTAATGAACAAGAAGTCATTCAGAAAGCTCTAAGTAAATTTTCTTTTTCAAAAAATGAAAAGTTTATTCAAGAAGTTTTATGGCGAACTTATTGGAAAGGTTGGTTAGAACTTAGACCGAATGTTTGGACTGATTATCTTATCGAATTAAATCAAATCAAAAATGAATTTAAAGATAATAAAGATTTTATTGCAGCAATCGAAGGAAACACAAAAGTAGATTGCTTTAATGAGTGGGTGAAAGAGCTTAAAGAAAACAATTATTTGCATAATCACACAAGAATGTGGTTTGCTAGTATTTGGATTTTTACTTTAGAATTGCCTTGGCAATTAGGTGCAGAATTTTTTATGCAACATCTTTATGATGGAGATGCTGCATCAAATACTCTTGGGTGGCGATGGGTTGCGGGTGTTCAAACTCAAGGAAAACATTACCTTGCAAGTGAATGGAATATTAAAAAATTCACTAACAATAGATTTCAAAATATAAAATTAAATGAAAATGCTCCTCCAAAAGTATCTGAAAAATCTTATCAAATAATTAAACAGGATTTCAATAACCCACAAAAGATTGAGAATAAGAATCTTTTAATTTTTGAAAATAATCTCTCTTTTGAAATCACTGACTTTAAGGAAAACAACTTTAAGAAAATTTACCTAGTTTCTAATAAAAATGAAAATAGAACAATAAAACTCAGTGAAAAGTTAGTAAAATTTAAATCTCATTTAATAGAAAACCAAGAACAAAGATTAAAAAATCAATCAATCGATTGTCAAATTATAGATATAAGTGAATTAAAAAATATTGAAAATTATTACGGTTTGTATCCAACAGTAGGTGAAAATTTAGATTTTTTTAATTCTAATAATTTAAAGATAGATTTTTTATATAGAAATCTTGATCAATTAGCTTGGCAATACTGTAATAAAGGTTTTTTTAATTTTAAAAATTATATTCCTAAAATAGTTTCAAGCTTTAATTAAAACCAACGAACCATTCCAATAATTCCAGCAGTTGCATAAAAAAATTGCAAAAATAAAATTCCTTTGTGACCACCTCTATAGGCCCAAATTCCAATTAAAATGGCTGACAATAACAGTAAACAAAACCCAAAAAATTCTATGCCTATATTTAAAGCGACAAACAAAGAATACAATATTGCAGTTATAACTCCTGCCCATTCAAAAATTTTATTATTCATAAAAGTTTTTTAAAATTATTATAAAGGATTGTAGAGTAGTTATTCATATCTTTTATGTTATCTTTTGCAGATTGATCAAACTTTTCTAACGCACCATTACCGAGTTGATCTTCCAAAGCTTTTTTATACTCCGGAACACACCCCCATTCATTAACAGTAGAATCTTTTATTTCTATATGAAATTGAATTCCATAAGCATGGTTTTGATATTTAAAGATTTGATACTTGGTGATCGGGGACGAAGCTAATAAAGTTACATCTTTATTATTTTCAATGCCTTGAACCTCATAAGAATGCCATTGTAAACTTTTAATCGTATTAGGAAATTTTGAAAATAATTTATCTTTATCTTTTTCATTAGAAAAATTAATATCCATAATTCCTATTTCTGCTGGTTTTGATTTAACCACTTTTCCACCAACTACTTCTCCTAAAAGCTGACAACCTAAACAAAAACCTAAATAAGGTTTTTTTAAATTCAAAACAAATTCTTTAATTTTTTTCTTTTCTTCTATTAACCAAGGATATTCTTGTTCCATATAGGTATCCATTGGACCCCCCATACAAAACATTCCATCAAATTTACTTAAATCGTCTGGTATTTTTTCACCTTCATCTAATTCAATGGTAGTTAAATTAAACCCATCAGCTAACATTAAATCTTTAATGTAACCTGGATCTTCTATTTTGATATGTTGTAATACTATTATGTTCACTAAGCTTAGCTTAGCTTAGAACACTTCTTGGAACAATATTTTACTCTATCCCAATTTAACTTCCATTTTTTTCGCCAAGTAAATGTTCTTTTACAAACTGGACAGATTTTTGTTGGTAAATTTTCTTTTTTCATCAAATTGTATTTAGTTTAATAAATTTATCAGCTTCAGATAAAATTAATTTTTTTCTATCAGATTTCATTTTATCAAATATTCTTACCATCATCGAAAGACGAGGATTTTTTAAAAAGAATTTCCTGTTTCGGTCAATAAATCTCCAATAAAGACCATCCATAATGTTGCACCACTCACCTTTTTTAAAATCCATCATTTTCATAAAATATGCAGATCCACAAATATAAGGTTTGGTCGCAAAAATTCCTCCGTCACTAAATAATCCCATTCCATAAACATTAGGAACCATCACCCAATCTGAAGAGTCTACGAACATTTCCATGAACCATTTGTAAACAATTGTTGGCTTAATTTCACAAAGGTTCATTATGTTGGATAAGATCATTAACCTTTCAATGTGATGTGACCAACCATGATTAACGGCATTTTTAATTGCATAATCCAAAGGTGGAAGACCAGTAGTCCCATCATACCAAGAACTTTTCATTTTTCTATTTTGTTTAAAAAAATTTCCAGTTTCCATTTCTTGAGAATAGGACTGATAAATTCCACGCATAAATTCTCGCCAACCAATCACCTGGCGAATGTAGCCCTCTAAAGAATTCATTCTAATTTTTTTTTTTTTATGAAAATCTAAAATTTTTTGGATAACAAATTCAGGAGTAATTAAACCTAAATTTATATAAGGACTTAATGCACTATGAAATAGAATATTATCTTTTTGATCAACTGCATCCTCATAATCACCAAATAAGTTTGATTTTTCTTTTATAAAAAAATTTAAAAGTTTAAGAACTTCCTCGTATTCAGTTGCAAACCAAAAATTATTTATACTCCCTGGGTGATTTTTAAATTCCTTTTCAATAATAGGCTTTAGTTTTTTTGTATGACTGGTTTCATTTATTTTTGGAAATTTAGGAATTGAAATGTTTTTAGGTAATTTATTTCTGTTATCTTCATCAAAGCTCCATTTCCCCCCGATTGGATTACCATCTGAGCCCATCAATATCCCTGATTTTTTTCTAACATCTTTATAGAAAGTTGCCATAAAAGGTTTTTTTGATTTTGATAAATAATTTTTAAATTCAGTTCTTGAATTTAAAAACATAGGAGTTTGAACAATATTCCAGTGTATTTTTTCTTTTTTTAAAAATTGTGAAATTTTTTTTTCAAAAAATTTATCCTCTACTTCAAAACTTGAAATTTCTTTTACTTTATTTTGTGTAATTATTTTTTTTAATTTTTTTAAATAATCATCATTAAACTCTTTGTCTTCAATTTTAAAATAATCTAATTTAAATTTGTTTTTTCTTAATCCGTCAGCATAAGAACGCATCGAAGATAAAAATAATAAAATTTTTTGTTTATGATGCTTTTCATAAGTGCATAAACCCTTATCTTCAGCCATAAAAAATAGGTGGTCTTTTTTGAAGCGGTCTAGGTATTTTATTGGAAATAATTGATTACCAAGTATAAAAAATAACTTCATAGTTAAATATAACTAATAAAATTTTTTATGTCAGAAAAATATGTAATTTTTGGTGCGACAGGTTCTATTGGGTCAAGTTTAGCGGAACAATTAAAAAACTCTGGAAACAATATTCATTTAGTTGGAAGAAATGAAAGTGAACTTAGTTCTGTTTCTGAAAAACTTGGTTGCTCACATACCGTTGTGGATGTTTTAGAGGATGGGTTTATAGAAAAAGTTAAATCAGATATTTCTGAAATTAAAGGCCTAGCTTATTGTGTCGGTTCCATTGATTTAAAACCTTTAAGAATGGTAAATGAACAGGACTTTCAAAAATGCATGAAGCTTAATCTTTATTCTGCTGTAGAAGCTATTAAAGGATATCAGGAAAGTTTAAAAAAAAATAAAGGTTCGATAGTGTTATTTTCAACTGTTGCTGCTCAAAGAGGTTTTACCAATCATGCAATCATAGCTTCAGCAAAAGCAGCTGTTGAAGGTTTAACAGTTTCTCTTGCAGCAGAATTTGCTCCAAACATAAGAGTAAATTGTGTGGCACCAAGTTTAACAAAATCTAAAATAGCAGAACCAATGTTAAAAAATACTGCTATAGCCGAAGGTATTGCAAAAGCACATCCTCTTAAAAGGTTGGGTGAAGGTAAAGACTCTGCTGCACTAGCTAAATTCTTACTTACAGAAGATAGTTCTTGGGTTACAGGTCAAATAATTGCTGTTGATGGTGGTAGATCTAAACTTTCTTAAAATGGATTGGGACTTAAAGCATCTTAAAAAAATAAAATCTTCTTGGTTTAAACATTTTTTGTATGCAAGCTATTTTAACTTTTTGGCACTTCTAATTTTAATCACAGGTATGATACACAGTATCTTACCATGGATTTTTACTTTTACACCTTACAAACTTGCAAAAAAAATTGTTGATGGAACAGAAAAACAATTTATCTCTCATTCTAAAAAAAGGAATTGAACTAAAATCAAGTGGTACTACAGGTCCACAAAAAAAGATTTATCAAACTCCTTACAAGCTAAGAAATGCAAATAAGATTGCACGTGAATGTCAAAAAATTTCACCTAAAAGTAAAATTTATACAGTTTGTAAATTAGAACATGCTGGTGGACTTTTAGCGCAAACATTACCAGGTTTTGAGGTAGGTGCACACATAGAAATTGAAAAATTTAATGCTTATAATTTTTGTAAACGAATTAAAAACTTTACTCACACTCACATAACACCAAAACATGCTAGAGCTATAATGCTAACCAAATCATTTCAAGATTTAAATTTAAAAGGTGTATGGATCACCTGTGGTAGTGAACCAGTGGAGTGGGAATTAATCACAAAATTTGTTAAAAAAGGTTGTCATTTTATGGTCAATTGGGGCATGACTGAAATTGGACCTTGTGCAATTAACACTGTTTTTAAAGATATAGATGCAGTTAAAGATTATAAAAAGAGAGCGCTAGAAGGAACTTTAATGGGAGATGATGTTTACTGTGATACAAAAATTGAAAAAGGCATACTACATGTAAAAGGAGATATAAGTGTTTTTGGAAATAATTGGTTTGATACAAGAGATCGAGTAAAAAAAAATGAAACTAATGAGTTTTATATTCAAGGTAGATTAATATAATTTATGAGGTTTATTCTTTTAATTATAATAATTTTTTTTACAAAAGTTTCACTTTCATACTCTAAAAGTTATAATTTTACACAATTAGTATCATTAAATGAACCTTGGGGATCATCTTTTATTAATGATGAAGAATTAATCATCACTGAAAAAACTGGAAAAATAAAAATAGTAAATATTACTTCTAAAGAAGCCTACGAAGTTAAACATAACTTAAATTATTTTGTACACGGACAAGGAGGTTTATTAGATATTATTTATCAAAATGATTACTTATGGATTTCTTATTCAGGAAATAGAGGAAATTGGAAAACAAGCACCTCGATTGCAAAAGCTAAATTAAATAAAAAAAATTTAGATTTTAAAAATATATTTCAAGCTGAACCACCAATAGAATCCGGTTATCATTTCGGTTCCAGACTAGCTATAAAAGATAATTATCTTTTTGCATCTGCTGGAGAAAGAGGTGGAGGCATGATTGCTCAAGATCCAACAAAACATCCTGGAAGTATTATCAGAATTCATTTAGATGGCAGTATACCAAAAGATAATCCTAAGTTTGAAGGTAAATCAGATTGGTTACCAGAGATTTATCAAATTGGTGTTCGTAATCCTCAAGGCCTAACCTATTCCTCTTTTGATGGAAAAATTTATGCAAGCAACCATGGTGCAAAAGGTGGTGATTGGTTTGGTGAAGTAAAAAAGGGAGAGAATTATGGTTGGAAAATTTTAGGTTGGGGTGGAACAAATTATTCAGGGTCAAAGATTGGACCTAAATGGAAACCAGGATTTACCAAAGCAATCCAATACTGGGTGCCTTCAATAGCTGCAAGTGCCATCACTATTTATAAAGGAAATGAATTTAAAGAATGGAATGGCGAAGCGCTTATTACTTCTTTAAAAGATAAATCAATGAGAAAATTAAACTTTCAAAATTTGTCTGACATTGAAGAAACAATTATTTTTAAAGATAAAATTGGGAGAATAAGAGATATACAAGTTCACCCTGTAAATGGAAAAATATATTTTCTTGCGGGAAATAGCTTATGGTTGATGGAGAAAAACAAATAATATGAAAGAAAGACCTTATCATCATTTACCTGATGGCACTTTCAGAAATCCAAAAGGATCTCCAGTAATAATATCTAGGTCAGGAAAATTTTCTTATAGAACTTTCAGTAAATTGAGAAAAAAAGTTGATTTATCTTATCCAAAAGAACATGTGATTGAAAAAGAAAAAGTACTAGCTGATTTAGAAAAATATAAAAACGATGATTATATTGCTTGGATAGGTCACGCGACATACCTAATAAAATTAGGTGGAACTATAATTATAACAGATCCTATATTTTCAAAGAATGCTGGACCACTAATCTTTGGTCCAAAAAGATTTACTAATCCTGCAATAAAATTAAACGAGATACCTAAAACAGATATATTTTTACTCACTCATAATCATTACGATCATCAGGACATGTCAACTATTAGAAATTTTCCTTTTAAGAGTGCAAAAGTATTAACTCCACTAAATCTTGGTAAATATTTTAAAGGATATAAAGATATAAATGAAATGGATTGGTATGATCAAATAATTATTAATGAGAATTTGAAAATTTCTTTACTTCCTGCAGTTCATTGGTCAAAGAGAAGTTTAACAGACACAAATAAAACTTTGTGGGGTAATTTTCTTATAGAATATAAAAGTAAAAAAATTTTATTTGCATGTGACACAGGTTATGGGGAAATCTACAAAGAACTAGGAGAAAAATATGGTCCTATAGATCTGACAATGATTAATATTGGTGCTTATAATTTTAAACCAATGTTTGATAAAACTATTTATCATACTACACCAGAAGAAGCCTTGAATGTTGCACAGGACCTAAAAAGTAAAAAAGTATTGGGAATGCATTGGGGAACATTTGTTTTGTCATTAGAGCCGATTATGGAACCTCCAATTAGATTTAAAGATAGTGCTGAAAAATATGGTTTTAATAAAAAAGATGCAATTATTTTTAAAATTGGAGAAGTTAATCCTCTAGATAAATTGTTATAGAGTTAAATACTTAATTGCAAAAAATATAGTACCTATAGAAGCAATAGTAGAGAGAAAAATTGCTTTTATTATATTTTCAGGACTTACATTATAAGCAGCACATAAAACTATAGAGGTAACTCCGCAAGGTGCAACACTCACAAAAAAAGCACCTGGTATTTCAGCTGGCAATCCTGCATTAAAAAAAACTAATCCAATTAACAATAAAATTATCGGGGAAATGACTAATTTTAAAACTGAAATAGAAACAGATAATTTATTAATTACATTTTTTGTATAAAACGAGAGAATTATACCAATTGCAAACAATCCAACTGGTGAAACACATGCTGCAAGTTTATACAAAGTGTATTCAATCGGTGTTTGATCAATATTAAAATTTAATAATAAAAATAATAGACCTATAATTATTGAAAAAATAAATGGGTTTAAGAATAAATTTTTAATAAAATTAAATAAATTTACATTTTGTTTTGTAGATAATTCAAGAAAAAAAGCAATTATAGATAATAAAATTATCCCATCCATTAATATGATGCTTGCAACTTGTGTAATTACATTTTGTTGAAAATAAATTTCTGTTATTGGTAAAAGCAAAGTCACATGGTTTGATAATGCAACTGTTAAAGCCCAAATAATTGACTCTGGGATTGATCTTTTAAAATATTTTGAAGTAATTAAGTAAGCGATAATTCCACATATCGATTGCATAATTAAATAAGAAAAAATTTGTTTGAAATCTACTTGTCCAATTTCATTTTGTGATATTAGTTTAATTATCAATGCCGGAACTGCAACATAGAACAAAAAAAGATTTAAAATTTTAGCATGACTAAGATCTAAAACTTTTAACTTACCAAAAACAAACCCTAAAAAAAGTAATAAATATAAATGGAGTTAGTCCTAAAAAAATTGTGAACATAAATTATTTAATCGTTATTCTATGCATTATTCTATTTCCCCTAAAGGGTGTTGCCTGATGAAGCATAGATCTGTTATCCCATATAGCCAATTGATTTTTTTCCCAAGGCAATGAAAATTGAAACTTCTTTTTAATTTGATGATTAAATAAAAATTTCTTAAATTTTTCTTGATTTTTTATCTTTGAACTAAAACCAACAAAATGTCCTGGACTACAATAAATCGAATATTTTGTATTTATTTTCCTGATGATTTTATGTGAAGATCTAAGTTCTTTAATATTTTTTCCTTTTTCTTTTACTCTCTCTTTTGTCGTAACCGAAATTGGACCTTCAGAGGAATATTTAGCTTTAATATTTTTAAATTTTCTTCTTACTGAATTTGGTAATCCTTTATAAGCAAGATATTGAGAACAAAATTCTGTATTAGCTTTTCCTTTTTTTGGCACAAGTTTAGAAAACAACATTGTAAATCTTGGTGGCTTTTTTGTATAAATTGAATCGGTATGAAATTGTTCACCAAAACTTGGTCCTTTATCAGTTGACTTTCTTTGCACTACCGTGATTTGAGGAAATTTTTTATTTAAACCTTTTAATCTTGGATAGTTGGCTAAATTTCCAAAATATTTTGCAAACTTAATATAAAGTTTAGAAGTTAATTTTTGTTCCCTAAAATATAACATTCCATATTTGTTAAGTGCTTTTTTAATTTTAAAAATATCTTTATCGGTAATTTCTTTTAAATTTACAATTATTTCCGCACCAATATTGTTTTTATTCGGTATTATTTTTAACATTTTTTAAAAAAAATTTTTTTAAATAATTTATAGTTTGTTTTGGACTTTCCTCTGGAATGAAATGATCTGAATTAATTTCTGCTCCATAAACTTTTTTGTTTGTATATTTTTGCCATATTTTAATTGGGTTGAATTGCTTTCCAACTACTCCTTTTTTTCCCCACAAAACATGAATAGGAATGTTTAATTTTTTATTTCTATCTTTTTTATCATGATCTAAGTCTATAGTTGCAGCAGCCCTATAATCTTCACAAGATGCATGGATTCTTTTCTTTTGTTTGAAGGCTCTTAAATATTCGTCTTCAGTTTTTCCAACCGCACGTTTTGATGACCTATTAAAACGACTTTTTAACCATCTTTTAGGATCTGCCATTATCATTTTCTCTGGTAAAGGTGCTGGCTGTATTAAATAAAACCAGTGAAAATATCCTTTTGCAAATTTCATATCAGTATGCTCGTACATATCTAAAGTTGGACAAATATCTAATACACTTAAAGCTATAATTTTATTTCTATAATCTCTTGCCATTCTATGTGCAACTCTCCCGCCTCTATCATGTCCTGCAACAAAAAATTTTTTAAAATTTAATTTACTCATCAATTGAACCATATCTTTAGCCATTTCTCTTTTAGAATAATTTTTATGATTAATGCCACCAGGTAAAACTAAACTATCTCCATATCCTCTAAGGTCAGCAACTATTACAGTAAAATATTTACTAAGTTCAGGGGCAGTCTTGTGCCACATAACATGTGTTTGAGGATATCCATGAAGTAATAATAAGGGAGGACCGTTACCTTTAAATCTACAAAAAATTTTACCCTTACTTACTTTAACAAATTTTTTTTTAAAACCATTAAACATGATTAAACTATTTAATTATTTAATAGTTTATTTTTCGCCTTTTCAAATTCCTCTTGAGAAATAATTCCTTCTTCTTTTAAATCATTTAATTTACTAAGTTCATCACTAAGATTGCTAGTTTGTTCGGAAGTAGTCTCGCTTATCTCATCAGTCTCACTTTTATATTGTTCCTTTTCAGCTCTATTAGCTTCCTTAGATTTAAAACCATTCATTATTGCCATTCCACCTAAGTATAAAACATAAGCCATAATAGGAATAACCAATCCAAAAAAAATTATTTTTTCCATAATTTAATCTTCATCTTCTTCACGCCATTTTTTTTCATACATCAAATATGCAGCATAGATCACTGATATTGTGCCTACAATCATACCATAATCAAAACCAGTTTGCATGTCATGCAAATACCAACCTAGCTGTGTTGCTCCAATAGGTGGAACAGTAAGAAGTAAAAAAATTATACCAAATCTGTAAGGTCGTTTAGGTTTTTTCATCCTAATAAATTAACAGAATACAGCTTAAGGTTTAATTATTAAATTTGCGATCTTTTGAAACAGTCTATAGTATTTTTAAGTAAACAAGCAATAGTCATAGGGCCAACTCCACCTGGAACAGGTGTAAGTGCTTTTGCATTTTTTGAAACTTCATTAAAATGTACATCACCAACTATACCTTTATCAGTTTTATTAATGCCAACATCAATAACGATAGCATCTTTCTTAACCCAATCTCCTCTAACAAGTTCGGGTATACCTACAGCTGCAACAATTATATCTGCCTCTAAACATTCAGCTTTTAAATCTTTAGTTTTTGAATGAGTTATAGTTACGGTACAATGTTCTTTTAAAAGAAGTTGTGTCATTGGTTTACCATTTAAATTTGATCTACCCACAACCACAGCTTTTTTACCACTTAAATTAGGTTCAATTTTTTTTATCAACAAATAACATCCAAGCGGAGTACAAGGTACCGAACTTTCATAACCAGATGAAAGATTGCCTACATTCATCGGATGAAATCCATCTACATCTTTTGAGGGATCAATAGCTTCTATAACTTTCTGCTTATCAATATGCTTAGGTAAAGGAAGTTGAACTAAAATTCCTGAAACAGTATCATCATTATTTAATTCTTTAATTTTTTCTAAAACAGTCTTTTCCTCAACTGAATCAGGATATTTTATAACCTCAGATTTTAATCCTACCTCACTTGCTGATTTCTCTTTGTTTCTTACATAAATCTGACTAGGTGTTAAATCACCAATCAGTATTACTGTTAAACCTGGCACTTTATTATGTTTTGCTTTTAACTCTGTGACTTCTTCTTTTAACTCTGCTCTTAATTCTGCAGCTGCTTTTTTTCCATCAATTAAAATCATATTTCTCTCTTAAAAAATCATAGGTGCGATGTACAGCTTCATACACATTTCGATAAACCAAATCAATAAAAGAAGAATGATTGGAGAAATATCTAATGAACCTAAATTTGGCAAAAAACGTCTAATTTTATTAAGGAAAGGCTCGGTTAATTTGTAACTCAACTCTAAAATTGCATACACAAACCTATTTTGAGTATTAAGAACGTTAAAAGCTATTAACCAACTTACAATAACATTGGCGATTACAACATAAGAATACAATTTTAAAATTTGTAAAACTAAATAAAAAATAGCTATCATTTTTTCTCAACGTAAATCGACTGGCTTGGAAACGCAAATGAAGCACCATTTTTCTCAACAATTTCTTTAATAGCTATTGCTAGTCTTTCTTTAACATCTAGCCAATTATTCCAACTTCCAGATTTTGTAAAACATCTTACATACATATCTATTGAACTATCTGAAAATTTATCAACTCTTACCGCAACTCCAATTGAAGTATTATAATCCTCACTTGAATTGATATGACTTTCGATTTCATCTCTAATCTTTTTCAACTGATCAACAGTAGTGTCATATTGGAGTGTAATTATCCAACTTATTAACCAATTTGAGGTTTCACTTACATTTACAACTGCATTTTCTGCAAATTGAAAATTAGGAATAATAGCAAGAGATTTGTCAAACTTTCTAATTGTTGTTGATCTAAATCCAATCTTTTCTACTACACCTTCAATAATACCCTCAACAGCTATCCAGTCTCCAATTTTAAATCTCTTTTCAACTAAAACTAAAATTCCTGATATTAAATTTTTAAATAAATCTTGTGCCCCTAATGCTACAGCAACACCAAACAGTCCAAGACCTGCAATGATTGGACCTATTTTAATTCCCCACAATTCTAAAACGGCAGCTAAACCTAAAATAAAAATTAAAATTTTTAATGACTTAATTATCCAGCCAATAAGTTCTCTAGTTAACAATTTGTCTAAACCACTTAGTATGTATGAGATTGGTTCTATGATTTGGTGAATTACCCAAAAAATTAAAATAGTGATCAATGTTCTATTAATTGTATCTACCACTTCTCTTCCTTCTAGTGAGAAAGTCATGTAATAGCTTGCGATAAAAAATCCCAATACAATTGGTAAAAATCTTGCTGGACCTACAAGTGATTGAACAAAAGTATCATCTAATTTATTTGTTGTTCTTTTAGAGATAATTTCTAATTTTTTAATAACTAATTTGCTTATTAGACCTCTAAAAATTAAGAATAGTAAAAATATTCCAATACCAATTAAGATTTGAAAAATATCAACACCAAGAATTCCTTTATTCCATACTGATAAAAATATCTCTGAAAAATTATTAATTAATTCCATTTCTAAATTTTATATAACAAAAACTCTTCTTCTCCAGGGTTAAAAAGAAAAATCTTTTTCCATTTAATTTCGTTCAGTATTGACGAGGTTTTTTCGCCTATACACATCAAATTTGTATTCATCCATAAATTTTCGGTTTGGTAAATCTTTATGAAATTTAAGAAACTTGATGCACTATTTTGAGAGTAAACATAGACCATATCAGGCATATTTAATTTTAATTCATTAACAAATTTCTCATCAAATTTTTGATTATGATCTACTCTGTAATTAATAATTCTTTTTACCTTAAAACCTTCGCTTAATAACTGTTGGTCTAAATCAACCGATATTGTTTCGCCACTAACATAAAGTAATTCATTATTTTTGGACTCATAACTTTGTATAATTAACTCCTTTAAGTTTGTAACATTTCCTTCAGCCGCAATTGTATTTTGAAAACCAATACTTCTTGCTTTATTTTCTGTAGCGTTTCCAACACAAAAACATTTAATATTTTTATCTAATTTTACTGTGTTTAAAAATTTTACTGCATTTGCACTAGTAAAAACAATTCCACCATATTCAGAAAAGTTAATTTCTTCATAATTAACCTTTTCAATTCTTATTAATGGAAGATGAGAAACTTGATGTCCTAATGATTGAAATTTTAATATCATTTCTGAACAATCCTCCAGTGGTCTAGTTAACAAAATATGCATATTATCTTTTATATGAATTATTTGATTTTGTTTTTAAAAGTATTCCAATCTCTTTACCAATTTCTTTAAACTCATTCAAATTACCAACTTTTTTTTCATAAAACCTTTGTTTACCATCTAAAGAAAAAAGTTCAGCCTCCACTATAATCTTATCTCCATCAACCACTGAATGAGCGCCAATTGCTGTTTCACAATCTCCATCTAAAACTTTTAAAATATTTCTCTCAAGGTGAGCTCTTTTATATGTTTCCTCATGATTAATTTTGTTTAAAATAGAAATTGTCTCATCATCATTCTCTCTGCACTGAAGAGCAATTACGCCTTGTCCTGCGCTAGGAATTATTTCTTCAGCTGAAAAAATTTCTGAGATTTCATTTTCAAATTTTAAAAATTTGATACCAGCATAAGACAAAATAATTGCATCATACATCCCTTCATTCAATTTTCTAATCCTAGTATCTACATTTCCTCTAATTAGTTTACAGTTCAAATCTTGTCTAATTTTTTTTATTTGAAATTCTCTTCTGTATGATGAGGTACCAACAGTTGACTTTTGATCCAAGTCTTTAAGTTTTTTTTTATTCTTTGTAATTAAAATCTCTCTCGGGTCATTTCTTTCAAGGAAAGAGTCTGTTGTTAATCCTTTTGTTTCATTAGCAGGCATATCTTTGAGTGCATGGACTGCGATATCAATATTTTTTAACTGAAGTTCTTTTTCTATATTACTGGAAAACAAACCTTTGCCACCAAGCTCAGATAATCTTATATCCTGTACTTCGTCACCTTTAGTTGTAATTGATTTAATTAAAATATCTTCATTATCAAGGTCAGTATTTTCAATAATCTTATCTTTAGCTTGTTGAGCATAAAGTAAGGCAAGTTTGCTACCCCTAGATCCAATTATTATTTTTTTTCTCATAAAAAATTATTTCTTACTTGTATAAAGATTGTACAATTATTAAAAACTATTTGAATGAGCAAAAAACCCTTAATTCTTGGAATAGAGACTAGTTGTGATGAAACAGCAGCTTCATTAATAACTGAAAATGAAGATGGATTTCCATTAGTTTTATCCAACATTGTTTCTAGCCAAGAAGAGGTTCATAGGGAGTTTGGTGGTGTTGTTCCTGAACTAGCAGCACGTTCACACATTGAAAAAATTGATTGGATTGTAAAAAAAGCTATTGATGAAAGTGGAAGAAGAATTGAAGAAATAGATGCGGTTGCTTCTACCGCTGGTCCTGGATTAATTGTTTGTTTATCAGTTGGGTTAAGTTTTGGAAAAGCTTTCGCAACAGGAATAAATAAACCTTTTATTGCTGTTAATCATTTAGAAGGACATGCTTTAAGTCCAAAACTAAATAAAAATTTAAATTATCCATATTTACTTCTTTTAGTTTCAGGTGGGCACTCACAATATGTAAGTGTTCAGAATCTTGGTAAATACAAAAGATTAGGAACAACTATTGATGATGCATTAGGTGAAGCGTTTGACAAAACGGCAAAGCTTCTAGGAATCGAATTTCCAGGAGGACCTCAAATAGAAATTTTAGCTAAAAAAGGTGATCCAGAAAAATATGATTTACCAAAACCAATTTTCAGCAAAGGAGGATGCAATCTTTCTTTTGCAGGTCTAAAAACTGCTGTGTTGAAGATAAGCAAAACTATTAAATCAGAACAAGATAAATATGATCTTGCAGCATCCTTTCAAAAAACAATTGAGGATATTTTATATAAAAAAACAAAGATTGCTTTTACTGAATTTGAAAAAACAAATGAATTAAATGAAAAAATTTTCGTTGTTGCTGGAGGAGTTGCAGCAAATAAAAAAATTAGGTCTATGTTAATTAATCTGTGCGAAGAAAATAATTATAAAGGTATTTTTCCACCAATAGAGTTCTGTGGAGATAATGCAGCAATGATTGCAATGGTAGGTTTGGAAAAATTTAAATTAAATCAATTTAGTAATTTAGATTATCCGGCAAAACCTAGATGGCCTTTAGACGAAGATGCAGCTTTTCTTAAAGGTGCTGGAGTTCAATTGTAATGCAATATTGGTTGATGAAATCTGAACCTGATGTTTGGTCAATTGACCAACAAAAAAAGGCTGGAATTAAAGGTGCACCTTGGGATGGTGTTAGAAATTATCAAGCTGCAAAAAATTTAAAAAGTATGAGGAAAGGAGATCTATGTTTTTTTTATCATTCAAACATAGGAAAAGAGATAGTTGGAATAGTAAAAGTTATTAAAGAATTTTATATAGATAAAACAGACAAGACAGGGAGATTTGTTGCTGTTACTGTTCAATTTAAGTCTAAATTTTTAAAGCCCATAACTCTCGAAAGTATTAAAAAAAATAAGTATTTAAGCCATTTAGCTCTGATAAAGCAAAGTAGGCTTTCTGTAATGCCTGTTGATTATAAAAGCTGGAAAATTATAAATAACATGAGTAGAATTTAAAAAATAAATTATCCTATGCCAAAAAAAAAGAAAAAGAAAAGCAAGGTAAGAAAAAAAAGGTTTAAAGTTAGAAAAAAAACCTCAAAAAAGGTTAAAAAAAAATCTAAAGTTAGAAAAAAAAATTCCAAAAAAGTAAAAAAAAAAATTAACGCAAAAAAAGATAACGGAAATACACCTCCTGAAGTGGTTATTAAAACAAAACCAGAGTGGGTTAAAAGTAGCTTAGCAAACAAAAGTAAATACCAGCAAAAATATTCTCAATCTATAAAGAGTAATGATGAATTTTGGAGAAAAGAAGGAAAAAGAATTACTTGGATAAAACCATATAAAAAAATAAAAGATGTAAAGTACAGTACAAAAGAGGTAAAAATTAAATGGTTTGAAGATGGTACTTTAAATGCTTCAGTGAATTGTATTGATAGACATTTAAAAGATAAAAAAGATAAAACTGCTATTATTTGGGTGGGAGACGATCCAAAAGATAGTCAAAAAATTTCTTATAAACAGCTTCACCAAAAAGTTTCTAAAGCTGCAAATGGTTTAAAAAAATTAGGAATTAAAAAAGGAGATCGAGTAACAATTTATTTAACAATGATACCAGAGTTAGCAATTTTAATGCTGGCCTGTGTAAGAATTGGTGCAGTCCATTCAATTATTTTTGGAGGTTTTTCAGCAGATTCTATTTCGGGAAGAGTAAATGATTGTGAATCTGAATACATTATTACTGCAGATGAAGGTGTGCGAGGTGGAAAAACTATTCCACTGAAATACACAGTCGATGAAGCTTTAATGAGTTGCCCAAATGTTAAGAAATGTATTGTTGTGAAACGAACAGGTAATTACATCAACTGGGATCAAAATAGAGACGTTTGGTATCATGATCTAATTAAAGACGTTCCTAATCATTGTGAACCTGAAGAAATGAATGCAGAGGATCCGTTATTTATTTTATATACTTCTGGTTCGACTGGTAAACCTAAAGGAGTTCTTCATACTACAGGAGGATACATGGTTTATGCATCAATGACACATCAATATATTTTCAATTATAAACCAAAAGATATTTATTGGTGTACTGCTGATATTGGCTGGGTAACTGGACATAGTTACATTATTTACGGGCCGCTTTCGAATGGTGCAACAACTATAATGTTTGAAGGAATTCCAAATTATCCCGATAGTTCTAGGTGGTGGCAAATAGTTGATAAATATAAAGTAAATACTTTTTATACAGCTCCAACTGCAATTAGAGCTTTAATGCGTGAGGGAGATAAACCGGTTAAAAAAACCTCTAGGAGATCACTAAAACTTTTAGGAACAGTCGGAGAACCAATAAATCCAGAGGCTTGGATGTGGTATTATAAAACTGTAGGTAATTCTAAATGCCCAATTGTAGACACGTGGTGGCAAACAGAAACAGGAGGAATAATGATTGCACCACAAACAGGGGCAATTCCTCTTAAACCTGGTTCTGCAACTAAACCTTTCTATGGAATTAAGCCAGTGTTAGTTGATAAAAACGGTAAAGAAATTAAAGGAGCTGGTGAAGGAAGGTTGTGCATAGCTCAATCATGGCCTGGACAAATGAGAACTGTTTATGGTGATCATGAAAGATTTATAAATACGTACTTTTCTCAATTTAATGGAAAATATTTTACTGGTGATGGATGTAGAAGAGATAAAGATGGTTATTACTGGATCACTGGAAGAGTAGATGATGTGATTATTGTTTCTGGCCACAACCTAGGAACTGCTGAAATTGAAAGTGCATTTGTTGCTCATCCAAAAGTAGCTGAAGCTGCTGTCGTTGGTTACCCTCATGATATTAAAGGTAATGGTTTATATTGTTATGTAACCTTGAATGCAGGAGAAACTGAAACAGGCGAACTTGAAAGAGATCTAAAACTTTGGGTTAGAAAACAAATTGGGCCATTGGCGACTCCAGATCTAATTCATTTTACTCCTGGCCTTCCAAAAACGAGATCTGGAAAAATAATGAGAAGAATTTTAAGGAAGATTGCTGCTAATGAGCATGGTCAATTAGGAGACACAACTACTCTAGCGGATCCGAGTGTTGTTGAAAGTTTAGTAGATAATAGAAAAAATATTTAAAACTGAATTAAATCTTTAAACTCTTGTTTAACAACATCCCATTTTAAAATCATAGAATTTAAAACGATCTTTCGATCTAAAGTTTTTAATTCGTCTGCAATTGGAGCCCACTTATACAAAGAAAGGGCACTAGGATTAAAAGGTAAGTCTTGAAAATACCCATCCCAATTTATTTTCTCCAATCGTTCGTCAAAACTTTTTCTAGCTTCATCAATAATATCTAATGGCATTTTATTAGAAATTTCATCATCTAAAATTTTATTAAAAATTTCGTTTGCTTTATCAATATCCTGATAATTGAAATTAACTTTCAAATATGAAAAAGTAAAAAAAGTCAAATCTTGTAACGCAACAGAATAAATATTCCATTTAGCAAGATTTACTGATGACATAAATTCATCGTTATCAAAATGAAGAACGTATCTTGTTCCCATTCGAGTTTTTAAGTAATTATATAAAGTAACTTGGGTTGCCCAAGCAGATTTTGTTTGAATAAATTGTTCTAGTTCATCTAAATTTTTTATTTTTTTTTTGGGAATAAACGCCTTAAACATAGCGAATAAATATGTTTTGAAATCTTCAAGTTTTATGTCTCTCCAAGTTAATTTGTATTTTCCCATGTTAATTTGTAAGTGCGCCAATTATATCTTAAAAAAGTAAGTAAATAAGTACCTAATATGGTGAATTTTAGGTCTTTTCAAAACCCTTATAATGGTTATGGTTTCACCCAGTTATAACTAAAAAGAGAGGTATAAATGTCAAATCAACAAAAACACTGGGAAAAAACCAGGGGATTGTTATTTATAACACTGGCAATCTGGTTTGTTTTCTCAATTGGCATCTTTCTCTTTGGAGCTGAAATGAACGAGGTCACAGGACCTTTCGGTTATCCGTGGACATACTGGTTTACATGTCAGGGATCTCTTGGTGCTTTCGTAATCTTGATTTTCTGGTTTGCGAATAGACAAGAAAAAATCGATGAAGAGTTCGGCTTTAGCGAAAGAGAGGACGAATAATGAAAGGTAATTTCATAGATAATTTGCCTAAGATTTACGGAATCTATACAGGAGGATTTGTAGGTTTCATAATCATTATGGCAATTGCTGAACAGATGGGTATGACAGCTAAAACGATAGGTATCGCTTTCGTTGCATTTACTGTATTCATCTATGCATTAATCGGTTATCTATCAAGAACAGCCCAAGCAGATGCATATTATGTAGCTGGAAGGCAAGTACCAACAGTCTTCAACGGAATGGCGACTGCAGCAGACTGGATGTCTGGTGCATCATTCGTTGCTATGGCAGGTGGTATTTACTTTAAAGGTTACGGTTATATGGCTCTACTTGTTGGTTGGACTGGTGGATACGTGCTTGTTGCATCTTTATTAGCACCATACCTAAGAAAATTTGGCTGTTATACAGTTCCAGATTTTATAGGTACGAGATACGGTGGTAATTTAGCAAGATTTAGCGCAGTGGTCGTTTTAACTGTTGCTTCATTTACTTATGTGACTGCACAAATTAACGCTACAGGTACTATTGCATCTGTTGCACTTGATATCCCATTCCAATACGCAGTTTACGTTGGGCTAATAAGTATTTTATTATGTTCAATGTTAGGTGGTATGAGAGGGGTAACTTGGACACAGGTTGCACAATATATCGTACTGATTATAGCTTACCTACTTCCAGTATTCTGGATCAGTAACAAAATGGGTGCGGGTTTCTTCCCTCACTTTATGTTAGCTGACGAGGTAGCTAGAATTGGTGAATTAGAACAACAGTTTGGTTTTGTTAAAAACGCAGCTGCTGATCTAAAATCAGTACCTAAAGGCTTAGCAGGAATAACTAAAGCTCACTCTGCAGTGAACGCTACACCTTGGGCATTTATTTCATTAGCATTAGCGATGATGATGGGAACAGCATCATTACCGCACGTGATGATGAGATACTTTACTACTCCAAGTGTAAAAGCAGCTAGAAAATCAGTAGGTTGGTCATTATTCTTTATCTTCCTACTTTATTCTTCTGCTCCAATGTTAGCTACATTATCTAAGTTATCATTGATCGACCCGAATTTACCAACAGGTATTATCGGTAAGACATTTGCAGAAGTGGAAGCGATAGATTGGTACCAAAACTGGAACCAAGCAAACCTAATGTTTATCAGCGACTTTAACGGAAATGGAACTCTAGAATTAAATGAGTTTTTCATGGGTGGTAAAGCCGTTGTATTAGCAACACCAGAGATAGCTGGATTACCTTATGTAATTTCAGGTCTAGTTGCTGCAGGAGGTATGGCAGCTGCCATGTCTACTGCCGATGGTTTGATTCTAGCGATTGCAAACGCTATATCACATGATGTTTACTATAAGATCATTGATCCAAAAGCGGAAACTGCAAAACGACTACTTGTTGCAAGGGTATTACTTGTAATAATTGGTTTTGCTGGAGCAACTATCGCAGCAATGGAGATTCAAGGAATCTTAGGTTCAGTTATCTGGGCTTTCGATTTTGCGATGTCTGGATTGTTCTTCCCACTTGTACTTGGTGTATGGTGGAAAAGAGCTAATAGACAAGGTGCGATTGCTGGTATGCTAGGTGGTCTAATCGCCGGTGCGTGGTACTTAGTTTGGGTACGAACTGGTGGAAGTGGATTCCTAGGAATTACACAGTTAACATTTGGTATCTTCGGATCAGCTGTTAGTTTAGTTTTAATGGTGGTAGTTAGTTTGATGACTACAGAACCAGATAAAGCTACTCAAAAAATGGTTGATGATGTTCGTGTACCGAGTGGTAAATCAATTCTTGGTAAATCACACTAAATAATCTTTTAAAGGGGCGATTAATTTCGCCCCTTTTATTTCAATAAATTTTCCAATATAAATTTTGAATGTCAGCAAATTTTCATCCCTTAATATATTTTATTGATTATTTACTTGGGATCATAATGTGGACTCTTATTGGAAGAGTGGCGATGAATATTTTTCAAAGAGAAGACTCGCAATTCTTTTTTATGAGAGTATTTGTGAAATACACAAATCCTCTAATAAAATTATTTAAACCAATAACACCGTCATTTATCATTGGGCCATTAGTACCTTTATATGTAGCTTGGTTTTTCTACATGATTAGATTTTATCTAATGCCTTGGATCTTAGGCTATTCGGTAATGGGAATGTTGTCATTTCCTTTGGAGAGTGAAATTTCTAGACAAATTTATCAATTTTTTAATTCATTTTAATTTTTAAAATTGATACTAGTTAATCAGGTAATCAATGAAAAATATACAAATTTCACCATCAATTTTATCAGCTGATTTTAGTCAGTTAGGTACAGAAATAAGAAGACTTGAAGAAGGTGGTGCTGACATGATCCATGTAGATGTAATGGATGGTCATTTTGTTCCTAATTTAACTATAGGACCACCTGTAATTAAAGCTCTTCGAAAACATTGCTCATTAAAATTTGATGTTCACTTAATGATATCACCAGTTCATAGATATATAGATGCTTACGCTGATGCGGGAGCAGATATAATTACTATACATCCCGAAGCAACTGATAATTTAGAAAATTCAATTAAAAAAATAAAAGAAAAAAATAAGAAAGTTGGAGTTTCACTAAATCCTGAATCTAAAATTGATTTAATATTAAATCTATTAGGTCAAATAGATTTAGTTTTAATTATGAGTGTAAATCCTGGATTTGGAGGTCAAAAGTTTATGCCAAAAGTTTTAGGTAAAATTAAAGAACTAACAAAAATAAGAGAACAAAAAAAAATGAACTTTGACATAGAAATTGATGGTGGAATCAATTTTGAAAATTGTAAAAGTGTAATTGATGCTGGTGCTAATATTCTTGTTTCTGGTACTACTGTATTTAAAAGTAATAATGGAGATATAAAAAAAAATATTAATTTATTAAAATTAAAATAAGTTAATGATTAATACAAATTCCTTAGGCATTTTAGGTCAACTATATTTTAATATAAAAGAAAGTTTTAAATCAATTTATCAAAATTCAAATTTTTATGAAAAAAAAATATCAAAAACTTTTGATAGTAATTTTGAATATAAGCCAAGTCCTCACTTACTTTCATCTATAATAAAATACCAAAATAAGAAATATAAAATCGAAGATTTTGCTATTGAATCTATTTGGCAAAAAAATTTAAGCTCAAAAGATTATGAAAAATTAAATAATTTTTTTTGGTTTTTCAGCTTAGATTTGAAATCCTCTAAAAAAACTACACAATCGGTTATTAAAAATTGGATTTCAAATAACTCTAAATATGAAAAAAAAAGCTGGGGATTTGATTTAACCGCAAAAAGAATTATTTCATGGTTGTCAAATCACCAACTTACTTATGATGATAGTGAGCAAGAATATAGATCTACTTTTGATCACATGATACAAAAACAAACAAACCATTTATTGAATGAAATAAAAAGTCCAAAAGAAGTAGAAAATAAAATGATTGGTTGTGCTGCAATTATTTTAACTGGACTAGCTTATAAAAATGAAAAACAATATCTTTTAAGTGGATTAAATTTATTAAAAAATATAATTAAATCCTCTATTGATAACCAGGGTTTTCCAAAATCGAGGAATATCAGACAATTAATATTTTATTTAAAATATTTAATTATTATTAGGGAGTGGTTTAAAGAATCTCAAAATTTAATACCTGAATATATTGATGAAACTATTTACTATTTAGGATCAAGTTACGCCTTCGTATGGCAAAATATTAAACAAGATATTTTTTTTAATGGAAATTTTTCGTCTGAAAATAAAGAATTTGATCAATACTTAAGAAGGTTTGGTTATACTTTTAAAAATCAAATAAATGAACTTGGTGGATATGCAATACTGAGAAATAAAAAAATAATTATTGCTGCCGATATTGGTTCCACCCCCAATAAAATTTTTTCTAAAGATTACCAGGCAGGCGCCTTATCATTTGAAATTTTTTCAAATGATAAAAAATTAATTTCAAACGCTGGTTACTTTTCAGATGGAAATAATAGATTTAATAAAATATCAAAAAGTACAGCTTCGCATTGTACTTTAACAATTGAAGATTACTCATCTTGTAATTTTACAAAAAATAAAAATAATTTATTTATTAATAAAGGGTTAAAAGTTACAAAAAAAAATATAGTTTTTGAAAATAATTATTGGAAAATATCGGGTTCACATGATGGATATTTATTAAAATTTGGTACAAGCTATGAGAGAGAAATTGAGTTCTACCCAGAGCAAATGAAGTTTACTGGCTATGATAAATTATTTAGAAAAAATCCAAACAAAGAAATTAAATTTGATGTTAGATTTCATCTTGACCCAAGCGCAAAAGTAATGAAAACACAAGACAACAAATCTATACTTATAGAAATAGGAGATGAGGGATGGAAATTTAGTTGTGAAAACTTCGATATAAATATTGATAATGGATTATATTTCGGTAATAAAAATTTATATAAAGAAAATCACAATATTTTCATATCTGGCATAAATAATGATAAAGAACAGATAATAAGGTGGGAAATAGGTAAATTGTAATGAAGATAAAAATCAAAACAGCTCTTATTTCTGTATCAGATAAAAAAAATTTAAAACCACTATTAAATGTTTTAAATAAAAACAAAATTAAAATAATTAGTTCAGGTGGTACATTTAAAGAAATTAAAAAATTAAAATTTAAATGTTTAGAAGTATCTGAATTTACTAATTCTCCTGAAATTTTAGAAGGTAGAGTAAAAACACTTCATCCAAAGATTCATGCAGGAATTTTAAATAAAAGAAAAAAAAAATCTCACTTAAAAGATCTTAAAGATAATGATTTTGAGAATATTGATTTAGTAATTGTTAATTTTTATCCTTTTGAAAAAACTCTGACTAGAACTAAAAGTCATGAAAAAATTATAGAAAATATAGATGTAGGTGGACCTACAATGGTAAGGTCTGCAGCTAAAAATTATAATTATGTAACTGTAATAACATCTTCAAACCAATACGAGGAATTAATTCAAGAACTTAAAAACTACAAAGGATCCACTTCATTAGATTTTAGAGAAAAACTATCTAGAATAGCATTTGCTGAAACAGCATACTATGATTCAGTAATTTCAAACTATTTTAATAAAAAAACAAACATTATTTTTCCAAGAAAAAAAATTTTTCACGGAAATCTTTTAGAACAACTTAGGTATGGAGAAAATCCCCATCAATTAAGTGCAATTTATTCTACTAGTTCAAATATGAATTTAAAAAAAATTCATGGAAAACAACTCAGTTATAATAATTACAATGACATATTTAGTGCTATAGCTATTTCTAAATCTTTTCCAAATAATAAAGGTACTGTAATAGTAAAGCACGCTAATCCTTGTGGGGTCTCAGTTAAAACTAATTATTTAGATAGTTATAAATCTGCTCTTGCATGTGATCCAGTTAGTGCTTTTGGTGGGGTAGTTTCTTGTAACTTTAAAATTAGTAGTAATTTAGCAATTGAGTTAAATAAATTGTTCTTAGAAGTGATTATTGGAAATGGTTTTGATAAAAATGCTATTAAAATATTAGAGTCAAAAAAAAATCTGAGGTTAATTGATGGAACGAATTATAATAAGGGGGAATTTCTTAAATATACATCGTTCAACCAAAATATTCTATTACAATCTGAAGATTTGAATTCCTTTGCTAAAAAAAATTTTAAGATTGTCTCAAAAAAAAAGCCAACTTCTAAACAACTTAATGATCTTATTTTTGCTTTTAATGTATGCAGATATGTTAAATCAAATGCAATAGTATTAGCATCTAATAAAACAACAGTTGGTATTGGTTCTGGCCAACCAAGTAGATTAGATAGCTGTGAAATAGCAATAAATAAAATGAAAAAATTTAACTTAAACACAAATAGTTTGGTAGCAGCCTCTGATGCTTTTTTTCCTTTTGTGGATGGTATTGAGAAATTAGTACAATCTGGTGTCAAAGCTGTAATTCAGCCTTCTGGATCAATTAAAGACAAGGATGTAATTAAATTTGCAAACGAAACAAATACAGTTTTAGTATTTTCTAAAACTAGACATTTTAAACATTAGCTATTTTATCAATTTTAGCAGCTAAAATAAAATCATTTTCTGAGAGTCCTTTTATAGCATGAGTAGTAATTTTTATTTCTGCGTAACCCCAGCCATAATTTATGTCTGGATGGTGACCCTCTTCCTCAGAAATTTTACCAACAATAATAACAAAATTTTGACTATCTAAAAAATCTTTAAATTTAAATTTTTTAGATAAGTAAAAAATATCTTCAATACCTTTAATTATGTCCCAACCGTCAACTTTTTTTTGATATTTATGAATTTCAGAAATATCAAAAGGAATTACACCTCCTTCACAAGGTACACATTTTTTATTATTTAAATCATCCATAAATATACATTAGCACATAAATTCATTTTTTCGAAATTCTATTTGATGTGAAAGTGTATCAAAAATAAAAGACGAATAATAAAAGTCTTCACTTATATCTTTATAGGATAAATCATTAATGATTTTAGCAAAATTTAACCAATTACTTATTATTAAAAAATCCAATATTGTCATTCCAGAAACAGAGTCCATAAATTTTTTTTTTTTAGTATTATTTTTTAAATCATAATTGGACTCGATTTTTTGCCAGTTTTTATTATAGTTCATAAAGTTTAACTTATTTTTATCTATCTCGTTAAATTCAGGAAAAGAACTGTAAAATTCTGTGCAACCTCGTTTAATTTTAAGGTCATATTTTAAATAATTTTTAATAAATGGTTGAAAAATACTCAATATTTGATTTGCTTCATCTACACTTGAACAATAGATAAATCCTTTATATGTACCTGGGACACCTTTTCTAAGCTCAATCATACACTTCCTCCAATTATTTTTTGGAAATTTAAATTTATCGAAAATAAAAAATAATTTAATTAAATCTACTACACTTTTAGGTTCTATTTGAATTTTAAAACAATCAAAGCAATACTTTGGTATAATTTTAAAATTATTGAATACATCATGATGTCTTTCACAATTAAGATTATTTGAATTTCTTCTGTATGTTTGAGTTTCTTCATTATCGATAAAATTAAATTTATTCTCAATGCTACTAAGAATTTTTTTAGATTTTTGAAATAATTTTCTTAAATTTTCATTTTTGTAAAATTCATCAATAGAAATTTCTTCACAAATTTTTTTTAAATTATTATTAGAAGTTACAATAGGATTTTCATTATTTGATTTATAGAAAGTTAAAGCTGAAATTATATTTTTATTGGCATCTTTATGTTTATTATCACACAATAATGCTTTGTTATAATTTTCAATTGCTTCCTCAAATTTGCCCTCACTAACATAAAGTAAACCTATATTATTAAATGCATTAGGATAATTAGAGTTTATTTTTATTGCATTTTCAAAATAACTTAATGCTTTTTCACGATTTCCTAATTCATAATATATTAAACCAAGATTATTATGTGGATCAGCAACTTTTGGATTTATTGCAATTACCTTTTCATAACATTTAATTGCTTTTTCATTTTCTTTTAATTCTGTAAAAACAATTCCCAAGTTATATTGTACACTTACAATGTTCGGATTGAATTTTAATATTTTCTCATAAGTTTCTCTAGCTATTTTTAAGTTACCTTTTTTTTGATTTTCAATCGCAAAAATAAATAATTTCTTAATTTCTGTTCCTTCAACTTCATTCATAGCCCATATTATAATTTTAAAAAATCAGATTTAAATTAAAAATAATGATAACAAATATTGGAGCGGGCAAAGGGGGTCGAACCCTCGACCTTCTCGTTGGCAACGAGACGCTCTACCACTGAGCTATGCCCGCTAATTAAAAATCATTATAGATAGCGGTTTTTACAAATGCAAGTAATAAGATAATTGATAAAATTTATAAACAAGTGCGCGAGGGGTGTAACAAAAAAAACAACGAATTATTATTTTTTTGTAAAAATCTATAAATTTTTAAAAATTTTTATTATCTTACTTAGAATTCTATGAAATATACATAACTTTAAGACTTTAATACTAGACAAAATACTTAAACTCCTTCAAATCATCTTTGAATATTACAGTTAATTTATCAGCAAAATCTTTTTTTAAAATATTTTTCCAATTATTTTTTGGACCAAGGTTAAAAAAAGGAATCATTTTATTTTTTTTGTTAGAAAAAATTGCTTCTGAAAAACCATTTTGCGTTTCGTACTTTTTTAAAACGTCAAATGAAGTTGATTTAACAGAGTTTTTAAGTTTGTTTATATTAATTTTTTGTTTTAGATTTGCTGATTTATTTATAAATTCTATAATCTCCTTAGTGATAGAAAAAGTTTTTTCCAATAAATCTTCATAACGAACTATCTTAACTGGCAAATCTTTTTGTATCTTCCAGGACTTATAATTATTTGTCCATGAGCTAATAAATTGAAAGTTACCAAAATCTTTCCCTCCTCTATTATCAAAAATATATTTTTTGTGATTAGTCATCCAATTTAAAGAATCTTCTAAATTTAGTTCATAATGATTAGAAAGTGAAGTTATTACATTTCTTGGATCTCTAATTATATAAATACATCCTAAAGAATTCTTTTTGTTAGTGAATGGATTTTCATTTATCTTACCAAAAACATTATGGGTTTTAAAAAATCTTAGCTGTTTATCTGAATTTATTTTTTCCTGAGCCTTTATCCAAAACCTGGAGGTATCAGTCACTATATTTTGATTATAATTAAAAGTTGAGAAATATTTTTTTTCGGGAAACTGGCCAATTTTTTTTATGTTATTCTCCATATAAATTCCATCATCAGAATAATAATACGAACTAATTAATGTTCTTAGCCATGTATTTCCACTTTTTGGATAAGATGCAATCCAGAATATCATAAAAAGTTTTTTTTAATTTTTATCTAAATTTTTACAATAATAAACATATTTTAAATTTAAAATAATTCTAACCACTGGTATTTTCTTTTATATTCGTTTAAAATATTTTCATAAGGTTTATATTTATTTCGATTATATTTAGATATTTTCTTTCTTAGCTGCGTTCCACTCAATGTTTTAATAACAAGATTTTTTTTATTGTGAAATTCAACTACCTCTGGTGACCATTTTAGTTCACAAAAAGAAAATATTTTTTTTGAGCATTCCTCTTTTTTTTCAGTTAAGTTCTCTAGATCAATCGTTAAAATTTTGTGTGAATATTTTTTTTTGAAAAAACTCATGATTTTTATATAATTATCAACATAAGCTAATATGTTAGGAATAGAATGTGTCCAAGGTAATTCTGGTAACATTGATTGGTAAATTGCTATGGCGGTATCTTTATAATTTCTACTTGAATTAATAAATTTAGCCCTTGGAAAAATTTTTAATATAACATCTATATTAAAAAAATTTTCTAATGATTTATCTATAATAAATAAATTTTTAGAATTAGTACTAAAATAATTTTTATATTCATTCAAAACTTGGCTTCTCAACTCATTTAAATTTAATTCTAAATTAAAATTTTCAATTTTGAAATTTTTTTGAAAAATGATATTTTTTAATTGATCTACAACTGCTGCATTTATTATTGAAGTTTCCCCCAAGCTAACTATTTCTTTATCTGAAGTAGAAATAAATGACTCAATCATAGTTGAACCTGACCTGGGCAATCCAATTATAAAAATAGGCTTAATTTCATCAAGTTCATTGTCTTTAGTTTTGTCATTATAAAAATTAATTTTATTACAATATTTATTTATAATCTTATTGTAATAAAACAATCCTTGTAAGTTAAAATCTTCCTTTAATTTAAAACATTGATTTTGAAAATTATTTAAGTGATATAATTCTTGTTCATAGAGTTTGTTTTTTTTTGCAATTTTTGAAAGCAAATATTCTACTAAATAACTTTCACTTATTGAAATATCTTTATTTTTTAATTCATTTAAAAGTGAGATGTATTCACTTGTTAAATTATTTTGATCAATCAAATAAAGGCCGTAATAAGATCTTGGATCATATTTATTAATTTTTAGTGCCTCCAAATAATAATTTTTAGCATCTAGAAAATTTCCAATTACGTAACATGCGTTTGCTAAATTTAAATTTACATTTATTGACTTAGGGTCAATTTGTTTAGCTAACTTATAATAATATATGCTTTTTTCTATTTGGTTAAGTTTAAAATAAACAATTCCTAAGAGAAAATATAATCTTATACCTTTATTACCTTTCTCAATCTCATTCAAAAAAAAAGATAATGCCTTTTTATACTTTTTCTGGTCAATTAGTTTTTTTCCTAAATTAAAATCCATGTAGTAATTTGTTTTAATTTGTTATATTTTAAAATTATATAATTAAAATGGAAAAAAAAGACTTACCAAATTCAATACCTGTATTTCCTTTAAGTAATTTCATAATTTTTCCTAAAACTACAGTCCCTCTAAATATATTTGAACCTCGTTATATAGATATGATTAATGACAGTATGAAATCCAATAAATTAATTGGAATGATCCAACCTAAAAGCTCTCAAGATAACAATAAAATACCTGAGCTTCATAAAGTTGGTTGTCTTGGAAAAATTAAAACTTTTTCCGAAACAGAAGATGGAAGGTATCTTATCGAATTAAAAGGAATCGTCAGATTTCAAAAAGTTAAAGAGTTAAAAACAGAAAAAAAATACAGAATTCTTAATATAGACTATGAAAAGTATACTCATGATTTAAGTGAACAAAAAGAAAATTTAAAGTTCTCAGATCTTGAACTTATTTTTAAAGATCTGAAATCTTTATTTGAAAAAAGAGGCTTTATAATAAATTGGAAAGCATTAGAAAAACAAAGTCTTGATGAAACAATTAACGCTTTAGCAATGGCTTCTCCTTTTTCACTTGAAGAAAAACAAATTTTGCTAGAGTCAGAAAACCTTGATATGAGGAAAAATAAAATAAGCGAGATTTTAAAGACTTATACACATGATATATATGATAATTATACTCTGCAGTAAGTTAAAAAATAAGTCCTTCGTCAGCAATTTTAGCGAACATTTTTTTTACAGAAGAATTATTTCCAAGCGCTTGAACAGATTTACTTAATAATGAACTTTTTGATTTACTTTCTAAATTAAAGTATTCATGAACTATGTTTATACCATTAGAAAAAATGAAATTTTTATGTTTTATTTTTTTTTCAAACTCATAATTAACAGAATAATCCAAAGGTAATCCCAAATTAATTCTATGATTTATAATGTTTATTAAGTATTTAATATCTCTTATAGTCATATTAAAACCTTGACCAGCAAGTGGATGAATTCTATGAAGCAAATCACCAAATGCTAAGATATTTTTATAATGGTATGACCTAAGATTTAGCGAAGACAGTTCAAAAGCCTCAATTTTTTCAATTTTCTTAATTTTATATTTAAAATTGTATTGATGAATTAAATCATTAATAGTTTCATTTTTATTCATATTTTGACTTTTGATTGAATATACAACTGATGTCTCATAATTAGAAACAGGAAGAAATGCTAATGGCCCTTTATTAGTAAAAATTTGCGTTGCAACATTGTTTAAAATTTTATCATGTTTAATAACAGTGATATTGGCTTTACTATTATATTTTTTAATTATTTTTTTACTGAAATATTTCTTTGTAATAAAGTTATAATTATCAGTATTAATTATTAAATTATAATTTTCATGATTAATATTTCGATTTAATTTAATTTTTTTAAAAAATTTACTTTTTTTTAAATTTTTAATTAAACTTTCATAAAGTTTATAATTTTTTACAATTGAAAAAAGATATTCTGTATTATCCTCAAACTGTATTATTTTCTCATTTTTTAAATTTTCTGTGTAAATATCTATTTTGTTTAATTTCCAAACTATTTTTTCAATATTGATTATGTTTTCATTGAAAAATTTAACATTACTTTTTGAAATTCCAAGAGTTCTGGTTTTGCTGATATTAATTGTTTTGGACTTAAAAAAAATATCAACATTAATTTTTTGATTGACTAAAGCTTTTGCTAAAGCCAAACCTGTTAAACCACTGCCAATGATACAAACTCTCATATTATTTTTAATTTTAACAACAAAAATTAGATGATACAAAGTGGTATAATTGATTCATTTATATGGATATTAAAAAAACAGCTAGTTTCTTCGTAAATTTTGCCAGTAAAAGACTGGCAGAAATATTTGGTATTATAGTTACTATTCTAGGAATTCTTTTATTAATCTCTTTGTTATCCTATTCGCCTGAAGATCCAAATTTTATATTTCCTGAGAATACAAAAATTAATAATATTTTAGGTTTTCGAGGAAGTTTTGTTTCTGATTTATTTTTTCAATCTATTGGATTAGTCTCTTATCTAATTTCTATAACTTTTATAATAACTGGTATAAATATTTTTAAAATAAAACAATTTTTTTTAATTATTGAAAATTTATTTTTTACAGTAATTTATTCTTTGTTAGCATCACTTTTCTTGGCTCACTTTTATTTAGATTCATTTACGTTTTTTATTAATGGCAATGGGGGTTTTGTAGGTAATTATTTTAATCAAACTTTTATGAATAATATTATTCAAATTAATGAACAAATTTCATACTTTATATTATTTTTCGTAATTATTTTAATTTTTTCTTTAAGTATTAACTTTCATCCAGTAAATTTTTCTAAATTTTTAAAAAAAATTTTTAACTTTTTAATTAGTAAAAAAGAAAAAAACTACACAGATAAAAGCGAAATAATAAGTGAGTATATTCCCCAAGAAGATATTAAAAACTTAATACAGGAGGATTTGCCTTTTATCAAAGCAGAAGAAAAAAATATTAGTAATGTAAGTTTCAAACTACCTAGTTTAGATTTGCTCAAAAAACCAAAAAAAGAAGAGAGAGAAAATTTAGATAAAGATGAAGCTAATGATTCAAAATTTTTAGAAAAAATATTATTAGATTTTGGAGTGAATGGTAATATTAAAAAAGTTAGCCATGGACCAGTTGTAACTTTAAATGAGTTCGAACCAGCTGCTGGTGTAAAAGTTTCAAAAATAATTAATTTATCTGATGATATTGCAAGAAATACTAGTTCTGAGTCTGCTAGAATTTCTACCATACCTGGAAGTAATACTATAGGTATCGAGCTTCCTAATAACTCCAGAGAAAATGTTTATTTAAGTGAAATTTTAAATAATGGAGATTTTAAGAAAAAAGATATTAAATTACCCATTGCATTGGGAAAAAGTATTTCAGGCAAACCTATAGTTGGTGATTTATCGTCAATGCCTCATCTTCTTATCGCCGGAACTACAGGTTCGGGTAAATCAGTTTGTATTAATACAATAATATTATCTCTTCTTTTTAGGCACACTCCAGAAAAATGTAAGTTTATATTAATTGATCCAAAAATGCTTGAGCTTTCTACTTATGAAGGAATTCCACATTTGTTATGTCCTGTGATAACTGAAGCAAAAAAAAGCAGCCTCAGTACTCGGATGGGTCGTTAAAGAAATGGAAAGTAGATATAGATTAATGACTAAAGAAGGCGTTAGAAATATTGATAGTTATAACACTAAACACAAACTTCCGATGCCATACATAGTTGTAGTAGTTGATGAGATGTCTGATTTAATGCTTGTAGCTGGAAAAGAAATTGAAAATTATATTCAGAAATTGTCTCAAATGGCCAGGGCAGCTGGTATTCACATTATAATGGCTACACAAAGACCTAGTGTAGATGTCATCACTGGAACAATTAAAGCAAACTTTCCAACAAGAATATCTTTCCAAGTAACATCAAAAATAGACAGTAGAACAATTCTTGGAGAACAGGGTGCTGAACAATTGTTAGGAAAAGGTGATATGCTGTATATGTCCTCTGCTAATCGAATAGTCAGAATTCATGCTCCTTTCGTTTCTGATAATGAAATAGAAAAAATAAATAATTATTTGAGATCAAAAGCAGAACCAGATTATGTTGATGAAATTTTAAATTTTGCTGATGAAAAAGAAATAGGAGATAGTCAAAATCTCGGTGATAAAGATGATTTATATCAACAAGCTTTGGAAATAATTAAATCAGAAGGTAAAGCTTCTACTTCGTTCTTACAAAGAAAACTACAAATTGGTTACAACAGAGCTGCAAGAATAATTGATATGATGGAGGCTGATGGCATTGTAAGTAAAGCTAATCATGTGGGTAAAAGAGAAGTACTTTAATGTTAAGGTGTTATTCAATTTGTTTTCTATGTATTATTTTTACACTTAACTCGAATGCAGAAATAAAGGAAAAAATAATCCAAAATTTAAACAAAACTAATAATTTTGATTTTAATTTTGAGCAAAATATAAATGGAAAAATAGAAAATGGAAATTGTACAATTGAATATCCAAAAAAAATATTTTGTGAGTATGCAAGAAGTAATAATAAAATTTTAGTTTCAAATGGAAAATCTTTGGTAATAAAAACCAGAACAAGTTATTACAGGTATCCACTTGAAAAAACTGCTTTAAATCTAATCTTAGATAAAAATTTTCTAATAAATAAAATTTATAATCTTGAAGAAAGAATTGTTAATAAAAATCTTGTTAATTTTACAATTTCAGAAAATGATAACGAAATTAATATTTTTTTTGATAATAAAACTTTTGATTTAATTGGTTGGCAAAATACTGATATTTATCAAAATTTTAATATTACTTTTCTTTCATCAATAAGAAAAAATAGAGTTCTTTCAAAAAACCTATTTAAAATTCCCTTACAAAACTAAATATTCAAAATTTCTGTTTTAAATATTTTCATTCCTCTTGAAATATAATTATTTAAAGCATTTTTATGATCTAAAGAACATGTATGAACCCAAACACGATTAACTTTATTATTAAACGATTTTTTAATAGCCTCAGATAATAAATAGGAACCTAATTTTTTATTTTGATATTCTTCTAAGATCCCAAAATAAGCAATTTCAGTTTCATTTTTTTCTGGGTGAATAATTATTTCAAAAAAACCTACTAGATCATCTTTAAATTTAAACACATAAGATCTAACACTCTCATTGGATACATAATTAATCCATTTTTCCTCTGACCAAGACAATCTATCTGTCCACTTGTGATTTTTTCCTATAGTTTTATAAAAAAATTTATTTAATTGAAAATTAATTGGATCAATTAAACTTAAAGAATAATCTTGTGATGGTTTATTCCCCTCCTTAAGATCCTTTAGTGAATTTATTTCTAGATAATTTCTTTTAACTTCTTCAGTCACTCAACCATTTTTCCTACTTGTTCACCTCCAAATAAATGAAAGTGCAAATGCGGTACTTCTTGTCCACCATGGTCACTAATATTTGCTAAAGCTCTGTAGCCCTTCCCTACTTCTGTTGAAATACCTAGCTTTTTAGCAACTATATTAATGCCTTTTAATAATCCAACCATCTCCTCCGATGAGGCATTCAGACTAAAATCATCTAAATCAACATATTTACCTTTGGGAATAACTAAAGCATGAATTTTTTTTTGTGGATTGATGTCGTGAAATGACAAAACAAAATCATCTTCATAAATTTTATTACAAGGTATTTCTCCACGTAAAATTTTTGCAAAAATATTATTATCGTCGTAAATCATTTTTTTCTTTTTTCTAACTCTGACATTACTTCTTCAATTTTAATGTCATTTGCCTCAAGATACATTAGCAAATGGTAAAATACATCTGCAGCTTCATGAATTTTATTTGAATTTTCCTCCACAGCCTCAATCAACTCATTAACTTCCTCTAAAACTTTTGCTTTGCTTAATGATTTATCATTAAGAAGCTTATTAGTGTATGAGCCTTCAACAGGTGCAGATTTTCTGTCCCTTGCAAGTTTGATTAGGTCTTCTAATGTATTAAGCATATTAAATTCTAACAGGAATTCCTTTTAAATCCAAATATTCCTTAGCTTCTTTTACAGAGTACTTGCCATAGTGGAATATCGATGCTGCTAGAACTGCACTAGCGTTTCCTAATTTAATTCCATCTACTAAATGATCTAGATTTCCAACTCCACCTGAAGCAATAACTGGAATATTTACTTTTGATGATATTTTCGACATAAGCTCAATATCATAACCAACTTGAGTACCATCTCTGTCCATTGATGTTACTAAGAGTTCACCTGCCCCGCTGTCCTCCATTTTTTTTGCGAATTCAATAGCATTAGTTCCTGTATTATTTCTTCCACCATGAGTGAAAATTTCCCATTTATCTCCATTTTTTTTAGCATCTATCGCTACCACAATACATTGTGACCCAAATTTTTTAGAACTTTCTAATACTACTTCTGGATTTTGAACAGCAGCAGTATTGATTGATACTTTGTCTGCACCACAGTTCAGTAGTTTATTGATATCCTCAACACTTCTAACACCTCCTCCAACTGTCAGAGGAACAAAGCATTTCTTCGAGGTCTTCTCTACTACATCGTAAATAGTATCTCTATTTTCATTTGATGCAGTAATATCTAAAAAGCAAATTTCGTCCGCTCCACCATCAGAATAAATTTTAACTTGTTCGACAGGATCACCTGCGTCCTGCAGATCAACAAAGTTAATTCCTTTTACAACACGTCCATTTTTAACATCTAAACATGGTATAATTCTATTTTTAAGCATCTAATTCTTTCACCAATTCGTCTAATTCAATATCACCATCATAGATAGCTTTTCCAACTATAATGCCTTCTATGTTATTATTATTTAATTTTTTGGCCTTTTTAATGTCATCAATTGAAGAAACTCCACCAGATATAATTACTGGGCAATTAGAGGTATCAGCAACCTTCACTGTTTCATTAAAATTAGGACTTTGCTTCATCCCATCTTTATTGATATCAGTAAAAATCAATCTACTTGCACCAAAATCATTCACTTCTTTTAAATAATCTAAAGTTAATTTGTTGGAATTTTCCTTCCAACCTGAAACCGACAAATACCCATCTTTAGCATCTAACCCTAAAGCAATTTCATTTGGAAATTTTTCACATGCTTCTTTTAAAAAATTTTTATCTTTTATAGCGGCACTTCCTAATATAACTTTCTCTACACCAGCATCTGTATATTTCTGAATACTTTCAAAGTTTCTGATACCTCCACCAATTTCAATTTTAAGATCAAATTTTTTTACTATTTCTTGGATAATATCTAAATTAACTGTTTCACCAATTAAAGCTCCATCTAAATCAACTATATGTAAGTTTTTAAAACCGTAATCTTTAAATTTGCCAGCTTGTTCCAGTGGGGACATTTCATATTCAGTTTTGTTATCAAAATCTCCTTTTACTAATCTCACACACTTTTTATCTTTAATATCTATTGCTGGAAATATTTTCATTTATAAACTTATAAAATTGTTGATTATTTTGAGTCCAATTTTATCACTTTTCTCTGGATGAAACTGTGTTCCAAAAATATTTTCTTTTTCAACAGAGCAAACAATATTTGATGAATAATCTGTTGTTGCTGAAATTACATTTTTATCTTCTGGTACAAATTCATAACTGTGTACAAAGTACATGTGAGATTTATTTTTAATACCTTTAAAGATTTTACTGTCTTTGGTTATATTAATTTCGTTCCAACCAATGTGGGGTAATTTATATTTTCCATTTTGATTATCTATTTTTGATACTTTTCCAGAAATCCAACTTAGACCCTTGGTTTCAGTTTCTTCGAAACCAACGTCTGCAAACATTTGTAATCCAACACAAATTCCAAGAAGTGGTTTTTTATTATTAATTGCAAACTCATTTAAAGTATCTACCAGACCACTGATGTTATTTAAGGCGTCAACACAACTTTTAAACGAACCTTGGCCTGGTAATACCACTTTATCTGACGATTTAATCTTATTTAAATCTGAAGTTACATCGATATTTACTTTGTCTTTAGCAACTTCCTTAAAGGAGTTTATTACCGAGCTTATATTACCCGAATTATAATCAACAATTGTGACGTTCATTAAACTTATAATGAGCCTTTAGTGGATGGGATGCTCTTCTTGTTTCTTGGATCCATCTCCAATGCAGCTCTTAATGATCTTGCTAATGCTTTATAACATGACTCAATTATGTGATGGCTATTATCACCATAAATATTTTCAACATGCATTGTAATGCCTGCAGATTGTGAAAATGCTTGGAACCATTCTTTAAATAGCTCTGTGTCCATCTCGCCAAGTTTCTCAACTTTTAATTTTACTTTCCAAATCAAATAAGGTCTGTTTGAAACATCTATCGCAACCCTTGTTAATGTTTCATCCATTGGAATAACTGTATGAGCATATCTTTTTATGCCTACAAATTTTTTAGCAGCTTTCTTTAAAGCCTCACCTATGGCAATACCAGTATCTTCCGTTGTGTGGTGAAGATCAATATGCGTATCTCCTTTGGCTTTAACTTTTAAATCAATTAAAGAATGCTTTGATAATTGCTCAAGCATGTGATCCAGGAATCCTATACCGGTGTCAATTTGGTACTTCCCTTTACCATCAATATTAACTTCAACATTGATACTGGTTTCTTTTGTCTTTCGAGATACTTTACCTTTTCTAGCCATATATTTTTAATGGTATACATACATAATTCAACTATATCAATATCAGTCTCAACACTTGAAGTATCAAAAATAGTTACCATTTATTAAGTATGACAACAATTGTACTAGTAAGAAAAAATAATGAAGTAGTTGTAGCTGGTGATGGACAAGTAAGTATGGGAAATACTGTTGTTAAAAGCACAGCTTCAAAAGTCAGAAAAATTGAAAAAAGAGATGTTGTAGCAGGATTTGCAGGATCAACTGCAGATGCATTAACTTTGTTTGAAAGATTAGAGGGAAAATTAGAAAAACATGCAGGTAACTTGTCAAGAGCTGCAGTTGAACTAGCGAAAGATTGGCGAACCGATAAATATTTAAGAAGATTAGAGGCTTTAATGGCTGTAGGAGACAAAAATAATAGTTACATAATTTCAGGAACTGGTGATGTACTTGAACCTGAAGGGGATGTAATCGGAATAGGTTCGGGTGGTAATTACGCTCTTGCTGCAGGAAAAGTTTTAATGGAAGGCAGTATGTCTGCTGAAGAAGTTGCAAAAAAAGCAATTAAAGTTGCAGCGGATATATGTGTATTCACTAATAATAATGTTAAAATTGAAAAAATATAATGGATAATTCAAACGTAACTAAATTGCACCCTAAAGATAAAAATCAAAAAGAAGAAGCTTCTTTAGTAAGTTCTTTATCTCCAAGAGAAATTGTGTCTGAATTAGATAGATTTGTTGTAGGTCAAAACAAAGCTAAAAGAGCTGTAGCTGTTGCTTTAAGAAATAGATGGAGAAGACAAGCGCTTAAGGGTGAAATGAAAAATGAAGTTTTACCAAAAAATATTTTAATGATTGGGCCAACTGGGGTTGGAAAAACTGAAATCTCAAGAAGACTATCAAAATTGGCTGAGGCTCCTTTTGTAAAAGTAGAAGCTACAAGATTTACAGAGGTAGGTTATGTGGGAAGAGATGTGGAGCAGATAGTAAGAGATTTAATTGAAATTGCAATCTCGATGGAAAAAGTGAAAAAAAGAAAAGAAGTTTTTGCTCAAGCTCAAAAAGCTGCAGAAGAAAAAGTTTTAGATGCTTTAGTTGGAAAAAAAGCAAGCCTAGCGACAAGGGAAAGTTTCAGAAAAAGATTAAGAAATGGTGATTTAGATGACAATGAAATAGAAATTGCAGTAAGTGATACTGGCTCAAGTGGTGCTTCTTTTGAAATTCCTGGAATGCCTGGGGCAAATGTTGGAATGATCAACATTGGTGAAATGATTGGAAAATCAATGGGTAATAAGGAAAAGAAGAAAAAAATGACAGTGAAGGAATCTCATGAAATTCTAATTAATGACGAATCAGATAAATTAATCGAGCAAGATAAAATTATTAAAGCTGCAAAACTTTCAACGGAGAATAATGGAATAGTATTTTTAGATGAAATTGATAAAATTTCTGCAAGAACAGACAGGGTTGGTGGAGATGTATCTAGAGAAGGTGTACAAAGAGATTTATTACCTTTGATTGAAGGTACGACTGTTAATACAAAACATGGTCCAATAAAAACTGATCATATTTTATTTATTGCATCAGGTGCATTTCAACTAGCAAAACCATCGGACTTACTTCCAGAATTACAAGGAAGATTACCTATAAGAGTAGAACTAGAGGCTTTAACAAGTGATGATTTTAAAAGAATTTTAAGAGAGCCTGATTTTAGTTTAATTAAACAATATGTAGCTCTTCTAAAAACAGAAAACGTTGATCTTGAATTTTCAGAGGATGGCATTGATGCAATAGCCAATATTGCTTCGGAGGTAAATACAACAGTTGAAAATATTGGGGCAAGAAGATTACACACTATTATTGAAAAAATTTTAGATGAAATAAGCTTTACAGCAACAGATCGTGCAGGAGAAAAAATTATCATCAATAAAGACTATATAAATAAAAACTTAGATAACTTGGTGAAAGATACAGATCTGTCTAAATTTATTTTATAATAAATACCCCAATTCCTGCATTTCATTTTTGAAATCTTTTTCGATACTTTCTTTAACTTCCCTATCCAGAATTTTCTCCCATTGATTTTTTGGACCAAGATTAAAAAAAGGTTTTCTTCGACCTGTTTTTTTGTCAACAACAGCCTCAGTAAATTCTACATTTTTTTCAAGTTTCTTCATTTTTTCAAATTCTGTAGTTTCAATAGCTTTTTCTAATTTGATATTATCAAAAGAAGATTCTTTCATTCCTAATTTTATGAAATATTCAAAAATTTTTTTTAAAGTTGCTTTCTTTTGAGAGATTAAGTCCTCATATTTGATTAATAGAACCTTATCCTTTAACTTTTTCCAAGACTGATAATTTAAATTCCATGAAGATAAAAAAATATCAGCATGTGTTTCTGTTTTTGCAATAAAAGAATTCTTATCATTCATTCTCTTTAACGCTTCTTTTTCAGTTAACTGATAATGATGGGCCATAGATGTCACAACGTTTCTTGGATCTCTTACAATATAAATTGCGCCAAGAGTATTTTCTAAATTTGAAAAACTTGAATTTTCATTAGAAAAAAAACAACTGTGAGTTTTGAAAAATTTTAATTTATTATTATTTTCTTGATTTAGTTGTTTCTGAGCTAAGATATAATTTTTAAAGATTTCTTCTCTTTTAGAGATATCAACCCCAGCTTTTTTGAAAAAATCAATTGAAGGAAACTGTCCAATTTTATAAAGATGATCAAAACTAAAAATACCATCATCAGAAAAGAAATAGGTTGCTAAAATTGATCTAAGTAAAGTGTTTCCACTTTTAGGATAAGAAGCCAACCAGATAATCATTATTTTGGTTTAGATTACGATTCATTTTTTTTTAAATATATATAAAATGCTCCAGAACCACCATCTTCAATTTTAGCATCTGTTATCTCGTTAATTAAACTCATTAAACTTTTATTTTTAGTAATAAAGTCCGGAACTGAATATTTCAAAATTCCGAGATCTTTTGATACGTATGGGTTTTTTTTATTTTCAGAATGAAGACCTTTACCTGTAACAACAATTAATTTATTAACTTTTTCTAAATGTGCGTTAATAATTAAATTCTCTACAGCTTTGTTGGCTGCAGATAAAGTAAAGCCATGCAAATCAATGGATCTTGTTTTAAATTTATTTTTTTTTTTACCTTCGTGATCTTTATTAGGTAGCTTTTCAGTGCTGTTAATAAATTTGTTCCAATCTTTTTTATCTTTATCTGAAATATTTTTACTCAATTATGTTAATATATTAACAAGTTGCCAATTAGGATTTGTAGAAGTTATATCTCTTGAAAATACCCACGTGTCATAAATTTTTTTTATTTTTTCTGGATCTCCAGAAATAATTTTTTTATCTTTATCTCTAATGCATGTTATTACCTCTGCTATAAAATCAACTGTAACATTTAGTATTTTGCCTATTTTTTTATGTTCTTTTATTTTAGCTGAATTAACTCCAATAAAAGTTATTTCAGCATAATGGCCTCTTGAACTTCTTTCTTTAAGAGCTTGATTGAACTGATCATAAATTTTATTGTTAAGAAGAGATCTGCTAGTTGTTATTTTGTTATCATTGTCACTAAAGTCAGTAATTACTGTCTCGTAGGCAATTTTTGCACCTTTTAAAAATTCCTTTTGTGCATCATCATCAAATTTATCAGTTCTTTTTATTAACTGATCTTGATTAACTGTTTTTAAAACCTCTTTAAGCTGCGAGGGTGCTTTACCACCAAATCCAGTTCTTTTACCAAGTATTCCTCTTAATCTTAAGAAAATAAAACCCGCTATCATGGCCAATAAAATAATGTCGATGTATTCAAAACTATAGCTCATAATCCGATAGTAATTACTCTGTTGATTAATTTCAACTAGCAATTTAGATTAAGGACAAATGAACTCAATATTACTAACAATAATTTTAGTACCAGCAATTGAAATTTATATTTTAATTAAAATTGGCACAGAAATAGGAGCTTTAACAACTATTTTGCTTATTTTTACAACCGCAATAGTTGGTGTGTATTATGCAAAATATGAAGGATTAAACACCCTTAAATCAGGTTTTCTGCAATTAAGCAAAAATGAAACTCCAACTTACGAAGTGATTTCAGGAGCCGCAATTGCTTTCGCTGCATTGCTATTAATTATTCCAGGATTTGCTACTGATGTAGTTGGATTCTTATTAATTTTCCCGATTAGTCGAAAATTTATTTTTGGAAAAATTGCAAAAAAATTTAAAAAAAAAGAAGATTTTAAAAAAGATTATATAGATGGAGATTTTAAAGATATAGATGATGACAATGAAAGAAAAATATAAAATTTTAAGTAAATACATTAAAGATATATCGGGAGAAACTCCTGATATAGAGACTTTTATATTTGTTAAAGATCATATTGCCAATTATCATTTAAATATCGATATCAACACAAAACCTCTAAAAAATAAAATGATTGAGATAAATACTTTGTTAAAATTTGAGGAAAAAGATAAAAAAAAAAAGAAATCACATTTTGAAATTAATTTTGCAACGGTAATACAAATACTGGATGAAATAAAACAAAAAAAAAGAATTAGAAAAAATAATATTATGTGACGTACAGACAGCTATTTATCCAGATTTAGAAAAATCTCTTTTAGATTTAATACATAATTGCGGATTTCCAGAAGTTAAATTCGATAAAAAAGTGAACTTTGAGGAACTATATGCTCAAAGATTAAATTAAAAAAAATTCTTTTTAAGTTTATTTTTTAAATATTCATTGTGTTTTTCTAACTCAATGGTGGTAGGTTTAATTATTTTTTTAAAATAAGGTATCTCATCAATATTTTTTGATCCTGCTTCATTGTAACTATTTTTAAAATTTAACTGTGGTTCCTTTTGATCTATTAAATTTATATAAACTTTAGCAAGTAAATGACAATCGATTAGCGCTGTATGTTTAGTTCTCCTTGAATTATCTATCCTATATCTTCTACACAATGCATCTAAGCTCACTTGAGATCCGGGATATTTATCTCTTGCTAAAACTAATGTATCTTTAATTTCATTATCAATTTTATCTTTACCAATTAATTTTAATTCGTTATTTAAATGAGATAAATCAAACTCAGCATTGTGAATTATCAGTCTTTTATTATTTATAAATCCTAAAAATTCTTCACTTATATCAATAAATTTTTTCTGCCCAGATAAGAAACTATCTGAATATCCATGAACTTTTAAGGCTTCCTCTGATACTTTTCTTTCTGGATTTAGATAACAGTGAAATTTGTTTTTTGTTGGAATTAAATTGTCTAGCTCTATGCATCCTATTTCAACTATTCTATGTCCATCTTTAACCGAGATACCTGTTGTCTCTGTATCTAAAACTATTTCTTTCATTTATAAAATTTTACTTAAAATATTTTTTACTTCATTTTTAACAGTTTGTTTTTTAAAGTCATTTTTAATTATAAAATGAGCCTTATTTTTTTTGTAATTAGATGAAAACTGTATCTTTTTAAATTTGTTAAATAACTTGCGGTTGAAATTTTTTCTCTTAAGTAATCTTTTTTCAACATCCTTCTTTTTGGAAGCAACAAAAACCAATACATCTTTTTTAGTATAAATTTTATTTTCTAACAAAAGTGGGATATCTAAAATTACAATTTTTTTATTTTTATTTTTTTTTAAAAATATTCTCATTTTTTTTCTAATCTCGTGGTGCACAATATTAATTATTTTATTCAAATTATTTGGATTAGTTAATATTGCTTTTGAAATTTTATTCTTATCAATTGGAAATCTAAATATGTGTTTTGGCAATATTTTATTTAGCTTTCTAAAAATTTTTTTATTTTTTTTGTAAAGTTCTGATACCTCGTAATCTGCATTAAATACGGGGTAACCAAAATTGTTTGCTACATAGGTCTTTCCTGAGCCTATATCACCCAAAATTCCTATTCTAATCATTTTCTAACAACTTAATTACTTTGTTATCTATTTCTGGCTTTATCCCATGCCACAACTCAAATGCTTCTGCTGCCTGGTAAACAAACATTAATCTCCCATTTTCTGTTTGGTTGCCAAGTTTTTTTCCCGTTTTTAAAAAATTTGTTTCGATTGGATTGTAAATAACATCGAAAAATAATTTATTATTATCAATTTTTGAAAAATCTAAGTCAATATCCTCATTATTTAAACCTAAGCTTGTCGCATTTATTATTAGATCAAAGTCATAAACATTCCCCCACTCCTCAATCTTAATATTACTGAATTGAAGCTTTAAATCTTCTGCTTTTTTTCTGGTCCTATTGCTTATAGTTATTTCCGATGCCTCCATTTTGTTTAAGGCAAAAATTATTGAAGGAACCACACCTCCAGCACCTAAAATAAAAATTTTTTTACCTTTTGAGTCAAAATTTAAACTTTTTAACGCATTCGTAAAACCCCCAATATCAGTGTTGTAACCAATAAGTCTGTTATTTTGCAAAATTATAGTATTAACAGAATGTGTTTGTTCAGCCTCTGGGCTTAACTTATCTAAAAAAGGAATTACTTTTTTTTTAAATGGTACAGTTACATTTAAACCTGTTATATCTCCAACTTTAATTTGTTGTATAAAACTTTCAATATCGTTTTCTTCAAGTTTTTTTTTATCATAAAATGCCCCAATATTATTTTTTTTCATCCAAAAATTATGAAGTTTTGGAGATAATGAATGGTCAATAGGATTACCAATTACAAAATAATTTTTCATTTCAATAAGTCTATATACTCCTTAATTTTTTTTACTGGTAGCCCCATAATTGTATTTTCGTCACCTTCTATACTTGCAAACAAACTTCTGCCTTCTCCCTCTATTTGATAAACATTATATGCATAAAGACTTTCGTCAGATATTCTGGATAAATAATTTTTCAACTCATCATCAGAAAAACTCTTCATGGTCAATTTTGCTTTTTCAGTATAATTCCAAATCATAGATCCATTTTTTGAAATACATACAGAACTAATTAAAAAATGTGACTTACCATTTAGTTTTTTCAGTATCTTCATTGCATCTTCTCTGTTTTTTGGTTTTGATATAAGTTCACCGTCTAAATCTATAACGCTGTCTGCACCCAAGACTATATTATCAGATTTTTTCATGCTAACTTTATTTGCTTTTAACTCTGCTAAATTTTTCGAGATGATTTCTGGTGTTGCTTTTTCTTTAATTAAACTCTCTTTAACTACATTCTCATCCACATTTGATGGCACAACATCACTTTTGATATTATTTTTATCTAAAATATCTTTTCTAACCTTGCTTTTTGAAGCAAGAATAATTTTATTTAACATTGTTTAAATATATTTCGTGAATTTTAATTATGGAGGCAGCTGTTTCTTCAACAGACTTTCTAGTAACATCTATAAGCGGCCATTTATATTTTTGAAATGTTTTTTTTGCCTCTAAAACCTCTTTTTTAATATTTTCTAAATCTGTATACTGAATGCTTTCTCTTTCTTTTAAAGTTGTCATTCTATTTTTTCTTAAATCAACCAATCTTTCTGGCTCAGTGCTTAATCCAACAACACAAGTCATTCTTGGATTTTTTTTAAGTGCCTCTGGTAATGAATTTTCATTTACCAAAGGAATATTGGAAGTTTTAAAACCTTTGTTGGCTAAGTAAATAGATGTAGGCGTTTTACTTGTTCTGCTTACTCCCACAAGGATGATGTCTGATTTTTGTACTTCGTTAATTAAATTTCCATCATCGTGGTTCATTGTAAATTGAATTGCTTCGATTCTATCATAATACTCTTCATTCAATATATGTTGGCCGCTTGGTTCGTGAGTTGCTTTTTGATTAAGGATTTTTGAAAAATTTAGTATCAAATTGCCGAGAACGCCAAAACATGGGATTTTTTTATCTTCACTTACTTTTGCTAAATATTTAGCCAGGCTGTTATCTACAATAGTATATAAAATTATTGCGTTTGAATTTTTTTCTGCATCTTCTAAAATTTTTAAAATTTGATTTTCTGTTCTTGTGAAAGAATAAGAATGAACCTTATATTCGATATTTAAAAATTGAGCTTTTAGAGCTAAAAATATTCTATCTAAAGTCTCGCCTGTTGAGTCAGAGATTAAATATATTTGATATGTATTACTCATGAATAAACTGTTAGTAAGTTTTTAATATTTTAATTAAATTACACAATTTAATATTTCTAAAAATAACCTTGTAAAAACTACTATTTATTAACATTAATAATAAATAGGTTAAAACAATCCACAAAATTAATATGGTAAAAAAAGCTTCATTTTAAACAATTTTATTCACATAACATGTTGGTAAATTGTGAATATAATGTTTATAAAAATTAATCACCTTTATTCACAAGATATATTACAACTACAATAATTAATAATACTTATTTATGAAACCTTTAAACAAAGTAGTAGTTAACAAAGATACTTCGTTCAATCCTATATGGATTATGAGACAAGCTGGTAGGTATTTACCAGAATTTAGAGAGATTAGAAAAGAAAATCCTAATTTTATTAATTTGTGTTTAAATGATGATTTATCTTCAGCAATAACTCTACAACCATTAAAAAGATTTGATCTAGATGCTGCAATAATTTTTTCAGATATTTTAATGCTTCCATATGGATTAGGTCAAAAGGTAGAATTTGAAAAAAACTTTGGCCCAAAATTAGGAGAATTAAATCTAAATAAAATCGCTAAAATTGATGAAATTGATTTTGTAGAAAAAATACATCGTGTATATAAGGCAATAACAAAAGTTAGCTCTAATACTATTTTAAACAACAAAAACACTATTGGATTTGTTGGTGCCCCATGGACTATATTAGTTTATATGATTAACCAACAATCACCAAAAAAGAATTTAAAAAAAGATTTTTTTAAGGATGATTTTTTAATAAATAGAATTTTATTAATTATTGAAAAATTTTTAAAAGTTCACATAAAAAATCAAATTGATAGTGGTGCAAATATAATTCAAATTTTTGATAGTTGGGCAGGCTTATTAGAAGAAAAAGATTTACCTAATTATGTTTATTCTCCAACTTTAAATTTAGTAAATTATGTAAAATCTTTAAATGTGCCTGTGATATGCTTTCCCAAAGACATTAAAAATTATAAAGAATTTTGTGAAATTGTTAAACCTGATGCTATTAGCATCGATTATAATGTTGATCCAAAAAATATTCTTACAAATATAAAAATACCTATACAAGGTGGTCTAGACCCAAAAATTTTGTTAACAGACAAAGAAATATTAAAAAAAGAGGCTTCTAAATATTTGGAAATTTTCCGAGATCATCCATATATATTTAATCTCGGTCATGGTATTCTGCCCGAAACTAATCCAGAAATGGTTGAAAACTTAATTAAAATTGTAAAAGATTTTAAATGATGGAAAAAAATCATCCTCTTGTAAACTTTGGTAAAACTGGTGTCCTCATAATTAATTTAGGAACACCCGACTCTACTCGCTGGCTCGATATAAGAAAATATTTAAAAGAATTTCTTTCTGATAGAAGAGTTATTGAAGTAAATCCTGTGATTTGGCAAATAATTTTAAATGTTTTTATTTTAAATTTTAGGCCTTCCAAAACAGCTAAAGCTTATAAGGAAATATGGATAAAAGACAAAAATATGTCTCCACTTCTCTATTATACAAAAAAGCAGAGTGAAAAAATTTCAAACTCAATTTCTAAAGAAAATATCATTATAGATTTTGCAATGAGATATGGAAATCCTAGTATTAAAAGTAAGATTCATAAATTACATGAAATAGGCTGTGAAAATTTAGTTATACTCCCTCTTTACCCACAATATGCTGCTGCCACAACAGCAACAGTCTGTGATGAAGTTTATAGAACTTTAATGAAAATGAGATGGCAACCCTCTTTAAAAATAATACCACATTATGAATCTGACCCCCTTTATATTGATGCACTCGTTAATTCTATTAACAAAAAACTTAATGAAATAAATTGGAAGCCAGATCTAATTGTAGCCTCTTATCATGGCATACCAAAAAAATATTTTGATAAAGGCGATCCTTATCATTGTTATTGTCATAAAACGACAAGACTTATTTCAGAAAAATTTAGTTCAATTAAAATTAAAACAACATTTCAATCAAGATTTGGTCCACAAGAATGGCTTCAACCATATACTGATAAGACTCTTGAAAACTTACCTAAAGAAGGAGTCAAAAATGTTCTTACAATTTGTCCAGGCTTTTCATCTGACTGCGTCGAAACTTTGGAGGAAATTTTAATTCAGGGCAAAGAGAGTTTTATTAGTGTCGGAGGAGAAAATTTTGATATGGTTCCTTGTTTAAATGATAATGATGATCATATCCTTTTATTAAAATCCTTAATTGAAAGAAATATTTGATTTATGAATTCTTATTTATTATTTAAATCTTTGCACTTGATTGCAGTCGTCTCCTGGATGGCTGGTCTTTTGTATCTTCCTAGAATTTTTGTTTACCACGTTGAAAATAAAGAGAAAAAAGATGCAACAGATATTTTTGAAGTTATGGAAAGAAGGTTATTTTACTACATTATGCGTCCCGCAATGATTTTTACCTGGGTCTTTGGATTAGTATTAATTTATCTCAATGGAATAGATATTTTTTCTCAATTATGGTTTCAGATAAAAATTGTCCTAATAATTTTGTTATCAGCTTACAATGATTACTTAGGAAAATGTCTTGTTGCTTTAAAAAATTATACAAACACAAGATCTGCAAAATTCTTTAGAATTATTAACGAAATACCCACGGTTATCTTAATTATTGTTGTATTTTTAGCTATTTTTAAGCCAATCTAGGGTTGAAATAACAACAGTAGTATATATATTAATATCATCTGATAAGTCCTTATCAAAAAATTAATCATGAACATTCAAGAACTAAAACTAAAATCATCTGAACAGCTCATTACTCAAGCTGAAGAGCTTGGTATAGAAAATGCAAGCACATTAAGAAAACAAGAGATACTTTTTGCTATTCTTAAAAAAGTTGCTGAAAAAGAAGAAATTACTGGCGTAGGTGTTTTACAGTTATTACAAGACGGCTTTGGTTTTTTGAGGGCAATGGAGTCAAACTATCTTCCAGGACCAGATGATATATATGTTAGCCCTAGCCAGATTAGAAAATTTGGACTCAGAACTGGAGATACTGTTGAGGGGCCAGTTAGAGCGCCCAAAGAAGGAGAAAGATATTTTGCATTATTACAAGTTAGTAAGATAAATTTTGAGGAACCAGAGAAAGCAAGACATAAAATTGCATTTGATAACTTAACACCATTATATCCAGACAAACAGCTGGTGATGGAAGTTGAAACTACTAAAGTTGAAAAAAAACAAGATTTGACCCCAAGACTAATTGATCTAGTTAGTCCAATTGGTAAGGGACAAAGATCTATAATTATTTCTCCACCAAAAGCTGGAAAGACAATGATCTTGCAAAGTATTGCAAACTCAATAGCTAAAAATTATCCAGAATGTTATCTTATGGTACTTTTGATTGACGAGCGTCCAGAAGAGGTAACAGACATGCAGAGAACTGTTAAAGGAGAAGTGATTAGTTCTACTTTTGATGAACCAGCTCAAAGGCACGTAGCAGTAGCTGAAATGGTTATTGAAAAAGCTAAAAGATTAACCGAGCATAAAAAAGATGTAATTATATTATTAGACTCTATTACAAGATTAGGTCGAGCTTATAATGCAGTTATTCCAAGTTCAGGTAAAGTCCTAACAGGAGGTGTTGATGCGAATGCACTTCAAAGACCCAAAAGGTTTTTTGGTGCAGCAAGAAATATTGAAGAAGGCGGTTCATTGACAATCATTTCTACAGCTTTAATTGATACAGGGAGTAGGATGGATGAAGTAATTTTTGAAGAATTTAAAGGAACAGGTAACAGTGAAACAATACTAGATAGAAAAATTGCAGATAAAAGAATATACCCAGCAATTGACATCACAAAATCAGGGACAAGAAGAGAAGAATTGTTGTTTAATAAAAATGACCTTCAAAAAATGAATGTTTTAAGAAGAATTATTGCTCCAATGGGGACTATGGATGCTATTGAATTTATTAATTCAAAATTAAAAGATACAAAAAATAATGCTGAATTTTTTAATTCAATGAATAAGCCAGCATAAATTATTTATAATATCTACAAACAAAGCTATAATTCTTTTAAATGATAGATGAAAATTTAAAAGAAAAAATTAAAATTTTATTTAAAGAAAAAAAATTTTCAAAAGTAATAGAATTAACTGATAAAATTAATCCAGAAAATAGATCGGCTGGATTAGAAAATATTATTGGCATATCAAAGTATAGCGACAAAAATTTATCATTAAAGGATGCAGAGGATGCACTTTCCTGTTTTGAAAGAGCTTTTTTAAAAGAAAAAAAATCAATTCATGGATTTCATGGGTTAATGAATTTAATCAAAGTTGGTATTAAAGTATCATCTGCATTTAATAATTTTTCATTCTTTTTATATAGAGCTTCTGAACACTATCTTGGTGTTCAGACCGAATTTAAAAAAAATGAGGAGTTTTTGGAGAATGGCATTTCACTTTTTTCATATTTATTAGATCATAAAAATCTTAATAAAATTTCAAAAGAAATATTAAATAGTGAATGTAATTCAATATTTTTAAGGGGGGTTTCGATTTTTCACAATAACTATTCTTATGAATGGAAACAGTCAGATCATTTAAAATTTGCAAAAAATAACTCAAAATATTTTACAAAGTTAAAAACTAAAAATTTAAATAATATTTATAAAATAAATAAAAGAATTAATTTAGGATTGGTAGGATGTGATTTTGAAAAAAATCACTCAACAACGTATTTTTTAAAAGATACAATTAAATACCTAGATACAAAAAAATTCAATTTATTTATCTTTTCTATAACAAAAAAAAATTTAGATGATAGGAGTCAAAACGAATTAAGAAATTTGGTACAGAACTGGTGTGATGTATATGAATTTGATAATCAAAATTTAGTTAGTCAAATACAAAATAAAAAAATTGATATTCTTATAGATTTAATTGGATACACTAAACCAAATAGATTAGAATTATTTAATTCAAGGATTGCTCCGAAACAAGTTTCATGGTTGGCATATTGTAATACAACTGGTCTAGAAAATATTGATTATTTAATAGCAGATAATAATTTAATATTAAAAGATGAAGAACAACTTTATTCAGAAAAAATTATCAAATTACCTTACATCTGGAGTGCTCATTCAGGCTTTGAAAAAAAATTAAATCAAGAAAAATCATACGAAAAAAAAACTTTTAATTTTGGGTCATTTAATAACTTTAAAAAAATTTCAAATGAAGTTGTAAAAACATGGTCAAAAATTTTACAACAAACTTCCAACTCAAAGTTAATATTAAAATCCTCAACGCCATGTGATCGTGACTCTATCTTTAATAAGTTTAGAGAATACAATGTCGATGATAAAATTGAAATTTTAAATAAGTTAGATTATTTAGATAAAGATGATCATTTAAATTTATACAAAAAAATAGATCTTTCTCTTGATACATTTCCTTATAACGGTGTTACAACAACTTTTGAAGCATTATGGATGAATGTGCCTGTATTGGTAAAAAAGGGATTTAATTTTAACTCTAGGTGTGGAGAAAGTATAATAAAAAATTTAAATTTAAAAAATTTAATTGCTGAAAACGATGATGATTACATTTTTAAAGCGATAAATTTATATAAAAACAAACAGATTTTAAAAACAATCAAAAAAAATTTAAATAAAAATTTAATGAAAACACCTTTATTTAATACTAGAAATTTTTCACAAAATTTTAGCGAAGCACTTATTAAAATTTATAATAGTTAAAATCATCTTTAATATAAAACAAATCAATTTTTTATTTTTTTTAAGAAAATAATCGTTTTACACAAACATTATTTTCAAGATATAATCTAATAATGACTATTTTTGCTCTTTCCTCAGGTCCCGGTGTATCAGGAATAGCTGTCATTAGGATTTCTGGACAAGATACATCAAGGGTAATTAAGGCACTAACAGGTAAAGAGGTTCCCAAACCCAGAGAAGCAACATTGAGAAAAATCAATAAAATCAACACTTCTGAGCTTATTGACGAGGGCTTAATCTTGTGGTTCCCAGCTCCTGAGAGCTACACAGGTGAAGATATGGCCGAAATCCAGGTTCATGGGAGCAAGGCTGTTGTGAATGCCCTGCAGTCTTCAATTTCAAGAATAGAAAATTGTAGATTAGCTGAGCCAGGTGAATTTACAAAGCTTGCATTTCAAAATGGAAAAATAAATTTACTTAAAGCCGAAAGTATTGCTGATTTAATTTCATCAGAAACTGAAATTCAAAGACAACAAGCAATTAAAATCATGAACGGAAAATCATCTAATCAATTTAATTTACTTAGAGAAAAACTTTTGAAAATTTTATCACATGTCGAGGCAAAAATTGATTTTCCAGAGGAGGATTTGCCTAATAACATTTTAGATGAAATTAAAAATAGTTTAGATGATGTAATAATTCAAATTAAAAAAATATTAGATGACCAAAAAGTTGGAGAAATAATTAGGGAAGGATTTAAGATTGCGATTCTAGGACCTACTAATGCGGGGAAATCTAGTTTAATAAATCATTTATCCAATCGTGATGTAGCAATTGTCTCTGAAATAGCTGGCACTACAAGAGATGTTATCGAAACCCATCTTAACTTAGATGGTTTTCCTGTAATAATATCTGATACAGCTGGAATAAGAGACTCAAAAGACGATATAGAAAAAAAAGGCATTAAATTATCCCTAAATAGAGCGGAAGAAGCAGATTTAAAACTAGTTGTGATTGATGCAAAAAGCCTTGATTTTAGCGATGTTTTGAAAGGTTTGTTAGATGAAAATGCTATATTAGTAATAAATAAGTCAGATCTTTTAGAAAAGGATATTGATCTAGAAATTAAAAAAACAAATCACGTTTTAATTTCAATTAAAGAAAATAAAAACATCGAAGAATTAATTTTAAAAATAAAAAATAATTTAAAAAATAAATTTATTTCAAGTGATGATATTTTGATTACCAGAGAAAGACACAGACAACATTTACAACAGTGTTTACATCATTTAAAAAATTTTAATCAAAAAAAAGAAATAGAAGATTACGATAAAGCAGCAGAAGATTTAAGATTAGCTACTAGACATTTAGGCATGATCGTTGGAAAAGTCGATGTTGAGGAGATATTAGGTAGTATTTTCAACGATTTTTGTATCGGTAAATAATACATCAATTTGCTGGTTTTTTTGCACTTTTTTGCCTAAAAACGTTGATAATATTGGCTTATTTAAAAAAAATAAGCCTACCTTGTAAAATATATAATCACCTATAAATTCGGGATATGAAAAATGATTTGTCGTTTGATGTTGTAGTAATAGGTGGTGGGCATGCAGGTTGTGAAGCAGCAGCAGCATCGGCTCGTCTAGGAGTAAACACTGCCCTATTTACTCACAAAAAAGAAACTATTGGAGAGATGTCATGTAATCCTGCAATAGGTGGTTTAGGTAAAGGTCATTTAGTTAGAGAAATAGATGCTCTTGATGGTGTTATGGCAGATGTAGCAGACAAATCAGGTATACAATTTAGATTGTTAAATAGAAGTAGAGGGCCAGCAGTTAGAGGACCAAGAACTCAATCAGATAGGTCACTATATCGTAAATATATGCAACAAAAACTGCTAAACTATTGTAATTTAAGCGTTTTTTCTGATCCTGTAATAAAGTTTATTTTTGTTAAAAATTCAATAAGTGGATTTGAAACTAAAGAAGGCAAGAAAGTTCTATCTAATAAGATAATACTCACAACAGGCACTTTTTTAAACGGTTTGATACACATAGGTGATGAAAAAACTCCTGCAGGCAGATACGATGAAAAACCTTCAACAGGTTTGAGTGAACAATTAGCTAAATATGATTTTAAAATTGGAAGATTAAAAACTGGAACCCCACCAAGATTAGATGCTAGGACGATTAATTTTGAAAACTTAGAAGAACAGTTTGCTGATGAAGATCCCTATTTTTTTTCTTTCTTAACAAAAAAAAATTTAAATAAACAAGTGTCATGTAAAATGACGTATACAAATGAGAAGGTTCATAAAATTATAGAAAAGAATTTAACTAAGAGTGCTATCTACTCAGGTAGTATAAAAGGAGCAGGTCCAAGATATTGTCCATCTATAGAGGATAAAATAGTTAAATTTGCAGATAAAGTTCGGCACCAGATATTTTTAGAACCAGAAGGTCTTAATGATCACACAATTTACCCAAACGGCATCTCCACATCACTACCAGCTTATGTTCAACAAGAAATATGTAATAATATCAATGGTTTAGAGAATGTATCCATATTAAGACCAGGATATGCAATAGAATATGACTATGTAGATCCACGTGAACTATTTTTAACCTTAGAAACCAAAAAGATAAGCAATCTTTATCTTGCAGGACAGATTAATGGAACTACAGGATATGAGGAAGCTGCTGCACAAGGCCTAATAGCTGGAATAAATGCTGCCTTGTCTATTAAAAAATTAGAGCCATTTATCCTTGATAGGTCTGATGCTTATATCGGAGTAATGATTGATGATTTAGTTACTAAAGGAGTGGCAGAACCATATCGTATGTTTACATCGAGAGCTGAATATCGATTAAGCTTGAGATCTGATAATGCTGATCAGAGACTAACTGCCAAGGGAATAGAAATTGGTTTAATAGGTGATGAGAGAAAAAATATATATTTGAATAAATTCAAACAAATTAATCAAATAAGCAAAAAAATGATTAAATCCAAGATTTCACCTTCTAAAGCAGATAAATTTGGAATTAAAATAGCAAAAGATGGTATATTGAGATCATCTGACGAAGTATTAACCCAAAAGGGGGTCAACATGATTAAGATTAGGGAGATATGGCCTGATATACCTTTTTTTAGTGAAGAAATCGATGAGCAAGTAGAGATTAATGCGCATTATAGGGGATATTTAAAGAAGCAAAAAGCCGATATTTTAGCATTTAAGAGAGATGAAAACCTAATTATTCCTGATAAAATTAATTATGATGGACTTTCAGGTTTATCCAATGAGGTAAAAGCCAAATTTAAGCAAATTAAGCCAAAAACTCTGGGCCAAGCTCTAAGAATTGATGGAATAACTCCTGCAGCTGTATATATTTTGTTGTCACACGTCAAAAGAAGGTCTATTAAGCATATAGCTTAATGGATCAAGAAATTTTAAATTCTTATTCTAGAATCAACTACTTAAATGTTTCACGTGAAACATTTTTGGACTTTGAAAACTATATATCCATGATTCTTGAAAAAAATAAAAAAATCAACATAATTGGACAAAATACGGCATTAAAAAAGATTATAATAGAGCGACATATTATAGATTCAGCGCAAATTATTGATTTTGTTGATTTAAATAGTAGTACAACTATAGATTTAGGCACGGGTGGGGGTTTTCCAGGTATTATAGTAGCAATTATACTTAAAAATATGAAAAATAAAATGAGTGTGCACCTCTATGAAAAAAGCTACCATAAAAGCCATTTTTTGAGGGAAGTGTCAGAAAAATTAAATTTAAATACTAAAGTATTTCAAAAAAATATTTTTGAAATAAAAAATTTAGAAACAGGAACAATAATGTCAAGAGCATTTAAACCAATGCCAGTGGTTTTAGATTTAGTATATAAAAATTTTTCAAAATACAAAAATTTAATTTTTTTTATGGGGAAGACTGGAAAAAAAATTTTTGAATATTCAAAAAAAAATTGGGACTTAGAGTATGTAGAAAAAAAAAGTTTAACAAATGAGGATTCATTTTTGATAAATATAAAAAAAATTAAAAAAAAATTTAAAACAATTGTAAAAAAAAATTAAATGCAAATTATTTCAGTCATAAATCAAAAGGGTGGGGTTGGAAAAACCACTACAGTGATTAATCTTGCAGCTGGCTTATCTCAAATAGATAAAAAAGTTTTAGTAATTGACTTAGATCCTCAAGGCAACGCTACCACAGGTCTGGGATTATCTAATATGGAAAGTTCAAGTGATACAATTTATGGAGTATTGAATGGAACTAAGGATATTAGAGATGTAATCAAAAAAACACAGTTTGAAAATTTAGATATTATAACATCAAACGTTGATTTATCGGGCTTAGAGTTAGAGACAGCTGATGATAGTAACAGAGCTTTTATACTCAAGACTAAATTAGCCTCATATTTAAACAATTCTAGCGGATCCTACGACTATGTTTTAATTGATTGCCCACCTTCTTTAAGCTTACTAACAATAATGGCTTTAGTATGCTCGAAATCACTATTGGTACCTCTCCAGACAGAATTTTTTGCTCTGGAGGGCTTAACACAGCTGATGAAAACAGTTGAAAGGATAAAGGTAAATTTAAATCCAGATTTAAAAATTAGGGGGATACTTTTAACAATGTATGACAAAAGAAATAAATTATCTTCTCAAGTGGAGAAAGAAGCTAGAGATTATTTTAGTGAAAAAGTTTATTCAACTGTGATTCCAAGAAATGTCAGATTGTCAGAAGCTCCATCACATGGGATACCTGTTTTAATTTATGACAAAACCTGTCCAGGTAGTAAATCATATTTCAGTTTTACCAATGAGTTTATGAATCAAGAAACAACAATAGGAAGCGCAGCCTAATGGATAAAATTAGAAAAGGATTGGGCAGAGGTTTATCTTCATTGATAGGTGAAACAAAAGTTGAAACTGAAAAAAATAAAGTATCAATAAGCGATTTAGTACCAAATAAATACCAACCAAGAAAGATTTTTGATGAAGAAAGTTTAGAAGATTTAACAAATTCAATAAAAGAAAGAGGAATGATCCAGCCTATAGTTGTCAGGAGCTCAAATGATGATAAGTCAAAATATGAGATAATTGCTGGGGAGAGAAGATGGATTGCGGCTCAAAGAGCTGGTCTTCATAATGTTCCTGTGGTGATTACTGAAGCTGATGATTTAAAATCTTTAGAATTTGCAATTGTTGAAAATGTTCAAAGACATGATTTAAACCCTTTAGAGGAAGCTCAGGGCTATAAAAGATTAATTGACGATTTTGATTATGATCAAGAAAAAGTTTCAAAATTTATCGGAAAAAGTAGAAGTCATATAAGTAACTCTTTGAGACTTTTAACTTTACCGAGTGACGTAATAAAATTAATAGAGTCTCAAAAATTGACTTCGGGCCATGCTAAAATTTTAGTCGGCCTTGATAATGCTAATTTTGTAGCCAATAAAATTATAGATAATAATCTTTCAGTCAGACAAGCAGAAAATTTTGTTAAAATCTTTAAAACTGGCAGGCAAAAATCGAAAGTCAAAAAAGATACAAATATTATTGCTCTTGAACTATCCGTTTCTAATAAAATTGGTTTAAGTGTGGATATTCAAAATACCAAAAGAAATAAAGGAAAAATTTCTTTTGAGTATAAAGATTTAGACCAGCTAAATAAAATTATCGATATAATTAAATCTAATTATTAGTTTTATTGAAAAAGCTGTTAAAAATAAAATCAGTTAATAAATTTAAAGAATTTTCATAGTTCTTTTTTATTTTCATTTCTAATTTATTAAATTTATAAATTATTTCTTTAATTTGTTCCGGACTTAGTTTTAAAATTTGCTGTTTAGTTATTTCTTTTTGTTTCCAAAAGATAGGAGGTTTTGCAGATGAAATTGTAAGATTTATGTCATTATTTTTTTTATATTCATTTGACAATATAAGAATTCTTTTTAATTTGTTTAAGAATATTCTAATAATTAAAACACTATCTTCATTGCTAAAATTATTTTCAAGTAAAATATTAATAGCTTGTTTTTTATTGTTAGCTAAACAGTTATCTATTAGTTCTGATACGTCGTGATTCTCAACTAAATTTGATAATTTTGTTAATATCTCTGTAGTAATTTTTTTTCCATTTTTTGAAAATTGCGCCAGTTTCTCTAATTCTAAAATTAATGCTTGTCTATTTCCGTGAGATCTACTTACTAATAAATTTAAGTTTGAGTTAGAAATTGAAATTTTTTCCTTTTTTAAATAATTAAAACCAACTTTTAATAGTGTTTGATCATTATCTGGATAAATTGGGATACAAATACAATTTTTTTCTTTTTCAAAATATTTTCTTATTTTTGAATTTTTTTCTAAATTTTCAGCTTCTAAAATAATGACTATATCTTTGAAGTTTTTAATTACAATTTCAGATATAATATTTAGTAACTTATCTGTTACTCTTTTAATGACTATAAGTTTTTCTTCTTCAAATAGTGATTTTGAATATATTGATTCTAAAAAATTTTCTTTATTATCTATAATTTCTTTCTCTTCGTAATTTGCTGTAATTACTCTATTATTTATTAAACTTTTCTTTACCTCTTTTTTTAATCCCTCGTTTTTTCCATAAAATAGAATAAATGGGTTTTTTTCTAATTTTATTTTATTTAATTCAAATGATTTAATTATCATTTAATATTGATATTTCTGTAATTATCTGTCTCGTGATTGCTGAAGCAAAATTTTGTTTTATATTTCTTTCATTCTTACGTTCTTCAAATTTATCATCATAATTATTCATATTTTTATTTTGAGAAATTTTAATTTCTTTTATTTCATTTCCACCAGAACTTATTTGAATTGTTGAAACACTCGATAATTTGAAGTTTGTTATTTTTGCAGTTTTGTCTTTAGCTAAAGTATCTTTTTTAAAATTTGTATTAATTTTTAATTTAAATTTTTTCTTTGAATTATTATTTTCAAATTGTTTCAAATTAACTTTTATATAATTATTAATTGTTTTATCGCCTGTAAAAGACACAGCTTCAATAGAAAAATTCTTATTTATTTTATTTGAGTGTATCGGAGTAAACCCACAGTTTGAAAGTAAAGTTATAGAAATTAGTAACAAAATAAATTTTTTTAACATTTTATATTATAATATTAATAAGTCTATTTGGTATAAATATTGTTTTTTTAAATTCTTTGTCTTTAATATAATTATTAATTTTGTTATCTTCTCTCATTTTACCTATTAAGTCTTTCTCATTTATCCCATTATTTACCTTAAGCAATCCCCTTGTTTTACCATTAATTTGAACTACGAAATTAATCTTATCGCTTTTGAGTATTTCTTTATTTATTTTTGGCCAAATAAACTTTGATTTAAATCCTTTAATACTTAACATCTCCAAACATTCGTTAGCAAAATGAGGAATAACTGGACTCATAGCAATAAGAGAATTCCCATAATTTTCAATTAAACTTTTTTTTTCGATTTTATCATTAATTAATTTATTTATTGCTGAATAAAATTCATAAAAATTTGCTATTATTTTATTATAGCTAAAGTTTTCAATATTTTTTTCTACATCATATATAAATCTATTGGTTATTATCTCGATTTTATTTTCTGAATTTTTTGGATGATCAGCATTAATTTCTAGAAAAATTTTTTGATTAAGCATCCATAATTTTTGGATAAATTTGAAAGAAGAATTCATTCCTTCGTCTGACCATTGAACATCTTTTTCTGGTGGGCTATCTGACAATATAAATAGCCTAACAGAATCAGCACCGTAGTCTTGAATAATTTTCTCTGGATCTATTGTATTTTTTTTTGATTTAGACATAGATTCAGATGGCCCAACTATAACTTCATTAGTTTTGTCAGCTTTAAGAAATTTTTTACCATTGATAGTTATTAATTCATCAGGACTTACCCAATTATTATTTTGATCCTTATAAGTTTCGTGGCAAACCATACCCTGGGTAAAAAGACCTTTGAATGGTTCTTTAAAATTAAAATTCTTATTATCTAAGGATAATGCATGCATAAAAAATCTTGAATATAAAAGATGAAGTATAGCATGTTCAACGCCTCCAATGTATTGATCAACAGGCATCCAGTATTTTACTTCTTCTTCGTCAAATCCATAAGTAGTTTGATTTGGTGAACAAAACCTTAAAAAATACCAAGAGGAGTCTACAAAAGTGTCCAAAGTATCTGTTTCTTTAATACATACCTTTCCATTTATTTTAATTTTTTTCCAATCTTCCATTTTGTCCAAAGGATTTCCTGTCGAATCAAGTTTTTTTATTTCTGGTAATTTAATTGGTAGTAATTCTTTTGGAATTTTTACAGGATTATTATTTTCATCGTAAGCAATTGGTATTGGGCATCCCCAATATCTTTGTCTTGAGATACCCCAATCTTTTAATCTAAAATTGGTTTGTCTTACTCCAAATTTATTCTTTTCTAAATAATTAATTATTTCTGGAATGGATTCGTTAGGAACTTTTAATCCGTCAAAAATATCTGAATTAAAAAGTATACCACTGTCTACATAAGCTTTTTTTTCAATTACTATATCTTTTTCATTCTCTGGTTTAACTACAGCAGTGACTTTTAAATTATATTTTCTTGCAAAATCTAAGTCCCTTTGGTCATGGGCTGGGCAGCCAAATACTGCTCCTAGTCCATAATCCATTAATACAAAATTAGCAAAATAAACAGGAACCTTAATTTTGTTATTCATAGGGTTTATGGCAAGTAAATCTGTTTTAAAGCCAAGTTTTTCTGCAACGGCAATAGACTCTTCTGTAGTTCCAATTTTGGAACATTCTTCTTTAAACTTTATAAAATTTGGATCTTCAGAATAAAATTTAGCTATAGGATGATCTACAGATAGAGCTAAAAATGACATGCCAAACAAAGTGTCTGGTCTAGTTGTGTAGCATTTAATTTCATCGATATCTTTATCAGTCTCAATCTTAAAGTTTACTTCACAACCATAAGATTTGCCTATCCAATTTTTCTGCATTGTTTTAACTTTATTGGGCCACTGATCAAGTACATCAAGACCCTTAAGAAGTTCGTCAGAAAATTTAGTTATGTTAAAAAACCATTGATTTAATTTACGTCTTTCTACTATAGCTCCAGATCTCCAACCTTTTCCCTCAATTACTTGTTCGTTGGCTAAAACGGTTTCATCCACTGGATCCCAATTTACATAATTCTCTTTTCTATAAACTAGTCCTTTATCATATAATTCTAAAAAAAATTCTTGTTGGTGTTTATAATAGTCAGAGGAACAGGTTGAAATTTCCCTGTCCCAATCAATAGAAAGCCCTAATTTTTTGAGTTGAGATTTCATATTTGAGATATTTGATTCGGTCCAATCTTTTGGATTTAAATTATTTTGTCTTGCTGCATTTTCTGCAGGCATACCAAAGGAGTCCCATCCCATTGGATGTAAAACATTATATCCCTTTAAAGATTTAAATCTTGCCAAAACATCTCCAATTGCATAATTTCTTACGTGTCCCATGTGTATTTTACCTGAGGGATAGGGAAACATTTCAAGACAATAAAATTTCTCTTTACTCTTATCTATTTTAGTGGAAAAACTCTTTTCTTTTTCCCAATGATTTTGCCATTTCTCTTCAATTTTTTTAAAATTATATCTTTCCACAAAATTTATTTTAGTTATTTAGGTTTAAACTGGATAGTTTAATTTTTTTTCTTTTTTTTATCTTCACTTTCTTTTTTGTAAACTGAAGCTTTTTTTAATATTTCTTTTTTGATCTCTGCAACCAAAGCACCTTTATTTTCATTTACTTTACAATTTAGTAAGCTTAAATCACATTTTCTATTAAAAATCTTTATATCTAGCGCATCAGATCTTATTTCATTTGTCAAAAACCTTATTGAAACCTTTATACTTTCATTTGAACTCTGCTCTGATGAGTACCAATCTGATATTATAATCCCCCCACTATAATTTACTGAAGATAATGGCATAAAGTCAATTACATCTAAAGAAGCTCTCCATAATTCATTTGAGCTAGCAAATTCAAAAACTCCTCCACGTTGCTTTTGCGTAGCATCCATTAATTTGAAACCACGACCTTCTTCAAGGTTTTTTTTCACTCTAAGTTCAGGATCGTCTGGAAATTTTCTTGCATCACCACCAGGAATTTTGTCAACACATGAATTGAATAAAAATAATGCAAAAAAGCCTAAAATTGCTAATTTAAAGATTTTTTTAGAGTGCATATTGAACATTTTTAAATTTATACAACATAATCTCTTAATACTTAAAATATAGGAAAAAAAGGATAAAAAATGTTGCAAAAATACAACAATCGGGACTAATTTAATCTATTTAAGGGTTTTTTGGAGAAAAAAAAGAACTGAATTTGATATATGAAGCTTGTTTATTATTAATAATTAACAAATCATATAAAGGAGTAATTAATATGAACAACTTTAAAAAAATAGGTTTATCTGCATTAGCAGGTTCACTTGTTGCAGTATCTGCAAACGCAGGCGAAATGTCTGTTGCAGGTTCAGCAAGCATCTCTCTTGAGCACATCAATGGTGGTGCTGCAAACGCTGGTAAGTCATTCTCTATGGGTAACCAGTTAACTTTCACAGGTGGTGGTGAGTTAGACAATGGTCTTAACGTAGCACTATCTTTCGTTATCGACCAAGGTGACGATGAAAACGCTAATGAAACATCTCCATTTGATTCTCACTCAGTGACAATCAGTTCAGATGGCTTAGGATCTCTTAAGTTCTCTGGTGAAGGTGGAAGCTCAGCTGTATCTGCTTTAGATACTACTGCTGCTGGTGATATCTGGGATTCATTTGATATTGCTACAACTGTACACCCAACAGGTGTAGGTGGAGGAAGTAACTCAATGTTATATACTCTTCCTGCTATGGTTGATGGTTTATCAATATCTGCTGGTTATACGCCAACTGGAACAACAGCTAGTTCTGCTACATCATATTCAGCAACTTACACAGGTGTTGAAGGATTATCAGTTAGCTATGGTAAAGGTGATGACACTACAGTAGGTAACAAAGGTGAAGGTACTGCACTTAAAGCGTCTTACGCTATGGGTTCATTCACTGTAGCTTACTCAAATTACGAGTTTGATACTACTGGAACAGCATCTGATGATGATACTTCATCTTACAAAGTATCATACACAGTGAGTGATGAGTTATCTATCACTTACGGTTCAGAAACAGTTGAAAGACCATCAAAAACAGATGGTGAGTACGAGTCAATTACTGCAGCTTACACAGCTGGTGGAATGACTATAACTGCTTCTATGAAAGATGCAGCTAACATGGACGGAACTACTAACGCTACTCAAGATAGAGAGCTATGGTCTTTAGGTCTATCGTTTGCATTCTAATTTAGTTTAGAAACAAATTATAAAAGGGCCCCTTTTTAGGGGCCTTTTTTTTATTCAAAATATGAAATACCTGCGAATTCTGAGATATTTGTAAGCCTCAAAGATCTTAGGTTTTTTTTTGAAATTCCTCCTAATGCTATTATTTTTTTATTGGTCATTTTTGAAAGTGATTTAAATTTATTTATACCCAGAAAATTTGAATTCTTTTTAAATAATGATGATAAAACAATTTTCTCCACTTTTTGAATTTCTTTGTTTCTAATTTGAGAAATGTTATGTGCGGAGCCTATAATTTTAAAGTTCTTTTTTAAAGAGAAACTTAAATGATTATAATTCTTATTGAAGGAAGGGATATATGCTCCGTCTAAATTAAGTTTAATAGCTAATTTAATATTATTAGATAAATAAAATTTAATTTTCTTTTTGTGACAATATTTTTTAATTTTTAGCAAAAATACTCTGTTCTCTTTTGTGGATAAATAATTTCGATAGATTACAACTGTTTGTTTATCAAGTTTATCAATAATTTTTGTATTAAACTTGTTAATAAAGTAATATCTTGTTTTTAAATTAAAATGCATGAGATTGTTCAAAATTTAATTAATATAAATAATCAACTAAAATTATTAGTCGAAGTTTCTAAAATAAAAAAGTTACCAAAAATTATTGCAGTTTCAAAGACCTTTAATCTAGAAAAAATTTCTCCTTTAATTGAGTATGGTCATCTGGATTTTGGAGAAAATAAAGTACAAGAGGCTTTAGATAAATGGTCTGAAATAAAGGAAAATAATCCAAATATTCAGCTTCATATGATTGGAAAATTACAAACAAATAAAGTTAAATCTGCTGTTAGATTATTTGATTATATCCATTCTGTGGATAGCCAAAAGTTAGCAAAAAAAATTGCTGATGAACAAAAAAAAATACAAAGAAAAATTAAAATTTTTATACAAATAAATATAGGGAATGAAAATCAGAAGTCTGGAGTACAAATTAGCGAACTCAAAAATTTGGTTAATTGTTGTAAAGAACTTGAATTAAATTTAGTTGGATTTATGTGTATACCACCAGAGTTAGGAGACGCATCTATTTACTTTAAAGAAATGAATAATTTTAATAATTTGTATAGTTTAGATGAACTCAGTATGGGGATGTCTTCAGATTTTATGAAAGCAGCAGAGCATAATTCAACTTTTCTGAGAATTGGTTCAAACATCTTTGGTCAAAGATCTTAATCAATTACAATTTTTGTTTTTTTGTTAATTAATTTTAGAATTATTATAAAGTCTTTTTTACTTACAGCTATACATCCCTTAGTAGGTTTATAATTATTAGTTAAATGTAAAAAAATACAACTTCCAAGACCAACAATAGGCTTTTTAAAGTTATATTTAATTGGGATTAGTAAATCATACTTATGATCTTTTCTTGTTAGTTTTTCATGTTTAATTTTTTTGTTAATTTTTATTAATTTATTATATTTATTTGGGAATTTAAGATCATCACACCAACCCATATTTTTTTTAATTTCTATACATTTAAGATTGGTATTAGGTTTATTTAATCTATTTTTTCTAAAATATAAATTTCCTAATTCAAAAATTCCTCTTGGTGTTTTTTTATCACCTTCTTTTTTTTTGCTAGAAAGTCCATTTAATCCTACAGAACACTTAAAATTGAATTCATCAACTTGAAGTGTATATTTATTTTTTAAAAATATTGTCATATTATAGTTTAATGACTAAGCAAAATTTAATTATTTTTCAACATCCTATTTTATACGAAATTTTAAAAGAACTCGAACAAGATTTTAATTTTAATTTAATTGAAGCAAATGAAGAAGAATACATAAAAAAAAAGACTCAAAATTTCGATTACTATTTAATAATAACTACAAAAAAAATTCCAGATTTTGATAAACAATTAATATTTGATTTTTTTCCAACTAAAATAATTAAATTAATAGAAAAAATTAATATTTGTTTTTTGAGATATAATTTTAGCAAACAATCTCAAATAAATATAAACAATTACATAATAGACCTAAATTCCAGAGAAATATTAAGAAACAACAAAAAATTAAAATTGACAGAGAAAGAAGTAAATACAATCATTTATTTATCAAAAAGTGAAACTCCAGTTAATGTAAATGAGCTAGAAAAAAAAGTTTGGCACTATTTATCAGATCTTGAAACACATACAGTCGCGACACATATCTATAGACTTAGAAAAAAAATATTTAAGATTTTTAAAGATGATAATTTTATAATTAGTGAAAAAAATGGGTATCAAATTAAATAAAAAAAATCCTCTTATAAAAGAATTATATTCAAAGAAGTTTAAAAATAAAATTGTTAAACCTAAAAAAGGAAAGGGAAGTTTTAAAAGAATTAAAAAGGATAAATAAATTTTTCAGTATTATGATTTAATATCAATGTTAAAGCTAATGACTATTCTATCTTCGTTGCTCTGATTTTTAGCAACTTTATGAGGCAAATATCCTGGAAAAATTATCAAATCTCCTTCGCTGACTTCAATCCCAGCAAGCATAACATTTAATTCATTCTCTTTAACAAGCTCGGGTCTAATATGTTTTTTAAGAGTGTTGGGATTTTCTACTTGAAATCTTCCACAATTTTTTGGTGCTTTTACATAATAAGCTGCACTTAGGTGTGAATTTGGATGCGTGTGGATAACATTAAAATCTTCCTGTTTATTGATTATTGCCCACATTGATAGAATTTGAATCTTTTTATTTTCAGATTTCCATCCAAGCATACTAAAAGAATTTAAAATATACTTTTGAATTTCAAGTGTAAATTTACGTTGTATAGAATTTTCATCTCTTAAATCAAAATCTTTAGAATGCCATCCTCCTCTATTAGATTTTGTAACACCTAGATTATCTTCTTTTGCAAGGTTGTAAATATATTCTGATAATTTTGGATTAAATTCATTAAATTTTTCAAATTTATATTTAAATACTGCTTCAGGAAATAATTTTAAAATTTCAAGATTTTCCATTACTAGATATAATATTTTTTATATATTAATTAAATTAAATTCTTGCTCCAATTTTTTGGATAATTTTTGACGATAATTCAGTACCTTTTTCTAGACTTTCTGAAATTGAAAATTTATTAATATATCCATGCATAAAACCTGCAGCAAAAAGATCACCAGCACCCGTCAAATCAACAATTTTAAGATTTCTTTTTATATTACATTCATAAACTTCTTCACCTTTTATAGCAACTGATCCTTTTTCTCCTCTTGTGACAACAACTAATTTATTAAGTTGCTTTGAAAACGAAATAACCTCTTTAAAATTCTTTGCGTTTATCAATGAAGTAATTTCTTGTTCATTTGCAAAAGTAATATTTAATTTATTTTTTACTAACTCTAAAAAATGAGGTTTATGTCTATCTACACAAAATAGATCAGATAGCGACATAGCAACTTTTTTTGAATTATTTATAGCTTTATCAAACGCTTTCTTAGGCTCTCCTTCATCCCATAAATAACCTTCTAAAAATACTATCTCACTTTGTTTTATTGCATCAGAACTAACATCATTTTCATTAATTTTTCCTGCAGTTCCTAAAAATGTGCACATTGTTCTTTCAGAATCTGGAGTGACCAAAATCAAACAACTACCGGTTGGTAATTTTTCTTTCTTTTTTGAGTAAAGGTATTTTACATTTTCACTTTTTAAACCTTCTTCGTATTTGTTTCCAAACATATCATCAGAAACTTTTCCAATAAAACCTACCTTATTTCCAAGTTGGGATAGCCCAACTATAGAGTTTGCTACAGAACCCCCAGAAACAGTTTTTTCAATTTTAAGATTTGATAATAATTTTTGGAATTCATTTTCATCAAAAAATAATTTCATAGTACTTTTTGTAAGATTATTTTGGATAATAAAATTTTCGTCAACTTTACAAATTACATCTACTATTGCATTTCCTATTCCTAAAATTTTCATGTTAAGCTTTTTTGGTAATAACAGGTTTTTTTCTGTTTGGGTAGCAAGTAGTACATATTTTACACTTTAAACCATAACAATCTCTTGCCTTACAATATTCTCTGCCGTAAAAAATTATTTGTAAATGAAGTTTAGACCAGGTTCTTTTTGGAAATATTCGTTTCAGATCCTTTTCAGTTTGAACTACATTTCTTCCATTCGTTAAACCCCATCTTTGTGCGAGTCTATGAATATGAGTATCAACCGCAAAAGCTGGATATCCAAAACCCTGGGACATCACCACGCTAGCTGTTTTGTGTCCTACACCAGGAAGTTTTTCAAGTTCTTCAAAAGTTTTAGGTATTTTGCCGTTGTGTTTTTCCAAAACTTGTTTTGACATTAAGTAAATACTCTTAGCTTTTATTCTGAAAATACCAATTTTTCTGATTAATTTTTCAATTTTTTTTCTTCCTAATTTAACAAAATGTTCTGGTTTAAAATATTTAGGATATATATCTTTCGTAACATTGTTAACATTTACATCAGTACATTGTGCAGAAAGCAGCACGGAAATTAAAAGTGTAAAAGTATTTTTACTTTTTAAAGGAACAGGCGTTTTAGGATAAATTTTATTTAGAGTTTTAATAATGATTTTTGCTTTTTGTTTTTCATTCATTATGAAAAGTTAAGCAAATCTCTCATTGAATATAATCCTGGCTTTTTTTTCATCAACCATTTAGATGCAGTTAAAGCTCCATCTGAGTAAAGTGCTCTATCAAAAGCCTCATGGTTTAATGTAATTATTTCTTTTCCACTAGAGAATTTTACCTCGTGTTCACCAATAATTTCACCTTTTCTTATTGAATTAAAATTAATTTTTTTTCCATAAGGAAAAGATTTTTTATTTAAAAATGTTTTACCAATTAAATTATATAAATTTTTATTTTTCCCATCTGCAATCCCTTTTCCAAGCATTAAGGCTGTACCAGAGGGATAGTCTTTTTTATGTTTGTGGTGTGCTTCAAATATTTTACTTAAATATTCATCATTTAATGATTTTGATGCAATTTCAGTTAGATACATCAACAAATTTACACCTACGCTCATATTGCCAGCTTTCAAGATAGGTATTTTTTTTGAGTAATTTTTAATTAAGTTTTCTTGTTTCCTATTAAATCCGGTAGTTCCAATTACGACTTTTTTTTTAAGTTTTGATGCAATTTTGAGAATTTCAATAGTGCAATTAGGCACTGTAAAATCAATAATTACATCAGTTTTTTTAAAAACCGTTTCAGAATTAAATTGAGGTTTAATACCACTAAATTTTTTTTTTATTAATCTGTTTTCTGTAAGTGCAACTAATTTAAAATTTTTATTTTTTTGACATGATTTAATTAATTGCTGACCCATTCTACCCATACAACCAGAAATAGCTAAATTAATTTTCTTCATATTTTTTATAGATAAAAAAAGATTATACTTTTAAATGAGACTTTTACAATAATTTGTGGTTTGAAATAATATAGTCTCCAATTGTTTCGTTTTTGATATTAAGAGACTCTAAAGATTTAATAATTTGATCTTCATTTTTGATCTTAAGTTTAAGATCATAAATATTTAAATTATTTTTTTTTATAAATGTTTTAAATTCTTTTGTAAAATTTTTAGAATTTTCCAACATCATTTTTGACATTTCAATAAAAATTAAAACTTTATGACTTTTTAATGTATTTTTAAGACCCTTGAGTGCTAAAAAGTCAAAGCCTTCAAGATCAAATTTTAAAATTATATTTTTTTTTAGTTTTATTTTTTTACTTTTAAAAATGTAATCTAGTTTATTAATTTTTACTTTTTTATTTTTTTTAATTTTAGTAAATCGAAAGGATCCATCATTTTTTAATTTATTAATATCTTCGTTAAAATACATATCTCCATTTTTATCTCCAAGACCTATATTAAAATATTTAATATTTTTGATTTTATTTAAGTGAATATTTTCTTTTAAATTTAAAATAGCTTTGTCAGACGCATCAAAAGCGTAAATGTTTTGTTTTTTAAACTTCTTTGCAATTGGAATTGAATAAGCACCAAAATTACATCCACAATCTATAAACGATCCGTTGTATTTTTTTATGAGATATATAATTTTTTTTATATTTTCCTTATCCCATTCAGCTAAATTTTTTAGCATCCACCTGGTTAAGTCTTTTTTATTAAATGATGCGTAAAACTTAAAATTTTTAAAATGTAATATAAATTTTGATTTTGTTAAAAATTTAAATATTGAAAAATATAAATAATAAATTTTTTTATTTTTTTTATTTATATACTCATTGATAATATTTTGAAAAATATCATCTAACATTTTTAGATTCTAACTTTTCCAAAAATTTTTTGCTTTTTGAAAAAATTTCTTAATACTTGGATTTGATTTTTCGTTTTCAATTTCTCTAAATTGTTCTAACAATTCTTTTTGTTTTTTATTTAAGTATACAGGCACTTCAGTTTTTACTTGAACATATAAGTCTCCAAAATCTCCTCTTCTCATAAAAGGCATACCTTTACCTTTGAGTCTAAATTGTTTACCATTTTGAGTTCCATCAGGTATTTTAATTTTAGCTTTACCACCATCGATAGTCGGTATTTCAATAGTTGTTCCTAAAGCGGCGTCTGCAAGTGAGACTGGAAATTCGAAAAATAAATTCTCATTTGATCTTTTAAATAACTCATGAGTATTAACATTTATAAATAAATAGAGATCACCTGTTGCACCGCCTCTACTACCAGCCTCTCCTTTTCCTGCTAATCTAATTCTTGTTCCATCATCTACACCTTTTGGGATAGTTACAGATATTCTTTTAGATGCCTGTTTTTTACCTTGACCATTACAATCATTACAAGGATTAGTAATTTCCTCACCATTTCCATTACATTGAGGACAGGTTTGTTGGACGGTAAAAAAACCCTGGTTTGATCTTATTCTTCCATTCCCTCCACAATATGAACATCTATCTGGGGAATAACCTGGTTTAGATCCATTACCTTTACAAGTACTGCACTGCTCTGAAGTTGAAAATTTAATATCTTGTTTTTTTCCGTGATAAGCTTCTTCTAAAGAAATAGATAAATCATATCTTAAGTCTGAGCCTCTATTATTTGACTTTCTGTTTCTTGATCTTCCACTTCCTCCAAAATCACTAAAGAAATCCTCGAAAATATCGGAAAAATCTGCACCACTAAAACCACCAAAACCCCCACCTGGCCTTCCACCACCATTTTCAAATGCAGCATGACCAAAATTATCATAATTCTGTTTTTTTTCTTTGTCTGATAAAATGCCGTAAGCTTCACTTGCTTCTTTAAATTTTTCTTCTGCTTTTGAGTCGCCAGGGTTTTTATCAGGATGATATTTTACTGCTAGTTTTCTATATGCTGATTTTAACTCTTCAGGACTTGCACTTTTGTTTACGCCCAGGACATCATAATAGTCTCTTTTAGCCATCAAATTACCCTAGACGATTGAATGTTTTTTTAAGCGCTTTTTTCTTTATTCTCGTCTTTTACTTCTTCGAAATCAGCATCAACAACATTCTCGTCTTTTTTTCCTGTATCATCTCCACCATCATCTTTTCCAGACTCCGGTTTTGCAGTTTGTTGTGATTTATAGATTGCCTCTCCAAGTTTCATAGAAGCTTGAACTAGAGCCTCAGTTTTCTTCTTGATATCCTCAGTATCTTCCCCTTTTAGAGCTTCTTTTACAGCAGTTGATGCATCTTCAATTGCTTTTTTCTCTGCATCAGAAATTTTTGATCCATGCTCCTTTAAATTCTTTTCAGTAGAGTGAATAAGAGTATCTGCTTGGTTTCTTACATCAACAGATTCTCTTTTCTTTTTATCAGCTTCTTTATTAGCCTCTGCATCTTTAACCATTTTTTCAATTTCTTCGTCGCTTAGTCCCCCTGAAGCTTGAATTTGAATCTTTTGCTCTTTACCTGTTCCTTTATCTTTTGCAGAGACATTCACTATTCCATTGGCATCAATATCAAATGTAACTTCAATTTGAGGTACTCCTCTTGGTGCTGGAGCAATACCCACTAATTCAAAATTACCTAAAGCTTTATTATCAGCTGCCATTTCTCTCTCACCCTGAAGAACTCTAATAGATACAGCAGGCTGATTATCTTCAGCAGTTGAAAATACCTGACTTTTTTTAGTTGGTATTGTTGTATTTTTATCAATTAGCTTAGTTGCAACTCCTCCAAGTGTTTCGATACCAAGTGATAGCGGAGTTACATCTAATAGAAGTACATCTTTAACATCTCCTTGTAATACACCAGCCTGTATAGCTGCTCCCATAGCAACTACTTCATCAGGGTTAACACTCTTATTAGGATCTTTTCCAAAAAAGTTTTTTACCTCTTCTAATACTTTTGGCATTCTAGTCATACCACCAACCATAACTACTTCGTCAATCTCACTTGCTGTAATTCCAGCATCTTTTAAAGCAGTTTTACATGGGGGCATTGTTTTAGCAATTAAGTCTTCAACTAAAGCTTCAAGTTTTGCTCTAGTCATTTTTAAATTAATATGTTTTGGACCTGTTTTATCTGCAGTTATAAAAGGAAGATTTATATCTGTTTGCTCAGCAGATGATAATTCAATTTTAGCTTTTTCTGCTGCCTCTTTTAATCTTTGTAAAGCAAGTTTATCTGACTTTAGATCAATCCCATTATCTTTCTTAAATTCTGAAATTAAGTAATCAACAACAGCATTATCAAAATCTTCACCACCTAAAAAAGTATCACCATTAGTTGATTTAACTTCAAATACTCCATCACCTAATTCTAATATAGAAACATCAAAAGTTCCTCCACCTAAGTCATAAACTGCAATTTTTTTATTTTGTTTTTTATCTAAACCATAAGCTAATGATGCTGCAGTTGGTTCATTAATAATTCTTAATACCTCCAGTCCTGCAATTTTTCCTGCATCTTTCGTTGCTTGTCTTTGTGCGTCATTGAAATATGCGGGCACTGTAATTACTGCTTTAGTTACAGCTTGACCTAAATATTTTTCAGCTGTTTCTTTCATTTTTTGTAAAATAAAAGCAGAAATCTGCGATGGTGAATATTTTTCACCTTTTGCCTCAATCCAGGCATCACCTTTTTCAGAATTAACAATTTTAAAAGGTGCAGCTTCTACATCTTTTTTTACTGTTGGGTCATCAAAATTTCTTCCAATTAATCTTTTAACAGCAAAGATAGTATTTTCTGGATTTGTAACTGCCTGTCTTTTTGCTGGTTGTCCTATTAATTTTTCATTTTCGTCTGTAAATGCTACAACAGATGGTGTAGTTCTTGCTCCTTCAGCGTTTTCTAACACCTTAGCTTGTGTACCCTCCATAATGGCAACACATGAGTTTGTTGTTCCTAAGTCTATTCCAATAATTTTACTCATAATATTAACTTCTATCCGTCATATAGGGTTTAAATATGAAACTACAAGTTCATCTCACAATTATTTATTTTCTGCATTTTCCTGATTTTCTTCAGTTTTTTCCTCTTTTATTGTAACTTTTTTTGACACTCCTACTAATGAAGGTCTAAGTAATCTATCTTTTATAGTAAATCCTTTTTGGATTTCTTGGATTATTGTTCCAGGTTCTTTCGTATCGTCTTCTATTTCCATCATTGCTTGATGAAAATTTGGATCTAGTTTTTTGTTAAGGCTATCAATTGGTTTAATGTTGTTTTTTTCGAAAATTGAGATTAAATCTTTTTTAATTATATCTAAATGTTCTAGCGTCTTTTTTAACGCTTCGGTTTCTTTTAACTTATCATCACTTTCAAGAACATGTTTTGATCGATCCAAGTTGTCAATTAAATTTAATGCTTCTTTAGCAAAACTATAACCACCATATTCAAAAGCATCCTCTTTTTCTTTCTCAAATCTTCTTCTTTGATTTTCCATCTCAGCAAAAGTTCTTGTCACTTTATCCTCGAGTTCAGCAATTTTTTCCTCTGGAGTTGGTTCTTTAATTTTTTCTTTGATTTCTTGTTTGGGCTCTACTTCTGTTTCTTTTTTATTCTCTTCGGCTAAGTTTTCCTCAGGTTTCACAGTTTCTTTTACTGTATCCTGATTTTGGTCTATAGAAGTGCTATTTTGGTTTTCTTCTTTTTCCATAAAGTCTTATATGGTAAAGATTTTTATAATTTCTAGATGTCTAAACAAAAAATAAATAAAATTCTCATTGGAACTAATAACAAAGGTAAACTTAGAGAAATCAAGAGTTTATTGCCAAAAAATATCAAAATTTACTCTACATCGGACTTTAATCTTAGAAGTCCAGTTGAAAATGGTGGTACATTTGAGGAAAACTCATTAATTAAATCTAAATATTTTTCAAAAAAAACAGGATTAATATGTTTGGCTGATGATTCTGGTTTGGAGATAGATTTTTTAAATAAAAGTCCTGGAATATATTCTGCAAGGTGGGGAGGAAGGCATGGAGATTTCAACAAAGCTATAAAAAGGGTTTATAAAGAACTAAATAAAAAAAATAAAAATTGGAAAAATAAAAAAATTAAAGCTAGATTTATTTGCGCACTTTCAATTTCATATTTAAATAAAAAAATTGCATGTGTTTCAGGAAAAGTTGAAGGTTATATTTCAGCAGAACCAAAAGGAAAAAATGGATTTGGCTATGATCCAATCTTTATTCCTTTAAACAAAAGAAAAACTTTTGGGGAAATGAAGCCATCTCAAAAATATAAGATGGATCATAGGTATAAAGCTTTTAAAAAAATTAGAAAATTTCTATAATTTTTTGATCCTCAACTTTATAAAAATTAAGTCTGTGATTTATTTTATTATTTTTAATGTCAAAAATACCTATCTTGCCTTTAAATGAATTTCTTTTTTTAAAAATTTTATTTAAATTTTTAATATTTGAGTTTAGTGATAAATAATAAACTAATCCAACAAGATCATAACTTAATAAAGACAAATGAGTAGGGTCCTCATTAAATGCGTTAAAGTACTTTATTTTGTAGTTATCAAAATTTTCTTTATTTATTGAAGGATAATATAGTGGTTGAATATCAGTTTCGTTTAATAAACTCTCGTCAAACCATTGATTTAAGGTTATGAAATATTTGTTTTTTGGAAGTACGTCAGTATATAGAAGAGATGTAGACACACTTTTTAGACTTTCATCAAAATCTGAAATTACAACAGCATCAAAATTCAAGCCGCCCAGTGAGTATTTTTTTTCTAACCTTTTTATTTTTTTTTCTTTATTAGGTTCATTTGAATTTTTTATTCTTTTAATTTCGTCCTCTAAATTTTGTTTTCTAATTCTATAATTTGTAATTTCTTCTATTTGTTTTGTTAGTTTTGTAGGTTCGGTATTATATTCATAGTCTTTATAAATTTTTATTTTTGAATTTTTCATTCCTTTTTTAATTTCAAACTCATAATCCCGAATTGGTGTTAAAAAAATAGTTTTTTTTATTTCATAAGTTTCTAAAAATTTTTTTATAGTGTTAAATTGAGATGTAGAATTAATTCCAGCAGAGATAACATTTTTTGGAAGATCTAAAGTTTTATTGGTTAATGATAAAAATGTTAAATTTTTCATTTCATCTAAATAAGTTAAACTTTCATAGAATACAGGGCCAATTACAATTTTTATTCCCATTTCATTTAATTCAAACGCAGATTTTAAAGTTTGATTAGCTTTTGTTGCAGTATCTTTTGGAAATATTTCTATTAAATCATCGTCAATATCTTTGACAGCCAATCCAACTGCTTTTATGATAGATTCTCCAATTTCTTTATTATTTCCAGTCATGGGTACCAAAAGTCCTATTTTAATTTTTTCTTTAGCATTAACAGTTTGAAAAAATAAAGAGTGGGATATTAATAAAATAAAAACAATAATTTTGATTAATTTAAACATTTTAATGGTAGTATAATATTTTTTAAGCTAAATTATGATCATAAAACCACAATTTAAATTAAAAGAATACGAAAATGGTCTTTATTTAGTATCAACTCCCCTTGGAAATCTAAAAGATATAACTTTAAGAGCAATTGAAGTTCTACAGCAATCTGATTATATCTTATGCGAAGATACTCGTGTTTCAAAAAATCTTTTAGATAGATATCAAATTAAATCAAAATTAATTTCAAATCATAAATTTAATGAGAAAAAAAACGTAGTAAAAATTATTGAATATTTAAAATCAGGGAAAACAATTTCTTTGATATCTGATGCTGGTACTCCTAGTATTTCTGATCCTGGTTCAATATTGGTTAATGAGTGTATTAATAGTGATATAAGAATCTTTCCTGTACCAGGACCTTCAGCTGTTGCTGCAGCTGTTTCAATAAGTGGATTTTCGGACAAATTTATATTTTGTGGTTTTTTCACAGATAAAAAATTACAATTATCTAATGAATTAAAAAAATTTTCAGAATTTGAAAATTCTATAGTTTTTTTTGTTTCATCCAAAAAAATCAATAAAATCATACCTGAAATAAAAAAGAATTTTAATGGAAGAAAGATAGTTTTTTGCAGAGAATTAACAAAATTATATGAAGAATTTATTAGAAAAAATGTAGATGAATTAGAATTATTTGAAAAAGAACCAAAAGGTGAGCTTACAGTTGTTATTTCTGAAAAAAAAATTGATAAAAATATATCTGAAAATTTAACTGAATCAGATATGAATATTATTAAAAAAATGATTGATAAATTATCAACTAAAGAAATTACAGATATTTTAAGTCAAATTTCAAACGTGTCTAAAAAGGAAATATACAATTATTGCTTAGAATTAAAAAATGAAAAATAAAATAATTATTTATGTCTTTATAAGTATCATTTTAACCGGATGTGTTGGAGTTGGTTCCAAAGGTCTTTTTGGAACTGGTGTTTCAGTTGCTCTAGATCCTAGAACAGTTGGTACCCAAATAGATGACTCCATTATGCAAAAAAGCATTAGCGCAAAAATTCTAGCTAAAGATAAAAAATATTTTTTATCTATAAAAACTAAAGTTTTAGATGGGAGAATTTTTGTAACTGGAAAAGTAGATAGACCAGAAGAAAAATTAATGATTACAAAATTAGCATGGGAAACCAAGGGTGCTAGATCCGTTAGAAATGATATTAAAATTAAAGAAGAGTTTGATTTTAAACAATCTGCAAAAGATTTATTAATAACTTCACAATTAAGAACAGCACTAATTGTTAATAAGAATATAAAAGCTACTAATTACCAAATAGATACTTATAAAAAGAAAATATACGTTTATGGAATTGCTTTAACCTCAGAGGAAAAAGATTTGGTAATAAGTGAGGCTAAAGAAATTCTTGATGTGGAAGATGTAATTTCCAGCATTATTTTGGTTGAAGATTTAAGAATTCAAAGAGAATAATTATTTCTTGTAATCAATTACCTGGGAAGAGTAAGCAGCAATTGATGCTAAATTGATAATCTCTGAAGTTGATGACCTTAGTGGAGCTATTTCTATCGGAAGCCCCAGTCCAATCAACAACGGACCAATTACTTTAGTTTCACCTATAGTTTTCATTAACTTATAAGAAATTGCTGCACTATGCTGTCCTGGCATTATCAGAATATTTGCTTTACCAACAATCTTTGTAAAAGGGTAAAGCTCTTTGTATTCTGGATTTAGAGCTACATCTGGCTGCATGTCTCCATCAAATTCAAAATCTACTTTTTTCTCTTTCAATATCTCAACAGCATTTCTAATATGTTTTGTTCTACTTGTAAGAGGTTGTCCAAAAGTAGAGTGTGAAACGAAAGCAACTTTAGGATCAAATCCAAAAAGTCTAACCACTCTTGCTGTAGATATTGCCATCTCAGCCATTTGTTCTGACGTGGGGTATTCATGAACGCTTGTATCGCCAACAAAAATAGTTCTTCCTTTATGAACGATCATGTTTAATCCAAACATAATTTCACCTTTTCTTACATCAACAACTTGCTTAATTTTTTCAAATGAAGCGCCAAATCTCCTTGTATTTCCTGTTACTGCACCGTCAGCATCACCACAGGCAACCATACTTGTCGCCCAAATAACTCTATCATTCCTAATCATCCGGTCACAGTCTCGCTCTAATAATCCCTGTTCTCTTTGTAACTTTTCGAATAAATGTTTTACATATCTTCTTCTTTTTTCTTCATCTTTTGAATTAACAATTTCAATGTCAAAATTTTCACTGTATCCAATATTTTTAATTTGTTCTTTAATTTTACTTTCTTTTCCAACTAAAATTGGGATACCTAATTTTGAGTTTTTAAATGCAATTGCAGCTTTTAAAGTATTTTCATCTTCACCATCTGCAAAAACAATTTTTTTCTGATTTTTTTTAATAAATGAATTTATACCTTGCATTATAGTTACCGTTGGGTCTAGTCTTTGTTTAAGTTGTTCCTTATAGACCTCAAAGTCATCTATATTTTTTCTAGCAACACCACTTTCTACAGCTGCTTTTGCTACAGCTGCTGGTATTACACTGATTAGTCGTGGGTCAAAAGTAGATGGAATAATATAATCTTTTCCATAATGAGGTCTTTCTCCACCCATAGCCGCAACAACTTCATCAGGAACATCTTCTCTTGCAAGCTTAGCTATTGCGTTAGCTGCAGCAACTTTCATATCTTCATTTATTGTTTTAGATCTAACATCTAAAGCTCCTCTAAATATATAAGGAAATCCGATTAAATTATTTACCTGATTAGGGTAATCTGATCTACCAGTTGCAATAATTGCATCATCTCTAACATCATTAATTTCTTCTGGGGTTATTTCTGGATCAGGATTGGCGCAGGCAAAAATAATTGGATTTTTTGCCATTGATTTAACCATTTCTTTTTTCAAGACACCTTTTGCAGATAATCCTAAAAAAACATCAGCACCTTTGATAGCATCATCTAGAGTTCTAAGTTTAGTTTTAACTGAGTATCTAGATTTCCATTGATCAATTCCTTCAGTTCTTCCCTCGTAAATCACACCCTTTCGATCTAACATTATTATATTTTCTGATTTTACTCCTGAGTTTTTAAATAATTCAGTACAAGCTTGTGCTGATGCTCCTGCACCATTAACTACAACTTTAATTTTTTTTATGGATTTACCACAAATGTCTAATGCATTTATTAATGCCGCTGTTGTAATAATTGCTGTTCCATGTTGGTCATCATGAAAAACTGGAATATCCAAAATTTCCTTTAATTTTTGTTCTATTATGAAACAATCTGGGGCCGCTATATCTTCTAAATTTATTCCACCAAAACTAGGTGCAAAATTTTTAATTGAATTTATGATTTCGTTTGAGTCTTTACAATCAATCTCTAAATCTATTGAGTCAATATCTGCAAATCTTTTAAATAATACGGCCTTTCCTTCCATTACAGGCTTTGATGCAAGAGCACCTAAATTTCCCATCCCTAATATTGCTGAACCATTACTTATTACAGCAACAAGGTTTCCTTTGCTCGTGTAATCATAGGCTGCTTCTGGGTTTTCACTTATTTTTTTTACAGGAGCAGCAACTCCTGGAGAATATGCTAAAGCGAGATCACGCTTAGTTGTCATATTTTTTGAAGAAATAATCTCAATCTTGCCTGGTTTTTTGTCTTTATGAAAATCTAAAGCTTCTTTATCTGTGTAATGATCTATTTTTGTTTTTTTCATTTCTGATAACAATAAGTGTACAATTGGGGTAAAATTAAGACTAATATGATTTATGAACTTACTTAAGTCAACAGGCACATTTGGTTTTTACACTATCATTAGTAGATTGATGGGTTATTTAAGAGATATTTTAATAGCAATTTTTCTAGGAACAGGGATGTTGGCAGATGCCTTTTTTGTAGCATTTAGAATTCCAAATACTTTTAGAAGATTATTTGCCGAAGGCACCTTTAATGCAGCATTCGTTCCAAGTTATTCATCAGAAATTACTAAAGGAAAAAAACAATCAAAGAAATTTGCTAATGATATTTTTAATCTCCTTTTTTTAGGATTGTTGTTTTTAACAATAATAATCGAAATTTTCATGCCTGCATTTGTTTCAATCATTGCCCCAGGATTTGTAGGTGATTTAGAAAAAATGGAAGTTGCTATAAATTTAACAAGAATTACTTTTCCTTTCTTATTTTTTATTTGCTTAGCTTCTTTTTTCTCTGCAATTTTAAACTCACATAATAAGTTTGCAGCTGCAGCTGCTGCCCCAATAATTTTAAATATTGTTTTAATTTTAGTATTGATTTTTTCTAAATCCTTAGGCGATAAATTAGTTTATTATTTATCTTATGGTGTTTCTTTTGCTGGTTTTTTGCAATTAATATTTTTATATAAATATGTATACAAATATTACTCGATTGAATTTAACCTCACATTAAATGTAAATAATAAAGTTAAGTTTTTTTTTAAAAAACTTTTACCGAGTATTTTTTCCTCTGGAGTAACTCAAATTAATATTTTAGTAGGTACAATAATTGCGTCATTTCAAGCAAGTGCTGTATCTTATTTATATTATGCAGATAGAATTTATCAAATTAATTTAGCTATAGCTGGTATTGCGATTGGAGTTGTAATACTTCCGCAGCTTTCAAAACATATTCAATCTAGAAAAAAAAATAAGATTTTGCTTATACAAAATAAAGCTCTTGAATTAAGTTTATTTTTAAGTCTTCCAGCAACTATCGCTTTAATCATAGGATCTGAACAAATTATTTCAGCTTTATTTGGTTATGGGTCTTTCAATGAAACTTCGGTAAGCAACTCAAGTCTAGCATTATATTATTTTGCTTTAGGTCTGCCTGCTTTTGCATTGATTAAAGTTTTTTCAAGTTTTTTCTTTGCAAACCATGATACAAAAACTCCATTTTACATTTCTCTAATTTCAGTATTGGTTAATATTTTTATCAGTTTGTATTATTTTAGTGAAATTGGTTTTGTAATAATTCCAATAGCCACATCTATTTCATCTTGGTTTAATTCAATATTATTATTCTTATTTTTAAAATATCGACAATTATTTTATTTTAATCAAATATTTTTTATTAAATTTGTAAAAATAATTTTCTCATCAATTCTTATGGGTTTATTTTTTTACTTTTTATTAAATTTTTTTCATAATGAATTAACATTTAGTCATTCATTTAAATCTTTATATTTAGTTTTATCCGTTATATTGGGATTATTGTTTTATTTAACGGTAAGTTATTTCATCAAAGCTTTTCAAATGAATGATATTAAATTAAAGTATTAATTTTATGGGAAAAAAAATATTTTCTGGTGTTCAGCCTACCGGTAATCTTCATTTAGGAAATTATTTGGGTGCTATAAAAAATTTTGTAGATTTAAATAATGATAATAATAATGAATGCATTTTTTGTGTAGTAGATTTACATGCCATTACTGTTAAACAAGATCCCAAAGAGTTAAAAAATAATATAAGAGAAACTGTTGCAACATTCATAGCAAGTGGAATTGACTCTAAAAAAAGTATTATTTTTAATCAATCAAGAGTAGCAGCACATGCTGAAGGAGCTTGGATTTTAAGTTGTATAGCTCGAATGGGGTGGTTGAACAGAATGACACAATTCAAAGAAAAGGCTGGTAAAGATAAAGAGAAAGCTAGCATTGGTTTATATTCTTATCCAGTACTTATGGCAGCCGATATTCTTCTATACGATGCTACACATGTTCCTGTGGGTGATGATCAAAAACAACATTTAGAATTATGTAGAGATATAGCTCAAAAATTTAATAATGATTTTGGGGTTGATAATTTTCTTCAAGTTCCTGAGCCGTTAATACAAAAGGAATTTTCAAGAATAATGAGTTTAAAAGATGGGTCAAAAAAAATGAGTAAATCTGAATTATCGGATTTAAGTAGAATTAATTTGACAGATGATAGTGATCAAATAATAAATAAAATTAAAAAAGCTAAAACCGATCCATTGCCAATGCCACATGATGTAAAGGAACTTGATGACAGGTTAGAGGCAAATAATCTTCTGGGAATTTATTCATCTTTAACTAATACTACATTACAAAATTCAGTTAAGGCTTTTGCGGGTAAAAATTTTTCAGAATTTAAAGAAAGCTTAGCAGTCGAGTTGGTTAATAAAATTGAACCTATTTCAAAAGAGATAAAGAAACTTTTAGAGGATAAACAATATCTTGATGAAATTCTTCTAGATGGAGTTGAAAAAGCAAATTCGATTGCTTCCAAAAAAATCGAAAGAATCAAAGAAATAGTAGGTTTTTAATAAAAATTTATTATCAAGTTTTAATTTTTAAAATATTCACTATATATAAATTATGTTCGTTCAAACAGAAGTAACTCCAAATCCAAATTCTTTAAAATTTCTTCCTGGGAAGAAAGTTTCTAATAGCGGACCTTATGAAATTACAAATAAGGAAGATATGCAAAATGAATTGGTAAGAAATATTTTATCAATAAATGGTGTTGAGGGTATTTTTTTAGGTCAGGATTTTATTTCAGTAAATAAGAAAGAAAAAATTAAATGGGATGAAATAAAACATATCGTAATTTCTTTAATAAATGATTTTTATGCTGATGGTAGAGAATTTGTAATAGATGAAAATATAAAAAAGGAAGAAATAGGTTTAAGTGAGATCGAGGAAAAAATTGTAAAAATTTTAGAGCAAAAAATAAGACCTGCTGTTGCCAGAGATGGAGGGGATATTAAATTTAAAGAGTTTAAAGATGGAGTTGTTAAGGTCCAATTACAGGGAAGTTGTTCCGGCTGTCCTAGTTCAGCTATGACTTTAAAACAAGGTGTCCAAAATCTTTTATGTCATTATTTACCAGAGGTAAAAGAGGTTGTTGCCATACAGTAAAAATTTATGAAAAAAATTAGAAAATCAGGCTTTTTAAAAAATAAAAGCTTTAATATAATTTCTCGATTTTTTTTGAGTTCTTTCATTTTAATATCGTTTTTTTATGTAACCCCTATTTTTATTAAATTTGCAGATAAAAATTTTAATAAAAAAGAATTTACAAATAACTCTAAAAATATTTTAAACAATACTTTAAACAAAGATAAATTAATTGAGGAAGACTCAACAGTAGATGCTGATGAGAGAGACCTATTATATGATATTTTAGAGGAAAATAATTCAGAAATTAATTTAGTCAGATATACAACATCCGAAATTGACTCACTATTTAAAGAGGTAAATTATAATCTAAAAGATGTAAGAGATACAAAACTAGTAAAACCAATTGATATTGGTCTCCTTCCGAATGAAATTAAAAACATAGTTAACACTAAAAAAAGAAAAGATATGTTTATAAAAATTGTTCTTCCTTTAATTGTCAAGGAAAACAATAAAATTAGAATCGACAGAAAAAGATTATTCACAATTTTAAATAAAAATAGCAACACTGACATTGAAAAAAAATGGTTGAAAAAAAAATATAAACAATATGGTGTTAGAAAAAATGATTTATATTCTTTAAAAGTAAGAATGGATGAAATACCTGTTTCATTAGCAATAGCTCAAGCTGCTAAAGAAACAGGTTGGGGCACTTCAAGATTTGCATTAAAGGGGAACGCTTTATTTGGCCAATGGACTTGGTCTGGAGAGGGTTTAAAACCTAAAAATGCTGATGAAGGTAAAGATCATAAAGTTATGAAATTTCATAGCTTACAGCTTTCCGTAAGAGCATATTTAAGAAATTTAAACACTCACTCGACATACAAAAATTTAAGAAAAGCGAGAACAGAACTTAGAAATCAAAATAAACCTTTGGACAGTATAATTTTATCTAATCATTTAGATAAATATGCAGAAACAGGAAATCAATATATTGAGGTTTTAAAAAAAATTATTATACAGAATAACTTAAAAGATTTCGATGAAGCTAGATTGCTACCTTCAAGCAAAGATTTAGAAAGTTTGATTTAATTTTCTTTTATAGGAAATTGAACACCAAACCATCTCCATTTTCCATTGTCATTCAGGGAACAATTAATTCTTCCCCTCCTTGGCTTGAATGGTTCTCTAAATTCTATTGTTAAAAAGTTATTATTAAAGTTTACTTTTGACTTTTCCCAAATATCTCCCTCATTAGAATAACAATTTATATTTGATAAATTTTTTTGTTCCTTGAAAAATTCAACTTTGAAACTTGGAGGATTTGTATTTTTAAAAAGTTGTTTTTCCTCAGGAAAAATTTTTTTATATTCCAAAGGAAAATAATTTATGATCGATTTAAATCTTTTTAACTCTCCATATTTTTCATTTATTGGGAATCTAGGGAGTTCAAATTTATTTTTATTTAAATCAATAACTCCAGAATGTTGACCAAAAGCATATTTAAAATTTTTAGATATATAATCTCTCATGAATTTGGAATATTCACCAAACGGATATGAGAATAGCATGGGTATATAACCAAGTTCTTTTAGAAAAATTTTATTTGCTGTTTGAATATCTAAAATAAACTCTTCGTTGCTTACATCTATAAGATATTCATGAGAATGAGAATGATGTCCTATGTAGACAAAATCATAATTTTCAACTTCTTTAATTTGCTTCCAAGTCATGTAACCTCTTTTTCCTACTGGCTCAGTTGAAACAAATAAAATAAATGGAATTTTGTTTTCTTTAAGATAGGGCCAGGCTTCAGTATAAAAAGATTCAAAGGCATCATCAACAGTTATGAGAATTTCTTTTTTTGATTTTGGTATACTAAATTGTTCCTCAAAATTATTTGGATTATGAAAATTAAAATTTGATTTTCTAATAATATCTATATGTCTCTTAAATATATCCATTTTAATGTTAGTAGAAGGGTATTTGTTTTCATTAAAACGGTGATACATTATTGAAAGTATTCCCTCATCGTTAGAATAGTATTTGATATTATTTTCATCTGATTTAGAACTAATATTAGAAAATAAAATAATTATGAATAAACTGATAATTGACTTAACAGGTGAAAAAATTTTTTTAATGATCATTACTAATAATGATATTTATAATATTACTAAAGAGAATACTAAAATTAATTATGAGAAATTAACTTTAATTATTAATGATTTCTTAAATTCTCATGATTTAAAGTTAAAAGATATAAACAATATTTATTTAAGTAGGGGTCCAGGAAGTTTTGCAGGAATTAGAAATTTATTTTCTATAGTTAAAGCCTTTAATTTAACTAATAATATTGAATATTATTGTTATAGCATTCAAGATTTTAAAGGTGAAAAAGATATAAAATATGAAAATATTCCTTATTTGTGTGATAAATTTAACATTAAAAAAAATTTGATTAACCCTATTTATTTAAGTTAAAATTATTGTATGTCAGAAACAATAGAGCAAAAATGTTTAGCAAAAGGTGTTAAATTAACTGACCAAAGAAGAATAATAGCTCAAGTAATGTCAGAGTCGAGTGACCACCCAAATGTAGATGAGCTCTATAACAGAGTGTCTAAAATTGATTCCAAGATCAGTATTGCGACAGTCTACAGGACAGTGAAATTATTTGAAGAGACAGGGATATTAACAAAACATGAGTTTAAAGGTGGAAAAGCTCGATATGAAGAACTTAATGAGGGACATCATGATCATTTAATAGATGTGAAAACAGGTGAAATCATAGAATTTGTAGATGATGAAATTGAAAAGCTTCAAAAAAAGGTTGCAGAAAAATATGGATATAAATTAGTGGACCATAAATTAGAGCTGTATGGTGTAAAAAAAAAACAAAATGAAACTTGAAATTATCAAACCTTTTGGTCCATCTATAGTCAAAGTAAAAATTCCAGATGATATAATTAATGAAATGAATAGTTATACTGATGATATAATTAATAACGAAATAAAATCTAAAAATCTAGATTTTGGAACTCAATTAGTTGGTAATGTACATCAGGAATTTCATCTAGATGTTGAATTTATGAAAAAAATTGATTGGGCAAATTTTATAGCGAAAGTTTGTGCACAATGGATAAAACATGAGAGTGGAAAAGAATTAAAAGATTTTAAAATAATCAAAAGTTGGATTGTTCGACAATTTAAAAATGAATATAATCCAGCGCACTTCCATACAGGTCATGTTTCAGGGGTTGGTTATTTAAAAGTTCCTAAAAATTTAGGAACAACTTTGCAAAAAAATAAAAAAATAAATCAAAATGGAAGATTAGAATTAATCGATAGTTCTCCAAAAATGATGAGTAAAGGTAACTTTATTATTCACCCAAAAGTAGGAGATTTTTATTTATTTCCTGCTTATCTTATCCATACTGTTTATCCTTTTACAGAAACAGATGAAGAAAGAAGATCGGTCTCATTTAATGCGGTCCTAGATCCTTTTGCGGCATCGATTTAAATGATTAAAAATAAAATATTCATTAAAACATTTGGGTGCCAAATGAACGAGTATGATTCAAATAGAATATATGACTCAGTCAAACAAATTGGTTATGAAAAAACAGAAAAATACGAAGATGCAAATTGTTATCTATTGAACACATGTCATATTAGAGATAAAGCAAAGGAAAAAGTTTACTCTGAAATAGGTAGAGTAAAAAAAATTTTTAGAAATAAAAAAAAACCATTAGTAATTATTGCTGGTTGTGTTGCTCAAGCTGAAAATCAGGAGATGCTTAAAAGAGAACCTTACATTGATTTAGTAATTGGTCCTCAAGCCTATCATAAAATTAATGATACAATTTTAAATTATATTAAAAAAAATAAAAAGATTGAAGAAACTGAATTTGATGCAGTTTCTAAATTCAAATATTTGAGCAAAATAAAAATTGAAGCTGGAAAAGTATCATCTTTCTTAACTATTCAGGAAGGATGCGATAAGTTTTGTCATTTTTGTGTAGTTCCATATACAAGAGGGCCAGAATATTCTAGACCATTTAATCAAATTTTGGATGAAGCAAAATATTTATCTGATAAAGGTACAAAAGAAATAATTTTACTTGGCCAAAATGTAAATGCTTATGATAATGAAGGATACAGATTATCAGATTTATTATTTAATATTGAAAAAATACCTGACATTAAAAGAGTTAGATACACAACATCTCACCCAAAAGATATGACAGAGGATTTGATTGAAGTTTATAAAACTTCTAAAAAGTTAATGCCACTAGTACATTTACCTATTCAAAGTGGATCTAATAAAATTTTACAATCAATGAACAGAAAACATACTATTGAGGAATATTTAAATACTTTCGATAAACTAAAAGAAATTAATCCAAAGATAGAATTTTCAAGTGATTTTATAATAGGTTATCCCGGTGAGGAAGATCAGGATTTTAAAGACACCTTTAATTTAATTAAAAGGGTAAAATTTATTAACTCTTACTCTTTCATCTTTAGCCCAAGACCTGGAACAGTAGCTGAAAATTTAGACTTAATTGAAAAAAAAATTTCTTTTGAAAGATTAGAAAAAATTCAAACTGTTTTATTCGAAAACCAAATCCAAATGAACAACTCATTGAAGGGAAAAGTTATAGATGTTTTGGTTGAAAATTTAACCGATGATAAAAGCAAAGCTTTTGGTAGATCTGAGTATATGACATCTGTGATTTTTAATGGTAAAAAGAGTGATATTGGAAAAATAGTGCAAGTAAGAATTAAAGATAGTAATAGAAATACTTTATTTGGTGAAATTATAAATAATTCGGATCAGAAGGTTGCTTAGAAGTTGAGTGAAATAACAAAAAAAAATATCGATCAGTCTTTAAAATTTGTTTATTCAGATAACAATTCCTTAAGTGTCATATTTCATGACAACAACTTGTTAATGGGTGTTGTTGGAGAATTTAATAAAAATTTACAAGAATTAGAAAAAATTACAAATTGTAGCTTATATTCAAGGGGAAATTCAATTTTAATTAAATCAACACCTGAAAAGAATGAAAAAATAAAAAACGCCATTCAATTTTTGGCTAATCAGTTCATTAATAATGGAAGTATAGAGAATAAAGATATACTTTCATCAATTGACAACTTTATGATTAATGAAAAAGTAAAAAATAATAATGTTACAGATATCATTAAAACTCCAAAAAAATCTATAATCCCTAGATCTGAAAAACAAAAAAGCTATGTGAGAGCCTTAAGGGAGAGCGACATTATAATTTCAGCAGGACCAGCGGGAACAGGAAAAACATTCTTGGCAGTAGCTGTAGGTTTGACTATGCTTTTAGAAAAAAAGATTGAGAGAATTATTCTCTCAAGACCAGCTGTAGAAGCAGGCGAACGTTTAGGATTTTTACCTGGTGATATGAAGGAAAAAGTAGATCCTTATCTAAGACCTTTATATGACTCTTTATATGATCTTTTCGATTTTGAAAAAATACAAAGAATGATTGAGATTGGAGATATAGAGATTGCACCCTTAGCTTTTATGAGAGGTAGAACTCTTAAAAATTCCTTTGCAATTTTAGATGAGGCACAAAATGCTACTGATACACAGATTAAAATGTTTTTAACACGTATTGGAGAAAATTCAAAAATAGTTGTTAATGGAGACCCTTCTCAAATTGATTTACCAAATAAAAGCATGTCAGGATTAGTCCGGTCAAAAAAATTACTTGGACATTTAAAGGAAATATCCACAGTTGATTTCGATCATTCAGATGTAGTTAGACATCCACTTGTTTCTAAAATAGTTAAAGCATACTCAAAAAATGATTAGTGTTAACGTCTTCTCCGAGGAGAAGGCTTGGTCAAAAAGGCTTAAAAATAAAGATATTTTTTTTAAAAAAATATGTAAAGCTTTTCCAAGAAAATATAAATTTTTAAATAAAAAAGTAACTTTCAATCTATTACTTTCAAATAATAAGAATATTAAAAAATTAAATAAAGTTTTTAGAAAAAAAAATAAATCTACCGATATTTTATCTTTTCCATTAGATAAAAAAATAAAAATTAAAAAAAATACTTATTTAGGAGATATTATTATCAGCTATAATTATCTAGACAAACCAAGATCACAAGATTTAAAATCTTTTAAAGAAAAAGTTGCTAAAATATTAATACATGGTTTTCTTCATCTTTTAGGTTTTGATCATAAAAAAAATAAAGATTATTCCAAAATGTTAAAAGAGGAAAATCTATTATTTAAATCTGTACAATCAAAAATAAATTAAATTGAAAAAGAAATTTTATATTGAATTAATTTATTTAATTTTATTAGGAGCGCTTACTTCCTTAAGTTTACCCCCATTTAATTATGTTGTAATAAATTTTTTAACTTTTAGTTTATTCTATATTTTTTTAATAAAAAAAATTGAGTTTTATAAAAATAAAAAAATATTTTTTCTTTATGGTTGGTTATTTGGATTTGGTTATTTTGTAACCAATTTATATTGGATCTCAATATCATTAACTTTTGATCCAAATTTTAAGTTTTTAATACCTTTTACAATAATATTAGTACCTGGTTTTTTAGCCTTGTTTTATGCTTTAGTTGCTTATTTATTTGCAGTCTTAAAACCAAATAAAAATTTGAGCTCATTTTTTCTTTTTTCTTTAATATTTGGAATAGTTGAGTTTCTACGAGGATCAATACTAACTGGTTTCCCTTGGAATTTAATTGCTTATAGTTTCTCTAATCAAATTGAAATTTTAAATATTACGTCAATCGTTGGTACTTACAGCTTTAATCTTTTCTGTATTTCATTATTTACTAGTCCATCAATATTTATTTTAAGAGAAAATAAAAAAGATACTAGTGTTTGTGCTGCATTTCTTATTACAACAATTTCATTTTATATACTTGGTTCACAAAATTTAGAAAAATTTAACAATCAAGAAGTAAAAAATCTTGACTATAAATTAAGAATTTTGAGTGCAAATATTAATATAGATAGATTTTTTAATAATATTGATCCAGTAACTGCAATAGAAGAGTTAATTGAGATCAGCTCCCCTAAAAAAAATGAAAAAATTATTTTTATTTGGCCAGAAGGTATTATTCCAGGCATTTCACAAGACCAACTAAAAGAATACAAATGGTTATTTGAAAATAAATTCAACGAAAATCATTTGTTAGCAATTGGAATTAATAGCAAAGAAGATAAAAACAAGAGAGTAAAATATTTTAATTCATTATCTATTTTTGACCATGACCTCAATGTAATAGATTCATATAAAAAAATTAATCTTGTACCTTTTGGAGAATTTTTACCTTTTGAAAAATTATTAAAAAGTATTGGCTTTAAAACAATTACCAATGACTATCAATCATATTCAAAAGGTGAAGAAAGAAACATAATTTATCTTAGATATAACAATTTATCTGTAAAAATATTGCCACTGATTTGTTACGAGATAATTTATTCAGGTAAAATTTTCACAAATAGTAATTTTGATTATATTGTAAATATTTCTGAAGATGGCTGGTTTGGTAAATCAATTGGCCCAGAGCAACATTTCACTCATAGTATTTTTAGAGCTATAGAGAGTGGGAAATATGTTTTGAGGTCTGCAAATAATGGTACAACTGCAATTATTAATCCAATGGGAGTTATCGAGCAAAATGTTAATATGAATAAATCTGGTTATATAGATTTAAGTGAGTCAAGGAAAATAGAGATGACTCTATTTGCAAAATTTGGAAATAAAATTTTTGGATTTATAATTTTGTTGTATATTTTTTTAATATTTTCATTTAAGAAGCTTAGAAATGAGTAATTTGAAAGATTATCTTTTTACAAGTGAGTCTGTTTCTGAAGGTCATCCAGATAAGGTATCTGACAGGATTTCAGATATGGTTGTTGATAGTTTTATTTCTGGAGATCCATACTCTAGAGTTGCTTGCGAAACACTAACTACAACAAATAAAGTTGTTTTAGCTGGAGAAGTAAGAGGGCCTGAAATAAAAAAAGATGAATTAATTGAAAAAGTAAGAAATTGTATAAAAGATATTGGCTATGACCAAGAAGGTTTTACCTGGAAAGAAGCCACAAAAATTGAAAGTCATTTACATTCCCAATCAGCTGATATTGCTATGGGTGTAGATTCTTCTGGTAATAAAGATGAAGGAGCTGGAGACCAAGGTATTATGTTTGGATATGCATGTAATGAAACAGATGTTTTAATGCCAGCACCTATACATTATTCTCATAAAATTTTAAGATTAATGGCTGAAGATAGAAAATCTGGAAAATTAAAAAATATTGAACCAGATTCAAAAAGCCAGGTAACTTTTGAATATATTGATGGAAAACCTTTTAAAGTAAAATCTGTAGTTATCTCTTCACAGCATTCTCCAGATATTAATCAGTCACAAGTTAGAGATTTACTCAGACCTTATATATTAAAGTCTATTCCTGAAAATTTTCTTCATGGTTTTAATGATGATGAGTTTTATGTAAATCCGACAGGAAATTTCGTAATTGGTGGTCCAGATGGAGATTGTGGTTTGACAGGTAGAAAAATTATTGTTGATACTTATGGCGGAGCTGCACCTCATGGTGGTGGTGCTTTTTCAGGAAAAGATCCAACAAAAGTTGATAGATCAGCAGCTTATGCAGCAAGGTATATTGCTAAAAATGTTGTAGGTTCAAAAATTTCTGAAAAATGTTTAATTCAGCTAGCTTATGCAATTGGTGTCTCAAAACCTTTATCGATATATGTAGATTTATTTGATAATGATTTAGATAAAAACAAATTTGTAATAGAAAAAATTAAAGAAAATTTTGACTTAAGCCCTAGAGGAATCAGAGAAATGTTAAACTTAAATAAACCTATATATGAAAAAACAGCTGCTTATGGTCACTTTGGAAGAGCCCCTGAGGAAAATGGATCATTTTCTTGGGAAAAAACTGATAAAACTAATGTTTTTTCCAAATAGTTTATGTTGAATTAAAAAAAAACTTTACTATATTGCAATTACATTGTTGAACTTTACAAAATGGGCACTAGCCCATTTTTTTTTGGAGCTAACAAAACTATGTTAAATAAAAGAGCTGATAAACTTGAATTATTAAGAATTGCTGAAGCTGTTGCTTTAGAAAAATCAATTGATAAAGAATTGATTATCACCTCCATGGAAACTGGAATTGCTAAAGCAGCTAAATCAAAATTTGGCCAGGAAAATGAAATTAAAGTTTCTATTAACAGAGATAATGGAGATATTGAGCTTTTTAGAAGATTAGTTATCTCTGAAAATCCAGAAAACTCAAATACTGAAATAAAATTAGAAGATGCTATTATTTTAAACGAGATTAATAAAGATAAATCAATTGGTGATGAGGTATTACAGCCACTTCCATCTTTTGATTTTGGACGTATTGCAGCTCAAACTGCAAAGCAAGTAATTAGTTTTAATGTAAGAGAGGCAGAAAGAGAGAGACAGTTTAATGATTTTATTGATAAGAAAGACTCTATTTTAAGTGGAATTGTAAAGAGATTAGAATTCGGAAATGTGATTGTTGACTTAGGAAGAACTGAGGCAATAATTCAAAAAAACGAGTTGATTCCACGTGAAAATATTAAAGCAGGTGATCGTATAAAAGCATACTGTTATGATGTAAGAAGAGAACCACGGGGACAGCAAATTTTTTTATCAAGAGCTCATCCCAAATTCATGGAAAAACTTTTTGTTCAAGAGGTTCCCGAAATTTATGATGGTTTAATAGAAATTAAATCATCCTCTAGAGATCCTGGAAGTAGAGCTAAAATATGTGTAAAAGCAGTTGATACATCTTTAGATCCAGTTGGTGCTTGTGTAGGTATGAGAGGCTCAAGAGTACAAGCTGTTGTTAATGAACTTCAAGGAGAGAAAATAGATATAGTTAACTGGTCTGAAGATCCTGCTATATTGGTTTCAAATGCATTATCCCCAGCTGAAGTACAAAGAGTTAATGTTGATAGTGAAAGAAAAAAACTTGATGTAATTTTAACTGATGAAAACTTAAGTAAAGCAATTGGAAGAAGAGGTCAAAATGTCAGACTTGCCACAAAACTCCTAAATTATGAAATTAATATAATGACAGATGCAGAGGACTCTGAACGAAGACAATTAGAATTTAAGGAAAAAACAGAGAACTTTGTTAAAAATTTAGAGTTAGACGAAACATTAGGCCAGTTACTTGTTGCGGAAGGTTTTTCAACTATAGATGACATAAAAGATAGTTCTGCTGAAAACTTAATGAAAATTGAAGGCATAGAGGAAGATACTGCTAAAGCATTGATAGAAAGAGCAAAAGAGTTTTATGAAAAAGACCAAGAAGATATTTCTCAAAGAATTAAAGAATTAGGTCTCGAAGATGCCTTGATTAATTTAAAAGGATTAACACCAGGAATGTTAGTTACACTTGGTGAGCAAAAGATTTTAAGTTTAGGAGATTTTGCAGACTTGGCATCTGATGAATTAACTGGTGGTTATGATGTGGTTAAAGGTGAGAGAGTAAAAATTCAAGGTTATCTTGAAGATTTTGCTTTATCAAAAGAAGAAGCAGATGAGCTGATTATGTCTGCGAGAAACATTGTATATAAAGATTGAGTGATGAGGTATGGAGAAAAAAACAAAATTAACAATTTCTGGCTCAGCCAAAAAATCAATAAAGAATATTGAGATTGCTAAAACTCAAGGCAAAAACTCTGTTGTAATTGAAAAACAAACTGGAAAACTTTCTAATAGAGGTGGATCTTTTAGATCTAATACTAACAAGCCAAGAACAACCTCTGCGTATAATAGAGGAGCTCCATTTAAACCTTCATTTAATCTTAAATCACCACCTGTAACAAACGATTTTGAAAAGAGAAAACTAGCAGAGCAAAGAGCTACAAAAAGACTTAAAGGAGATAACGAAAATAAAGATAAAAAGACTTTAAAAGCAGGCACTAAGAAAAGAGAACTAAAATTAACAGTTTCAAGAGCTTTAAGTGATGAGATTGACGCAAAACAAAGAAGTTTAGCTTCAGTTAAAAGAGCAAGACAAAAAGAAATTAAAAACGCTACAAAAAATGATAATCAGGAAAATTTAAAAACAATTAAAAGAGACGTTAATATTCCAGAAGCAATCACAGTAAGAGAACTAGCAAATAGAATGGCTGAACAATCAAGCAATGTAATTAAGCATTTATTTGGAATGGGTGTGACTGTAACTATCAACCAAACATTAGCTGCAGATACTGCAGAATATTTAGTTAAAGAATTTGGTCATAATCCAATTAGGGAAGAGAAAGCAGAAGAAATAATTCAAAAAATAAAAGCTTCAAGAACAGAAAATTTAAAAAATCGACCACCAATAGTTACAGTCATGGGTCACGTTGATCATGGTAAGACCTCAGTGCTAGATGTGCTAAGAAGCGCGAACGTAGTTTCAGGAGAATTTGGTGGAATAACCCAACACATTGGAGCTTATCAAATTGAAAACAAAAATAATAAATTAACATTTATAGATACACCTGGTCATGCTGCTTTTACAGAAATGAGAGCAAGAGGATCAAAATTAACAGATGTGGTTGTTTTAGTAGTTGCTGCAGATGATGGAGTTAAACCCCAAACAGTTGAGTCTATTAAACATGCTAAAGCTGCAAATGTTCCAATAGTTGTAGCAATAAATAAATGTGATCTACCAGAGGCAGATCCTTTGAAGATAAAAAATCAATTACTAGAGCACGAATTAATTGCAGAAGATTTATCTGGTGACACTTTAATGGTTGAGATTTCAACTAAAACAAAACAAAACTTAGATAAATTAGTAGAGTCAATTATACTACAAGCGGAGATTTTAGACCTTAAAACGGATTATGAATCTAAAGCTACAGGTATAGTTTTGGAGTCAAAAATTGATGTTGGTAGGGGTCCAGTTGCAAATATAATTGTCACTACTGGAACACTCAAGAGAGGCGATTTTTTTGTAAGTGGTTTAAAATGGGGAAAAGTAAGAGCGATTATTAATGATAAAGGTCAAAATATTAATGAAGCGTTACCTTCAACTCCTATTGAAATTTTAGGTATAAATGGTGCGGCAAAAGCTGGAGATGATTTTATTGTTCTAGATACTGAAAAAGAAGCTAAAACATTGAGTGAAAATAGAACTCAAGAAAGTAAAGATGGAAAAAATCCATTAACTTTTGCAACTCAAGAATCAGCTTTTTCAGATCAATCTACAGAGGAATTAAATTTAATTATTAAATCTGATGTGCATGGATCATCAGAAGCAATTAAAAATGCAATTAGTCAAATTAAACACGATGAAGTTAAACCTAAAATTATTCTAGCAGATATTGGAATGGTGACAGAGACAGATGTTACATTAGCTAAAGCTTCAAATGCAGTATTAATCGCTTTCAATGTTAAACCAAGTAAAGAAGCAAAAAAACTTGCTGAAAATGAGAAAATAAAAATATCATCATACAATATTATTTATGAAGTTTTAGATTACATTAAACAAAGAATGTCAGGATTATTAGCACCTGATGTTCAAGAAAAAATTACTGGTACAGCACAAATTTTGGAAATATTTAAAGTTTCAGGTGCTGGAAAAGTTGCTGGTTCAAAAGTAACTGAGGGTGAAATTAACAGTACTTCAGATGTCAGAATTATTAGAGATGGTGCCATAATTTATACTGGAAAAGTTTCAACAATATTTAGAGAAAAAAACCAAGTAAAACAGGTGAGTGGTGGTCAAGAATGTGGAATAACAGTTAAGGATTATATGGATTTTCAAAAAAACGACACAATAGAAGCATTTAGTGTTACGTCTACTGAGAGGTCAATTTAATGGCAGATAGAATAGGAAAACCAGTGTCACAAAGACAGCTTAGAGTAGGTGAAATGATTAAGCAGTCTTTAAGCATGATTTTTTTAAGAAATGAGGCTAAGGTGCCGAACTTAGAAACAAACACTATAACGGTTACTGAGGTTAGAATGAGTCCTGATTTAAAAATTGCTAAAGCATATGTTCTTCCATTGGGCGGAAAAGATGCAGAGGAAACAATTAGTATTTTAAAGGAATACTCATTTTTAATTAGAAAAATTTTATCACAAAAAGTGGTTATGAAATTTTTACCAAAATTACTTTTTAGAAAAGATGAGTCTTTTGAGTATGCGGAAAAAATAGAAAACTTAATAAAACAAACAAATAAATAGGAAGAAAGAGGCATGAACAAAAAGGCACAAGAATTAGCAATGCACGATAAAGATACTGGATCTTCAGAGATTCAGATCGCTTTGCTAACAGAGAAAATTGAAACTCTCTCAAAACATATTAAGCAATTCAAAAAGGATAAACATTCATCTATTGGATTGTTGAGAGCGGTAAATAGAAGAAAGAAATTGTTAGAATACCTAAAGAAAAATAAAATGGATTCTTACAAAAATGTACTGTCGAAATTGAATTTAAGAAAATAGAAGTCAAGATAGATAGAACGGAATGGAACGAAACGAACGAAACGAAATGGAAATGAAATGTTTAAAGTATACAAGAAAGAAATTGAAGTAGCGGGAAAGAAAATAAGTTTAGAAACTGGTAAAGTAGCAAGACAGGCAGACGGTGCAATAATCGCAACATGTGGAGAGACAGTCGTACTAGCAACAGTGGTGGGGGCAAAAAAAGTAAATCCTGATATGGATTACTTTCCATTATCTGTAAATTACCAAGAGAAATATTATGCAGCTGGAAAAATTCCAGGTGGATATTTTAAAAGAGAAGCAAGACCAACTGAGAGTGAAACATTAATCTCCAGATTAATTGATAGACCAATCAGACCTTTGTTTCCTGATGAATTTAAAAATGAAGTACAGTTATTACCAACTGTAATTTCATACGACAAAGAAAACGAACCAGATGTTTTATCAATCACTGCTTCATCAGCAGCATTGGCTATATCAGGAATGCCATTTATGGGTCCTGTTGGAGCTTCGAGAGTTGGATTTGTTGATGGAAAATATGTTTTAAACCCATCTAAAGCAGAGTTAGAAAAATCCAAATTAGATTTAGTTGTAGCAGGTACAAAAGATGCTGTGCTTATGGTTGAGTCTGAAGCAAGTGGTTTAACAGAAGAAGAAATGTTAAATGCAGTTAAATTTGGACACGAAGGATTTATTCCAGTAATTGAAATGATCGAGGAACTTGCAAAAGAATGTAGAAAACCTGAGTGGACTGTTGAAAAGAAAGATCTATCTGAAGTTAAGAAAAAACTTGAAGAAACTTTTACAGAAGATCTTAAAAAAGCTTTTGCTACAAGAGACAAACAAGATAGATCAAATCAAATTTCTGAAATCACTGATAAAGCTAAAAAACTTTATGAAGAAGATGAAAACTACACAGATCTTGACGTCAACAGTCAGCTAAAAAATCTGGAAAAATCAATTGTTAGAACTGATATTCTAAAAAATAAAAATAGAATTGATGGAAGAGGTTTATCTGATGTAAGACCTATCGAATGTGAAGTGGGTGTTTTACCTAGAGCTCATGGTTCTGCGTTGTTTACAAGAGGTGAAACTCAAGCAATTGTTGTTGCAACTCTTGGAACTTCAGATGATGAACAAAGAATTGAAAGTTTAGATGGTCTTCAAAGAGAACGATTTATGCTTCACTATAATTTTCCTCCTTTTTCAGTTGGTGAAACAGGAAGAATTGGAACAGGTAGAAGAGAAATTGGACACGGTAAATTGGCTTGGAGAGCAATAAACTCTTCGTTACCAACAAAAGAAGCATTTCCATATACTTTCAGAGTAGTTTCGGAGATTACAGAGTCTAATGGTTCTTCTTCAATGGCTACTGTTTGCGGAACATCATTAGCATTAATGGATGCAGGAGTACCGATTAAGGAGCCAGTTGCAGGTATTGCGATGGGGTTAATTAAAGAAGGTGATGATTTTAGTGTCCTTTCAGACATTCTAGGTGATGAAGATCATCTTGGTGACATGGACTTTAAAGTTGCTGGAACTAAAGATGGAATTACTTCTCTTCAAATGGATATTAAAATTACAGGTATTACTTTTGAAATTATGGAGCAGGCTTTAAGCCAAGCTAAAGATGGAAGGGTTCATATCTTGGGAGAAATGAATAAAGCATTATCAGCTTCAAGATCTGATGTTGGAAAACATACTCCAAAAATGGAACAAGTTAATGTTGATAAAAAAGACATTGCTGCTGTTATTGGAAAAGGTGGTGCAACGATTAGAGAGATCGTTGAAAAATCTGGTGCTAAAGTAGATGTAAATGATGAAGGTGTAGTAACAGTTGCTGCTCCAGATGAGGAGTCTAGAAACATCGCAATGCAAATGATTAAAGACATTACTGCAAAAGCTGAATTAAACAAAATTTATTCAGGTAAAGTAATGAAAATTATGGAGTTTGGTGCATTTGTTAATTTCTTAGGAAAACAAGATGGACTAGTTCATATCTCAGAACTTGCAGATAAAAGAGTAGCTAAAGTAACCGATGTTGTAAAAGAAGGTGATGAAGTAAAAGTTAAAGTGATTGGTTTTGATAGAGGTAAAGTTAAACTTTCTATGAAACAAGCTGCTGAATAATCTATAACATAAATTAAAATTTTAAACCCCTGGAATGAGAGTTCTGGGGTTTTTATATTGAAGATAAATTTATTTTTTTTGAGTATTTTTTATTTGGAACATTTTTTATAACTGCTTGGCCACAACGCATTATTCCACGTTTTTTATCAAATGTCATTTTGGGTTCACCATATAATTTCCATCCATTCGATAATGCCTCAGTTACTCGATTACAAAATCTTGCTGTATCATCATCAGTAATAAATCTATATCCCTTCATATATTTTTAACTAAATTTAACTAAATTTTAGGTTATATTTTTAGGATCTGGCATTCCTACCTTGTTATATCCAGCATCTACGTAGTGAATTTCACCAGTAACTCCATTTGCAAGGTCACTTAGTAGATATAATGCTGAATTTCCAACATCATGGATATCCACATTTCTCTTTAGAAAAGAATGGTCTTCATTCCATTTATATAGGAATTTTGCATCTCCAATTGCAGATGCAGCCAATGTCTTGATAGGTCCAGCACTTATAGCATTTACTCTCATACCTTTGGTTCCTAAATCTCTTGCTAAATACTTAACACTTGCCTCAAGAGCTGACTTACAAACACCCATTACATTATAATTTGGAATAGCTTTAGTAGACTCGTAAGTTAAAGTTAATAAACTTCCACCTTCTTTCATTACTTTAGATGCTTCTTTTGCTACTTCAGTAAATGAAAAACATGAGATTAGCATACTTCTTAAAAAGTTTTCTCGTGTAGTATTTAAATATTCACCTGATAATTCTGATTTATCAGAAAAAGCAACTGCATGAACTACAAAATCAATTTCACCCCATTGAGATTTTATATCTTCAAATAATTTTACAACTTCTTCTTTTTTTTCAACATCACAACTAAATGTAACATTTGAATTCAATTTTTCTGCTAAAGGAACTACTCTTTTTTTTAAAGCGTCACCCAAATAAGTAAATGCTAGCTCAGCTCCAGCTTCTGCAAGTTTTTGAGAAATACCCCAAGCTATAGATCTTTCATTGGCAACACCCATGATTAATCCTTTTTTACCTTTCATCAAACTCATAAACTAAACCTTTTCAAAAATTAAAGCTGCATTAGTTCCACCAAAGCCAAAACTATTTGACATTACTGTATTTAAGGTTGCTCCTGTTTCAGTTTTCGCAACAATTGGAAATTTTTTAGCATCATCATCCATATCTGTAATATTTGCTGATCCTGTTATGAAATTATTTTTCATCATTATCAAACAATAGATTGCTTCATGCACTGAAGCAGCCCCTAAAGGATGACCCGATAAAGATTTAGTTGAACTTATTTTTGGAATATCTTCTCCAAAAGTTTCTTTAATAGCATTAAGTTCAGTTATATCTCCAACTGGAGTAGATGTTCCGTGAGTATTAATGTAATCAAGTTTATTTTTAGCAGTTGCCATTGCCATTTTCATACATCTGACAGCGCCCTCTCCCGATGGAGCTACCATATCGTATCCATCTGAAGTTGCTCCATAACCAGTTAATTCTGCGTATATTTTAGCCCCTCTTGCTTTAGCGTGTTCGTATTCTTCAAGTACTAATACGCCTGCACCACCTGCAATTACAAACCCATCTCTAGTTTTATCATAAGCTCTAGATGCAGATTGTGGAGTGTCATTATATTTTGATGATAAAGCTGTCATAGCGTCAAACATTGCTGTCATTGCCCAATGAATTTCTTCACTACCACCTGCAAAAACAACATCCTGTTTACCCATTTGAATTAATTCCATAGAATTTCCTATGCAATGTCCACTAGTTGCACATGCAGAACTCATAGTGTAGTTAGTTCCTTTAATTTTAAATGGTACAGCAAGTGTCGCTGAGGCAGTACTGGCCATTGTTCTTGGAACAATAAAGGGCCCCATTAGTTTTGGAGTTTTAGCTCTTGTTTTGTCTGCTGCAAGTATTACATTTTCAATCGATGGACCACCGGAACCCATTACAATCCCAGTTTTAAAATTACTCACTTCACTTTCTTCTAATCCTGAATCCTCAATTGCTTCTTTCATTGCAATATAATTATAAGCTGATCCTGAACCCATAAATCTAATTGTCTTTCTATCAATATGATCCTCTAGTTTAATATTTGGTTTGCCGTGAACATGGCTTTTTAAATTATGTTCTTTGTATTCTTCTGCAAAAGAAATTCCTGATTTTGAATTTAATAGAGATTTATGAACCTCTTCTTGATTATTGCCTAAACAAGAAACTACTCCTAAACCGGTGATAACTACTCTTCTCATTATTTAAATAAACCTACCTTTAAACTTTCTGCTGAATATATTTTTTTATTATCTGCAAGAACTATTCCATTTGCAAGCCCAACAGTTGTTCCTCCAGGAGACATAATTTTCTTCATATCTATTTCATATCTTACATTTTTTACACTTTGTAAAACTTCACCTGTAAATTTTACAGTACCCACACCTAAAGCTCTTCCTTTTCCAGGATTTCCTAGCCAACCTAGAAAAAACCCAACCAGTTGCCACATAGCATCCAAACCCAAGCACCCTGGCATAACTGGATCTTTTTTAAAATGACAATCAAAAAACCAAAGCTCATCTTTAATATCTAATTCAGCTTTTAAAGATCCTTTATTGAATGCTCCATTATTTTCATTGATTTCCGTTATTCTGTCAAACATAAGCATTGGCGGGAGAGGTAATTTTGCATTACCAGGACCAAAAAGATCACCATTCCCACAAGTTATTAGATCGTCATAGGAGTAAGAGTTTTTTTTCATATTCGAGCACCCTTAATACTTGATTTAATCGTAATATAATATAATAAAACAGTAAATTTTTATTCACACTTTAGAATAATTATAATATACAATGCCAAAAAACTACAATTTTATTGAAAAATTAAGAGAAGTTGGGCTTAGACCAACCAAGCAAAGAATAAAAATATGTGAAGTTTTGTATAATAGAGAAAAAACTTTCCATTTCACAATTAATGATCTTGTTAAAATGATATCTGAAAAAATGAATGAAAAGATATCTCTGGCCACAGTTTATAACACAGTTCATGCATTTGAAAAAAAAGGATATTTAAAAGAAATTTCAATCGATAGTCACAAAAGTTATTTTGATACAAACACATCAGCACATCATCATTTTTTTGATGAAGATACGCACGAGCTAATTGATTGTGATGAGAGTGATATTGATAAAATAAATATTAGAAAAAATATTACAGGAAAAAAAATTAATTCCGTTGAAGTGTTGGTTAGAGTTGCGAGTGATAATCAAAATCAAAAATAATTTAATTAAATCATACACTTAAAATCTACATTATAATAATTCTAAACTATTGACATACGGTCTATATGCATTATATGATTTATAAATCATTAAAAAGGAGAAAAAATGTCTTTAAAAGGAAGTAAAACAGAAGAAAATTTAAAAGAAGCGTTTGCTGGTGAAAGTCAAGCAAACAGAAGATATCTTTATTTTGCACAAAAAGCTGACATAGAAGGTTACAATGATGTGGCTGCAGTTTTTAGATCAACAGCCGAAGGTGAAACCGGTCACGCACATGGTCATTTGGAGTATCTAGAAGAAGTTGGTGATCCAGGAACAGGTATGCCAATTGGTGAAACAAAAGCAAACTTAGCTTCAGCAGTTCAAGGCGAAACACATGAGTATACTGATATGTATCCTGGTATGGCTAAAACAGCTAGGGAAGAAGGCTTTGAAGAAATTGCTGACTGGTTTGAAACTTTAGCTAAAGCAGAAAAATCACACGCTGGTAAATTTCAAAAAACTTTAGAGTCTATTAGCTAATCAAATTTGTTAGTGGGCGTTAGTCGCCCACTAAAAATAATTCAAATTTCAAAATACTAAATTATATGAGTAAAGAAGGAAGTTTAGGTGCACCTATAAGACACCCTATAGATTTTGAGAATCCTGATTTTTTAAATGCTGAAAAATTAGATGCTGAAATGAGAAGAGTGTTTGATATTTGTCACGGATGTCGAAGATGTTTTAATCTCTGTGATTCATTTCCGAAGCTATTCGACATGATTGATGAGTCTAAAAATGAAGATGTTGAAAGCTTATCTAGCGATCAATTTGCTCCTGTTGTTGATGCATGTACTTTGTGCGATATGTGTTTTATGACCAAATGTCCATATGTTCCACCTCACGATTTTGACCTTGATTTTCCACATTTAATGCTGCGATATAGAACAGCTCAAAAAAAATTAGGTAAATTACCAAATGTACCAACACAACTAGCTCAAATAGATCGAAACGCTAAAATTGGCATGTTGTTCTCAAAAATAATCAATTGGGCATCAAATATTAAAAATAAATTATTTAGAAAAATTTTAGAACTTATTGCTGGAATAGATAAAAGAGTTCAACTGCCAAAATATAACTCAGAAACTTTTTCAAATTTTTTCAAAAAAAATAGAGATAAAATAAAATATCAAACACCCTATAAAGATAGAAAGGTTGTAATTTATTCAACTTGTTTTGTAAATTTTAATAAAAAAAATACGGGTGTTGCTGCTTTCAAAGTTTTGAAAAAAAATGGTGTAGACGTCCAGGAGGCTTATCCTGGTTGTTGTGGAATGCCATTTTTAGAGCAAGCAGATCTCCCAAAAGTTGTTGAACAAGCAAAGAAAGTTTCTAAGGATTTAATAGAATGGATTGATAAAGGTTATAAAGTAGTAACTCTAACAGCGAGTTGTGGATTGATGCTAAAATTTGAATGGCCTTTGTTATTACCAAACGATGAAAAAATAAAAAAATTATCTACAAATGTTATGGATATTGATGAGTATGTTGTTGATATAGCAAACAATGAGGGATTAGCAGAGGGATTAAATGAGATTGATGGGGGAGTAACCGTGCATCATGCTTGTCATGCTAGAGCACAGAACATGGGTATTAAAGCAAGAGATATGTTAAAATTTATACCAAACGTTAAAATTGATGTTGTTGAAAGATGTGCAGGTCATGGAGGAACTTTTGGAGTAATGAGAGAAACACATGATTTAGCAAATAAAGTTGGAAGACCAACAGCTAGACAAATTAAAAATAAAAATAATAAGTATATGGCATCGGATTGTCCTCTAGCTGGCAAACATTTAAAACAGTTAGAAGTTGATACAAATATATCTAATGATGAGGCACTACACCCTATCGAATTAATGGCAAAAAGTTATAATTTGTAGTCATGCCTAGGGAAAAAAGAGAAATTGAAAAAGAAGACATCATGCCTCTAAATGTTTATGTAGGGAAGAGACGTGAACTAAGAAAAAATATTGTTGATTACAAAAAAAATAGAAGAGTTGCCTTGGGTCCTTATGCCACTTTTTATTTTGAAAGTTATGAAACAATGTTAGCTCAAGTTCAAGAGATGCTATATATTGAAAAAGGTGGTGATGAACAACTTCAGGATGAGCTTTCTGCATATAATCCTCTAATACCTAACGGAAAAGAGCTTACAGCAACCCTGATGTTTGAAATAGATAATCCTATTTCAAGAGCGGCGTTTCTTGGAAAAGTTGGTGGAATAGAAGAAACAGTATTTATGAAAATAAATGGTGAGAAAATTAAAGCGGTCCCAGAGGAAGATGTAGATAGAACTTCTACTGAAGGAAAAGCTTCATCAGTACAGTTTATTCATTTTAATTTTACTGATGATCAAATAGAAAAATTTAAATCTAATAGTTCTGAAATTGAGCTTGGTATAGATCACAAAGAATATTCTCATAGCACAAAATTATCTAAAGAAAATATAGCCTCTATGTCAGCTGATTTTAGTTAATTTAGTCCCCAAATATTATCTGTCTTTATCCAACCTTTAAATTCACCAGATGTAATTTGGCACCAGTTTTGTTCACATTTTTCTAAAATTAACAATCTTCCTTTTTTTATTTGAGCAACTGGTTTAGCAAAAGATGTAGGTTTGTTAAATAAAACTTTATTTTTCGTCGCTATTACTGAATTACTTTTTTTTAATTGTGAAATATGAATCCATCCACTGTTATTTTTAAAATCAATAATTCGTCTAAAATTTTCTTTTTTATCAATTTGTTTTAAAGGTAAATTTATTTTTTTATAAATATACTTAATGTCAGATTCAAAACTTGGTCCATATCTTACGTTTACTTTATTTTTTTTAAGAGAAACGAATATTTCTCCTGCATCACTTGAGGTAATAAAGAATGTTAAAAGAGAGAATATAAAAATATTATTTATTAAATTTTTTATTTTCACTTTTTTGTTTTATTTAATTTAACTTTTCTAAAGCTTAAATTTAATAAATCTATAATAAGAATAAATCCATTTAAATTTTGGCCAACTTTTAATATTTTTTTTAAAACTTCATTAGCTAGCATTGTCCCAATTGTTCCTGCTACTGGTCCCAATATTCCCTCATATTCACAGTTTAATATTTCATCAGTAATAACTTCCTCTTGATAGAAGTCTCGTAAAGATGGAGTATTTTTATCTACAAAATCAAAAGTAAAAACATGACCATCAAATTTACTAATTGCTCCAGTCACCAGATATTTTTTATATTTTAGACTTAAATCATTAATTAAAAATTTACTTTCAAAATTGTCAGTACCATCAATAATGAAGTCATAATTTTTTATTATTTTTTCAAAATTTATTCTATCTATTTTAAAGTTATAAAGATTTATTTTTGTTTTTGGGTTAATTCTATTTAACTTTTTTTTGGCAATTATAACTTTTGAGTGATTTAAGTCTTTTTCATCATATAAACTTTGTCTATGAATATTTGATAGGCTAACGATGTCGTGATCAACAATTCCTAATTTCCCAATGCCAGATCGGGTTAAAAAATCAGCTGCTGGACATCCCAGTCCACCCATTCCAATTATTAAAACCTTTGAGTCTAAAATTTTTTTTTGTCCTAATGGACCTATGTTTTTTAAAATTATTTGTCTAGAAAATTTATCTATTTCTTTTTTGCTTAAATTTTTGCTCATTTTCCAGTAGAGCCAAATCCACCCTCTCCTCTAATTGTTTCTGGAAGATCATCAGTTTCTTCAAGATCCATTTTAATTACAGGAGTTAAAATCATTTGCGCTATTCTATCTTTATTATTTATTAAAAAATCACTTTTTCCGTGATTAAAAAGGATTACTTTTATTTCTCCCCTGTAATCACTATCAATAGTTCCAGGTGTATTTAAAACACTAATGCTGTTTTTTGCAGCTAAACCAGATCTTGGTCTTATTTGGATTTCGTAATCACTAGAAAATGCAATTGCAAGACCTGTTGGAACTAAACATGATGAGTTTGGTTTAAGATTGATGGGTTCTTTTACTAATGCCATCAAATCCATACCTGATGCACCTTCTGTTTTGTAAGCAGGTAGTTCAGCTGCAGAGTCTAACTTTTTGATAAGAACTTTTGCCATTAATTTAATTGATCAATTATCCTATCAACTATTTCATTAGAAATTCCAGATTTTTTTTTATAAGAAAGTTTTTCTTTTTTAACGTCTCCATTTTTATAATGAATAGTTACCTCATTATAATCAGAATTAAATCCTATATTTTTATTTGATACATCATTAGAAATTATCCAGTCACAATTTTTCTTGTTTAATTTTTCCTCTGCATTTTTATCAATCTCATTAGTTTCTGCTGCAAATCCAATGACTAGCTCAGGTCTCATGTGGTTATGGTTAGATACATAATTAAGTATGTCTACATTTTTTTCTAAATTTAAATGTAAGTTATCTTGTTTTTTAATTTTATTTTCATATTTTTTATTAATTTTAAAATCAGCTACAGCAGCAGAAAAAATTGCTACATCAACAGGTAAATTTTCTTGAGTAGCAACTAACATTTCATCTGCTGTTTCAACTTTTATAAGATTAATATCTTTAGTTATTTCAAGATTAGTTGGACCTGAAATTAGTGTTGTATCAAAACCTTTTTTGGATAATGATTTTGCTAATTCATATCCTTGTTTGCCACTTGATTTATTCGTAATAAAACGAACTGGATCTATGTACTCATTAGTTGGACCTGCTGTAACTAATGCTTTAAATTTTTTGTTTTTTGATTGAGTTAAGAAATATTTATCAATTTCATCAGCAATTACTGATGAGTCCGACATTTTGCCCTCTCCATATTCCCCACATGCCATATCACCAACCTCTGGACCAATTAGTTTATATCCATACTCCTTTAATTTTTTTAAATTCATTTTAGTAGTTGGATGTTCCCACATTCTTACATTCATCGCTGGAGCTAAAATAATGTTTTTATCTGAAGCTAAAACCACAGTGGATGCTAAATCATCAGTTGTTCCTTGAGCTAATTTTGAAATTGTATTTGCTGTGGCTGGTGCAATTAATATTAAATCTGCCCATCTTGAAAGTGAAATATGATCCATTTCAGCTTCATTTTCTACGCTGAATAAATCGCTATATACTTTACCTTGTGAAAGCGACGTTACCGAAAGCGGAGTTACAAATTCTTTCGCACTTTTAGTAAGGATTGTCTTAATTACTGCTCCGTTTTTTTTAAAAAGCCTAATTGTTTCTAGACTTTTGTAGGCAGATATTCCTCCACAGATAATGAATAATATTTTCTTATTTAACAAATTTTTCATTTGCGGAATTAAAATACTATAAGTCCAAAAATTACAAGAAGTAATAAACCAATAATAGATTGATTTCTAAATGCTATCATTTCTGATTTCTTATCATTTAAAGCGGTATATGAATTTGAATTTTGTGGAATTTGGCCGCTAGCTAAAAACGTTAATGCTTGATTTGCTTTATCCATAATCTCAGGAAACTCAGGCAAACGTTTAATAACTTCAGATGTATTTTTTAAAGTTTCATTTAAATTATTAATTGGATCTTTTGTTTCTTTGAGCCAATTTTCTAGTACAGGTTTTGAAGTTGTCCAAATATTTGTGTTTGGATTTAATTTTCTTGCTACACCTTCAACTACAACCATAGTTTTTTGCAACATTAATAACTGAGGTTGAGTTTGCATATTAAACTTTTCTGTTACATCAAATAATTGTTTGAGTAATTTACCTCCCGAAATATCTTTTACTTCTTGACCAAATATAGGCTCACCTATTGATCTTAAAGCTTGAGCCAGATCATCAATAGGTACTTCTTTAGGAACTAATCCAGCCACTAAGTGAACCTCAGCTACTTTGCGATAATCTCTTTGAATAAATCCAAATAAAATTTCTGCTAAAAACCTTTTACTAAGTTTATCTAATCTACCCATAATCCCAAAATCTATAGGTACAATCTGGCCACTATTATCAACAAAAATATTTCCTTGATGCATGTCTGCATGAAAAAAACCATCTCTTACAGCATGTCTCAAAAAATGCTGTATAATATCTTCTGCAATTTTATTAGTATCTAAATTTCTTTTCTTTAACTCCCCAGCTTCTCTTATTGAAATTCCATCTATCCAATCTAAAGTCATTACATTTTCACTGGTAAAATTCCAATAAATCTCAGGTACTTTAAAACCAGCATCATTTTTAGTATTTTCTGCATATTCATTTGCTGCAGCAGCTTCAAATCTTAAATCCATTTCAAGATTAGTTATTTCTTTGAGTAAAAAAACAACTTCAACAAGTTTTAATCTTTTTGTTTTTTTTATAAACGATTCAATAATAAATGCAAACAACATCATCGCATCTATTTCTTCATTGAATATTTTTTTTATGTTTGGTCTTAAAATTTTAATAGCTACATCTTTGATTGTTCCATTGTCATTTATTTTTGCTTTATGGACTTGTGCAATTGATGCAGCAGCAACTGGTTCACTTAAATCTATTATTGAATTAAATGCATCAATTCCAAGATCTTCTTTAATAATTTTTTTTGCTTCATGAATTGAAAAAGGCGGTAATCGATCTTGAAGTTTTTCTAGCCTTAAAGATAATTCTTCTCCAATTATATCAGGTCTAGTAGCAAGAAATTGCCCAAGTTTAATAAAAGTTGTACCCATAGATTCTAATGATCTAGATAGTCTTTCACCATCATCTTCAATAAAGTTATTTTGTTCCTTTTTTTCAAATGAAATAGATAAAATTTGAAATAATACTTTTATAGCTAAAGGAGGTTTTTTAAATTTTGATGCAATTTTTAAAATATCAGATTTTGCAATTTTTCTTCCTAATTTAAATAAAGTAATAAGTTTTTTAATCATTAAATTTTCCAACCACTATGAATTGAAACAATACCCCCAGAAAGATTTCTATATGAACATTTTTGAAAATTATTTTTCTCCATCAATTCTATTAATTCATCTTGATTAATAAATTGTTCAATACTTTTGATTAAATATTCGTAAGGTTCTTTTTTTCCAACTACAAACTTTCCAATTATAGGAATAAGTTTTGAGTAATTTTTATATATAAAATTAAGATTTGAATTTTGAATCTTAGAAAATTCTAGACATAGATAACGCCCACCAGGCTTTAAAACTCTATAAGCTTCTAAAAGTGCTTTATTTAAATTTTTTGTATTTCTCAGCCCAAAACTAATAGTGTAATAATCAAATGAGTTGTCAGCTATAGGTAACTTTTCTGCTGGCGAAATAACCCATTCTACATTTCTATAATTAGATAATTTTTGTTTTCCTTTACTAATCATACCTTTATTTGGATCTACACAAGTTATTTCAGCCTCTTTATTTGTGCTATCTAAAAATAACCTTCCAATGTCTCCTGTCCCACACGCAACATCAATTAGTTTTCTCTTGTCTATAGGATTCATCATATTAATTAAACTTTTTTTCCAATATTTATGAACACCCATAGACATAAAATCATTCATCAAGTCATATTTGTTGTAGACCTGATCAAATACATTTTCTACAAGTCCTTTTTTATTTTGAAGATTTTGTTGCATAAAAAAATATATATTGAATATAGTATCAAATGCCAGAATTACCAGAAGTAGAAATTGTTAGACAATCCCTTCATAAAAAGATTAAAAAAAAAAGCATAAAAAAAGTAATAATTAGAAACAGGAATTTAAGATTTAAAATACCAGGTGATTTTGAAAGTTTTCTAAAAGACAAAAAAATTATTAAAGTTAGTAGATTTTCTAAATATTTAATTATCCATCTTCAAAATGAATATTATTGTTTAATCCACTTAGGAATGTCAGGAACAATTCATATTCTTGATAAGAAAAAGCCACAAAAATTTACAAACACAAGTTATTATCATTCACCTTTTTTACCTGAAAAACACAATCATGCAGAGTTAGAATTTGACAACTTGAAAGTAATTTATAATGATCCAAGACGCTTTGGATTTTTCGAAATAATCAAAAATCATCAAGATTTAGAAAAAAGATTTAAATTAATGGGACCTGAGCCCTTTAGTGATAAATTTAATCTAAATTATGTAGTTAATTATTTTAAGAACAAAAATAAGGATATAAAAAGTTTTTTACTTGACCAGAAATTTGTCTCTGGAATAGGTAATATTTATGCAAGTGAAATTCTTTTTGCTAGTAAAATAAATCCATTTAAAAAAGCAAAAAGACTTAATAAAAATGAATGTTTAAATGTTATTTTAAATTCCAAGAAAATACTTGAACAGGCAATTATCAAGGGTGGTTCAAGTATTAGAGACTTTAAAGATATTACAGGAAATAAAGGTAACTTTCAAAAGGAGTTTAAAGTTTATCAGCAAGAGGGAGCTAATTGTAAGCGTACGAATTGCAAAGGTATTATAAAAAAAAAGATGACATCAAATAGGTCGACTTTTTTTTGCGTTTCTTGTCAAAAATAGTTAAATATTTAGTTGACCACTATAAATTCTCAAGCTATACCCCTGCGCAGATGGCAAACACAAAATCAGCAATTAAGAGAATTAGAAGAATTTCTAAACAAACAGCGGTAAATAAAGCTAGAAAGAGTAGGTTTAGAAACGCTCTCAAAAAAATGAACTTTTTAATTGATGGTAAAAAGAAAGATGAAGCTCTTAAATTTTTGCCAAAGTTAAACTCTGAGTTGATGAAAATTGCAAAAACAGGAATAATAAAAAAACAAAATGCTTCTAGAAATGTTTCTAGAATTACAAAAAAAATTGCTGCAATTTAAACGTTAGCTAAATTTTTAAACAACTCCTGATATCTACATTATATATTTAAGTTTTGTGTTAAGTTACCATATTTAGATTTAGTAAATATTTGAATTATAGTCATTCAATCTATATTTGATTTAATTCTAATTTAATCAATTAATTGATACAATTTATATTTGATTCAATTTATAATTTTAAATTTAAATTTAATTAAAATTTTTTTTTTAAATTTAAATCACAATCATAGATTTTATTTTTTTTTTAATTTCTTTATTAACTTGTTGCAAATTTTTTTAAATAGTTCTAACTGAGATTTCCCCTTAAGTTATGAATAAATTAATAAATACCAAAAATACTAACAATTTTTCTTCTGAGGGCTTTGAATGGAATCAAGTGCAGAATGAAATGAAAAATAAACTAGGCTTAGAAGTTTATGAGAGTTGGTTAAAAAAGATTTCTTTTGTAGAGGAATTCAATAATTATTTACTATTATCAGTTCCAACAAGATTTATTAGAGATTGGATTACATCAAGGTATCTAGACCAAATATTACAGATAATTAAAGTATATAAAAAAGAAATTATTAGAATTGAGTTCAAAATAGTTGAAAAAGCTCAAGATATCACTTTAAAGGAAAATAATATTAATGAGAACAATACCAATGAAAATGTTTCATTTATAAAAGACTCTTACCTTCAATATAATCGAATTGATCCAAATAAAAGATTTGATAATTTTATAACGGGTTCAAGTAACAAATTAGCTTACGAAGCTTCTTTAAAAGTTTCAGAAAATATATCTCATTATAATCCTCTTTATATTTATGGTGGTGTTGGAATGGGAAAAACTCACTTATTAAATTCAATAGGTTTAGAGCTTAAAAAAAATAATAAAGTAATGTTTATTTCTGCTGAACGTTTTATGTACCAGTTTGTAAAATCGATTAAATCAAACGATATGGTTAAGTTTAAAGAATATTTTAGAAATACAGATATTTTATTAATCGATGATATCCAGTTTATAAGTGGAAAAGAAGCTATGCAGGAGGAGTTCTTTCATACATTTAATGCATTACTTGATAAGGGATCTCAAATAATTGTATCAGCTGATAGAGCACCAAATAAATTATCAAGAATTCAAGAAAGAATTAAATCAAGATTTTCTGGCGGATTAGTTGTTGATATTCAAAAGCCAGACCTTGAGCTAAGAAAAAAAATAGTTGAAAAAAAAACTGAAGAATTAAATGCTTTATATTCTCAACAATTACAAGTTTCTAGAGAAATTCAAGATTTTATAAGTAATGAAATAACTGGAAGTGTAAGGGAACTAGTTGGTGCAATAAACAGAGTTATTTCATTTTCAAGAATTTACAATAAAGACCCAAATCTTTCAGAAACTAAAGTAGTTTTAAAAGACTTATTAAATTTAGCAGAAAATAAGGTTACGATAGATCTAATTCAGACAATTGTTTGTAAGTTTTTCAAAATTAGCAAAAATGAAATGTTATCATCTAGAAGATCAAGATATTTAGTAAGACCTAGACAAACGGCAATATATTTAACTAAAATTTTGACTTCTAAATCACTACCTGAAATTGGAAGAGAATTTTCTAACCGAGACCATACAACAATAATTCATTCAGTAAAAACTATTGAAAAGATAAAAGAAAAAGACCCTGAGATGGTTGATAATATAAATAAATTAAAAAACCAGATTTTATATAATAATAAAGAAAATGAAATTTAACGTTAATCAACAAGACCTTCAGCAAGCATTAAATTATTGTCAGGGTGTTATTGAGAAGAGAAGCACACTTCCCATTCTTTCAAATATTTTACTCGATGCAAGTAATTCAAAACTTACAATCACTGCAACCGATCTAGATTTAATATTTATACATCAATTAAAAAATGTTGAAATTTTAGAAGAAGGTAAAACAACAACAACATCCTCAATAATGTACGATATTATCAGAAAATTTAATTCAGGGAAAAAAATTAATTTATCCTTAACTGATATAAGCAAGTTACAAGTAGAATCTGAAAAGTCTATTTTTAATTTAAATTGTATAAGCGCTTCAGAGTTTCCCTTAACAGATGAAAATTTTAATCAGAATGAATTTATAATTAAATCAAAACAACTTCTTAAATTATTAAATAAGTGTAAATTTTCTGTTTCTAATGATGAAACGAGACACTATTTAAGTGGTATATATCTTCATCAAACAGAGTTTGAGGATAAAAATTATTTAACAGCAGTTGCAACAGATAGTCATAGAATGTCTATTTCAAAAATTAGATTAGACGAAAAAATTGATTTTGATCCAATAATTTTACCTAAAAAAACAATTTTTCAACTTTGTTCTTTATTAGATAGTTATGATGGAAATGTAAAAGTTTCAAATGTGAAAGCAAAAATAAAATTTGAATTAAATAATAGTATTTTAATTTCAAAACTTATTGATGGAAAATTTCCTAACTATATTCAAGTTATACCCAAAAATAATCAAAAAAAATTAGAACTAGATTTAAAACTATTTTTAAATTCTGTTGATAGAGTCGCTTCGGTTTCATTAGATAAAAAAGATGGTGTAAAATTTAATTTATCTAAAGATACTTTAGATCTGTCCGTAAATAATACTAACAGTGGTGATGGTAAAGAAACTTTAAGTGTTAATTTTGACCATGATTTAGAGATAAGTTTTAATTCAAGATATTTGATAGATGTTGCTTCACAGTTAGATGGAGATAGAGTTGAAATTTTTTTTAATGATACTGGCTCACCAGCTTTAATAAAAGATCCGAGTGATTTTGATAGTATTTTTGTTGTTATGCCTATGAAGGGCTAATTAATTAAGTCTAACTCTGAATAGATATTTTTTTCAAGAATTTGAATAAAATTTTCTTTTGTTAATCCAGAAGGAATTGGCTTCATAATAGAGATTGTAATTGTTTTATTAGATTTCTTATTACCTCTTTTGGGCCACACATATCCAGAGTTAATTGCTACAGGTTGACAAGAAATATTTAGCTCTTCATAAATTCTCGAAGCACCTTTTTTGAAAGGTGGTCTTTCGTCTGGAAGAACTCTGGTTCCCTGGGGAAAAATAATTAAAGGTCTATTTGAAGTAGCCATTAATTTTGAAATATCATCAAAAAAACCTAAATTGTCTTTTGTAACTTTGTCTCTTTTAATTGAAATTGATCCTATTTTTTTTAAGTACCAACCAAATATTGGAATTGATAATAATTCTTTTTTGAGAATAAATACAGGTGAGTTAAAGATTGTCTGTAAATAAAAAGTTTCAAACATTGATTGATGGGATGCTGCTATAAAAAATTTTTTATCATTAATAATATTTTCCCTTCCTTTAATTGAAATTTTTATTGAAAGAACAAGCTTTAAACAAAAACTAGCCCAATGTCCCATCAATTTTCCTCCTATCAAAACAACCTTTTTCGGTAAAAAAAATGACGGTAAAAAAATTATCGAAATTAAAATAATTCCAGTAAAAAATAATATTGAAAATAAAAAATTTCTTATCATTTTTGTCAAAAGCTAAATTATGTCTTTATGCTTTTGTCTTTTTCTTATTACTTTAATTTTTGATCCCTTTATCAATAATTCTATTGGTTTAGGTCTTAGATTATAATTTGAGCTAAGTGACATTCCATAAGCTCCCACATCACATATTGCTATTAAATCTTTTTCATTTAACACCTGAAATTTTTTTAATGTAATAAATTTATCCGTACTTTCACAAATAGGACCTACAAATTCATATGGTTTTTTTGAGGTTTTATTAGATTTTGTAACAGGTAAGGTTTTATGAAACGCACCGTACAAAGCAGGTCTCATTAAATCGTTCATTGCGGCATCTAAAATTATAAATTTTTTACTTCCACTATCTTTTATATATATTATTTTTGATACTAATGTCCCTGTATTTCCAATAATTGATCTACCTGGCTCAAATATAATTTTAACTTTATGTTTTCTTAAAAATTTAAGAATAGCTGTGTTGTATTTTTTATAATTTAGTTTTTTATTTTTATCAGTGTAAGTAATGCCCATACCTCCACCTAAATCTATAAATTCAAATTTATGATTTGTTTTATTGAGAATTTGACTGACTGCTTCAAGCATTTTTTCATAAGGTCTATGGTCTAAAATTTGACTGCCTATATGAACGCTTAGACATTTTAAATCAATATTTTTTGAACTTTTACAATAATTTAAAATTTCATAAAATGTATTTTTATTTACACCAAATTTATTTCCTTTTTTTCCAGTGGATATTTGACTTAACGTTTTTGCATCTGTATTTGGGTTTAGTCTTACACCAATTTTTACTCTTTTATTTTTTGACTTTGTTATTCGGTCTATTTCTTTTATTTCACTTAAAGACTCTGCGTTAATAAGTAAAATTTTTTTATCAATAGCAAAGCTGATTTCACTTGTTGTTTTACCAACACCAGAAAATACTATTTTGTTTGGATTTACACCTGCTTTCAATGCCATCATTAGTTCTCCTTTGGAAACAACATCAGCACCCAATCCAAGTTTTTTGATTTCCCGAATTATATTAACATTTGTGTTGGATTTGACTGCAAAGCAGATAAGTGGTGAAAAAGATCTAAAGCTTTTTTTAAAATTATTAATATTTTCTTTTAATTTAGAATAAGAATAAGAATAAAATGGAGTTCCAAATTTATTTGCAATATTTTCGAGACTAATTTTTTCTATTGTTAATTTTCTATTTATGTATTTCATTAAGTTAAGTTAATTGAAACTTCTTTTATTTCTACTTTTTTATCTGGATCTACGTATTTAGGATCACCTTTCTTTCCACAAGAAATAACTGAACTTAATAATAATATAATTATTATGAATTTTTTAATCATTTTTCTTTTTTATATTTCATTATCATTTTTTTAATATTATCAAAAGAAGTTCCACCATAGGATTTTTTGGAATTAATTGAGTATTTTAAATTAAATACTTTTAATACATCTTCTTTAAGTTTAGGTTCAATTTTTTTTAACTCGTCTAAAGTTAATTCATTTAACTTCTTTTTTCTTTTTTCAGCAAAATTAACCACAGCAGCAGTTTTTTGATATGCTTTTCTAAAAGACATTGAGTGATTTTTCACAAGATAGTCAGCTAAATCAGTTGCTGTAATGTATCCAAAATTAGCAAGTTCTAACATTTTATTCTTATTTGGATTACAATTTTTCAGTATTTCGTCGAAAATTTTTAAACAATTATTTAGATTGTCGTTAGATTTAAAAACAATTTCCTTATCGTCTTGCAAATCTTTAAAATAAGATAATGGTAAGCCTTTTAAAATTGTAAGCATTGAAAATAAATTTCCATAAATGCTTCCTGATTTTCCACGTAGGTACTCTAAAAGATCAGGATTTTTCTTTTGTGGCATTATCGATGATCCAGTGACAACTTTATCAGATAAATTGATCAAGTTGAAACCATCAGAATTCCAAATAATTAACTCTTCAGCAATTCTAGAAATATGCATAGCACACACAGATGAAGCGTATAAAAAATCTAAAACAAAATCTCTATCCGAAACTGTATCAATAGAATTTTTTGTAGGTATTTTAAAACCAAGTTTTTTGGTTGTATAATTTCTATCTATATTAAATGATGTTCCTGCTAAAGCTGCAACACCTAAGGGATTTTCATTTAAGCTATCTAAATTATTGGAAAATCTCTTTTTGTCCCTATTAAACATTTCTACATAAGACATTAAATAATGTGCAAAAGAGATAGCTTGAGCATTTTTAAGATGAGTAAATCCAGGCATGATGGTCTCAACATTTTTTTCAGCTAACTTGATTGTACTCTTAATAACTTTATTAATATTATTATTTATTTCGTTGGTTGAATTTTTCATCCAAATTTTGAAATCAGTAATTACTTGATCATTTCTTGATCTTGCAGTGTGAACATAGCCAGCTTCTTCACCTATAATTTGAAAAAGTCTCTTCTCGATATTCATATGAATATCTTCATATTTTTTACTAAACTCAAATTTATTTCTTGTGATTTCCTTTTCAATTTTTACTAGTCCATAAATAATTTTATTTTTTATTTTAAATGAAATTACTTTTTGTTTAAAAAGCATTTCAACATGAGCAATTGACCCCTGGATGTCTTCTTTATAGAGTCTTTTATCAATATCTATTGAATTACCCACTTTTTGAAACAAACTTGATGTATTTTTTTTTATACGTGTGTTCCAGATTGCTTGGTTGTTTTTATTTTTTGCCATGATATTTAATTATACCTTTTTAACATGAGATTTTTAATAATATTTATTTTTTTGATAACAAATGTTGTAGCTGAAGAGCTACCCGGTATTAAAAATATTGTAATCCATAAAATACCAAAAACATATGATAATGTTATTTTTTTAGACAAAAATGATCAAAAAATTAATATTAATGAATATAAGGGTAACTTTTTGATATTGAATTTTTGGGCGGTCTGGTGTGAACCTTGTAAAGAAGAAATGCCATCTTTAGATAAACTCCAAGCGAATCCAGAATTAGACAAAATAAAAATTTTTCCAATTAATATTGGAAAAGAAACTTTAGATAAAGTTAATAAATTTTTTGTAGATCTTAACATTAAAAACTTCGAACCTTATTTTGATCCACCTACTACATTAGCAAAAAAGTTTTCTCTAAGAGGTGTCCCAACATCAATACTAATTAATAAAGAGGGCCAAGAATTTGCTAGAATAATGGGTTCAATAGATTTTGAAGATAAAAATTTTGTTAATTGGATAAAAAAATATAACTAATTTTTAAAAAAATAAGCAAAGCCAACTAAAGCAATAATAGCAATAAACTGCAAAATAACTCTTAGCTGCATTAATTTATTTGAATATTTCTTACTTGTTTCTCCTCCCTTAAAAAGAGTACCTATACCTAAAATTAAAACTATTCCAACAGCTATTAAAAGCGCAATTGATAAAACTTTTACTAATATTCCTGAAATCATTTTTTTTATTTTAGATTGTGTTTTGACATAAAAAACATAATTTATCTACTATGACATTTTGCCTAGATTCCATAATTATTAAACCAGAAAATGGTCTTGAAATCAAAAATGCAATTATTTTGCTTCATGGTTATGGAGGAGATGGAAAGGATATAAGCATGCTATCTTTAAACTGGAAAAGACATATGCCTAATACAGTCTTTATTTGTCCTAATGGTCACGAGCCATGTGTTATAAATCCCTCCGGTTATCAATGGTTTGATTTAACAAAAGAGGATTCTGATTACATATTACAGCAATCAATTAAGGCTGAAGAGGTTTTAAAAAAATTTATTAATGAAATAAAAAAAGAGTTCAAGTTATCAAATAATCAAATATGTTTATCAGGATTCAGTCAAGGATGCATGATGTCTTTAAATGTTGGTCTTACATTTGAAGAAAATTTTTTATGTATAGTTGGTTTTTCTGGAAAGATAATAAATCAAAATGATTTAAAAAATAGAATTAAAAATAAAACTGAAACATTACTTATACATGGTGAAGCTGATCAAATTGTCCCATCTACCCATTTACTGGAAGCAAAAGATTTTTTAATTAGAAACAATGTTAAAGTTGATACATTATTAATAAAAAATTGTGATCATCATATTCCTATTGAAGCATCAAGTACAGCTTTAAATTTTATTTTAAAAAAAATTTAACATCTCTTATTATTGATAAAATTGTTCAACTAAGTTAAACTTAAAACAATGAATAACTTTATTGAACAAAATGTTTCATTAGAAAAGTGCCCTGCGCTAGTACTCAATGCAGACTATAGACCTTTGAGTTACTACCCTTTATCTTTGTGGTCATGGCAGGATACAGTTAAATCTGTTTTTCTGGATCGAGTTATTATTGTTAGTAATTATGATAGAACTATAAGAAGTCCATCATTTAATATGAAATTACCAAGTGTTATCGCATTAAAGGATTATATTGTTCCTCAAAGTAAGCCAAGTTTTACAAGATTTAATGTGTTTTTAAGAGATAAATTTTCCTGTCAATATTGTGGAAGCAATGAAGAGTTAACTTTTGATCATTTATTACCTAGATCAAAAGGGGGTGAAACTAATTGGGATAATGTTGTAACAGCTTGTTCTGCATGTAATGTAAAAAAGGGTGGAAAACTATTAAAACATTCAGGGATGAAGTTACATCAGTACCCTTATCGACCATCAACAGAGGATCTACACAAAAATGGTAAAAATTTCCCACCAAATTTTTTACACAAAAGCTGGATGGATTACCTATATTGGGATGTAGAACTAGAGTCTTAAATTTTTTCAGAAATATTTATTGCAATTTTTGATCCAGTTTTAATAATTTTATCTAATATAGAGTAAGGACCTTCTTTTGTTGCACCCTTTTCATAAGCAATATCTTTATGACTTAATTCATCTTCTCTAAATTTAATTATTTTTTTTTTAAGTTTTGGTTCACTTTTATCAAGTTGTTTTATTTGGTTTAAATAATGTTCATCTATAACTTCTTCAACAGAAGCAGTGCAAAGCATAGCTGCTTTCTTTCCAAGCAAAGTTGAACCAAAACCTAATCCTACACCTAATAAATCCCATAAGGGTAAAAATTTTGTAGGTTTTATATTTCTTTTTTTAATTTCTTCTTCAAAAAAATCAGAATGCTCTTTTTCATGAACTTTCATTTCTTCAATTATTTTTTTTAAAGCTTCATCTTTAACCAATGTGTTTAGAGCAAGTAGCTGTCCTTCATAAATTTTAACAGCACCACGTTCTCCAGCATGATCAACTCTAATAAATTCTTCTATTTTCTTTTTATTTATTGTTGTCATAACTTAAATAAACTCTTGTTGTAAAATACACTATTAATATTGATATTATAATATTGTAACTTGTAAGCGATAAACCTAAAATTTTAAATGTAACATCTTTGCAGCTTACATATTTTTCTTGCAATTGTTTCAATATGTCCTCTTTTGATAGTAAATTAGAGCCATTTTTTAAATCGCAAACCAGTGATTCTTCAATAAAACCTTGTTCGATACCTAAATGATATAAAGATAAAATAGTAGCTGCCAAAAAAACTAAAATAAGCAAAATTATAAAATATTTTTCAAGATGAATAAATTTATAATTTAGTACAATAATTATTATAGCCATTAAGTATGGAATTCTCTCTAAAATACATAAGTTACAAGGTTGATGACCTAAAACATATTCAATAAAAAATGCCGAAGATAAAGCAATAATGCTGACTAAAAAAATTAATTTTAAGGTAATTGTTTTGTTAATCTTAACCATTAAATTTAAAAAATAAATAAATAATAA